>CAYUFW010000264.1:0-11881 GCA_964443915.1 uncultured Pirellulaceae bacterium
TAGCACTTACAGTCGTCAAGAAGGGAAGTTAGAAACTGGAAACGGCACTAGATGCGGGTGACCGGTAATCAGTTGTCGGTGATCGGTGACCGGTTGTCGGTGATCGGTTGTCGGTGACCGGTCACGGATCACGGGTCGTCGATTACCGGTCACCGGTCACCGGTCACCGCTCACCGCTCACCAATCACCGATTACCGATCACCGGTCACCGAGTCGTAAATCCGCCACGTCTTGACCCGCTTCGCTCCGCCCCGCTCCAGCGTCGCCTTGGACAAGTGATTGCTTTCCATCACCCAGGAGAACTCTGCCTCCTTCAGTCCGTACGCCAGCGCGTCCGGCAGCAGTTTGTTCAGCAGCACCAGCCCCAGCCCCCACTTCTGATACTCCGGGATCACGTTGGTGCTGACCAGCCGCACACGGGGAATCGCTCGCCGGTTCCACAGCAGCCGGATGAATCCGAACGGGAGCAAACGGCCGTCGATCTTCTTGATCCGCGGGTTGTAGTCCAGCAAACCGAACACCGCCCCGACCATCTTGCCGTCGACTTCCGCCGCCGCCGTCAGTTCGGGCACAATCAGCTGGCGGAGCCCCACGCTGGCGTGCTCGATCTCGGCTTCGGACATCGGCACGAATCCCCACGAGCCGACGAAGGAGCAATTGAAGACATCCAGGAACCTCCGCACGTCTTCCTTGAATCGCGAACGGTCCAGGTTGCGGAGCTTGAAGTTGAAGCGGCGTTTCGATTCGTCGATGATGAACTGCAGCTTCTTGTCCAGGTGCTGCAGCATGTCCACATTTCCCCAGTAAGCGTACAGCTCCTGGGACTTGCTGAATCCGCAGCCCTCGATCAAACGGGCGTAGAACGGCGGATTGTACGTCATCATAAACGTGGGCGGACTATCGAAGCCGTCGATCAGCAGTCCGCACTCGTAATTCTGAGACGGGTTGACGGGCCCGCGCATCGCGGTCATCCCGCGTGACGCGCACCACTGGCGGGCGGCGCCGAACAGCGCGGCGGCGACCTGCGGATCGTCGATCGACTCGAAAAAACCGAAGAAGCCCCGGTTCTCTTGCGCGTGCCTGTTATGCGCGTGGTTGATGATGGCCGCCACACGACCGCAGGGCTCCCCGCCGCGCAGAGCCAAGAACGTCTGGATCTCGGCCTCGTCGTAGAACGGGTGCGGCTTGTAGTTGAGCAGTTCCCATTGATTCTGACGCAGCGGCGGAACCCAATTCGGATCGCCCCGGTACAACTGCCAAGGAAGGTGAAAGAACTGCTTCTTCTGCTGTTTCGTGGCAACCGGCTGAACTTCGATGTCCGACATCCACTACCCCTTCTTAGCGACGCAGCATCTCCCGCAAGCTTTGCTCCACGACGGCGGGATCGCTGACGATGGCGAAGGTGACTAGCGCCACCATGAGTAACCCAAAGAAAACCAAGCTGAACCCGTACGGATTGGGCGAACTGGAAACGCCCTGAAGCCCTTTGACCAGACCGCGCTCCAGCCGCCGCCAGCCGGCGTAACTCTGGTGCGGTCCCGTGGACACCAACTGCACGTTCCGCATGGCCAGAAACGGTTCGATGAACAGTTGCACCCCCAGCCGTGGCAACACCAGGCATTCACCCGCCCAACGCGCATCCGGATCGAGATCCGACACGACGTTGGCCAGCATCGGACGCAGTTGCTCGACGGTCATGTTGTAGAGCACCAGCCGCGGCCTTCGCACCAGCGTCAACAGGACGATCAGCAGCGCGTACAGCCCGATCAGCATCAGCCAGACAAAGCCGCCCAACCGCTCCACGGTGGCTTCAGGAAAGAACAGCTCCATCGGTCCCACGACGACCAGACCGCTGATTCCCATGGCCAGCGCAGCCAAGTCCCGTCCGCCGGTGGTGAACAGAGGGCGGGACGAGAGATTAACCAACCCCAACAGCAACACGTAGGCTGCCAACGGAGTCAGCGCGATGCCAAGCCGTAGCGGATCCACGTACGTATCCTTCCCGAGCGAATCGAGGGCCTGCATTCAACCCGTTTTGTCGCGAATTCTACCCGCTGGCGTCTCGCTGGTCAACGCGGCTCTCCTGCGCAAGTTCAACAATATCAACGAGTTCAGCGGCTCTCGATCGGCTCTCGTCGCGATCCTTGTGAAATCGAATCGCAGGTCGGACGGTTGCATCCGTGGAAGCGCGAGCCCAAAATCCTACGCGATCCCGTCCGCAATCAGATCCAGCCCCCGAGATTGCTTTCCGTCGCGTTCGCAAGACACCTGTCATGACCAGCCACGCATCCCAGCCGCCTGCCGGGCAGCCTGAAGAATGGATCGCCAAGCTCCCGCTTCCCAACGGGCTTTCGTTCTACCTGCCTTCCCAGACGGTGCGTGGCGCGGCCCGTTTCCTGATCGCCGAGCTCTTCCGCAAGAACCGCTATGCCCACCCCGGCTTCGAACTCCGCCCGACCGACACCGTTGTCGACGTCGGCGCCAACATGGGCCTGTTCACACTCTGGGCAGCACCCCAAGTTCCGCAGGGTTGCGTCTTGGCCATCGAGCCGACCAGCGTCATGGATTGCCTGAAGATGAATGTCCGCCTCAACTCCCTGGTCAACGTAAGACCCCTGAAAACCGCGGTCGGTGGCTCGCAGCCGTCGCTGGACTTCGTCGAGTATCCGGGCTTCAACATCGTCACGCATCAGGCCGGCATCCGGCCAGCGCTGACGACCCGTTTGCTGATTCGCCTGCTTTACCGCCGCTACCGTCAGGAACCGGTGCGTGTGACCGTTCCCTGCGAGCCCTTGGCGAAGATCCTGGACGAGGCCCATCTGGACGTGGTCAATCTCCTCAAGATGGACTGCGAAGGGGGCGAGTACGAGATCGTCCGCAGCCTGCCCCAGGATTATTGGGAGCGGATTGAACGCGTCGCTCTGGAGTTCCACGAGCTGCGTCGGGACCAGCGGCACGGCGAGTTGGTGCAGTGCCTCAAGAAGGCGGGCTTCGCGGTGGAAGTCCGCCGCAAGCTGTTCGACTACTACTTCATGCGCTACGGTGAAATCTGGGCTCGATCCCGTTGATGGGGTGCGATTTGGGGTTGTTGCCCGAGCAACGCTGTGGGTAAACTGCCCGCCATGTCAGCAAAGAAGGAGATGCTGGCAGCGCCGGCGAAAGCCGGATACTGGTACGAATCAGCTCGGCCTTTGGCCAGTCTGGCATTTGCTGCGCCGCTGCTGCTGTCTTACGAAATCGGCGTCCTGCTGCTGGGTCCGCAAGCCATCCGCAATGCGGCCGATGTGTGGCTGCGCCGAGTGCTCGATCTCCTCGGATTCACGCAGTACTTTCTGCTGCCGGTCGTCACCTGCGGTCTGCTGTTAGCGTGGCATCACCTGGGCCGGCAACCGTGGCGGTTTCGCTGGACCGTGTTGTACGGAATGCTGCTGGAGTCGCTGACGTTCGGCTTCGTGCTGGTGCTGGTAGCGGGCTGGCAAAGCCGCTTGTTCACGGGTGGTCAGCCAGCGTGTGCGGCGGGCGTGGCCGATGGCGGCCCGTCGCTGGCAGCTACGGTTGTCGCCTATCTCGGCGCCGGGACCTACGAGGAAGTCCTCTTCCGTTTGATGCTGCTCCCGGCCGCGGCCGGGGTCTGCCGTCTGGCGGGCCTTTCGTGGCGCGACAGCTGGGTCGCCGCGGCGGTGGGGACCAGCTTGCTGTTCGCCGTCGCCCACTACCACGTGGACGTCACACTCCTGGGCTGGCATTTCGCGACGGAACAAGGCGAGATCTTTGCGTGGCCGAGCTTCGCGTTTCGTCTGCTGGCAGGCCTGGCGTTTTCGGCCCTGTTCCTGTTCCGCGGCTTCGGGGTGACGGCCGGCACGCACGCAGCCTACGACCTGTTCACGCTGTTGGTGTGAACGTGCGAAGCGGTTCGTCCCGTCTTGTCAAGACGGGTCTCGCGAAGAAAAAATTTACTTTTCAAAGTGGCTTTGTCGCCCCGTTGAAGCAACTCTATAATGGGCCCGTTGATTCATTTCGAGTCGTTCGTTTTCCTATCAGATCCAAACCCGACGAGTGACAAGGAACCGCTTCCGTGCTGACCACCAGACCGAAAGTCGCGGAGCTGACCATTCAACTTTACGGTCGTCCCCTTCATCCCGAGTTGTTCCAGATCTATCGTTCGCGTCGTGTGGAACGCGGCAAGTACCAGGCGAAAATCGACATCACCAGCGCGGGCCACGTGATCACGTGGCGCTGCGGCGGAGTGACGCTGACCGAGGTCGCGGCCGCCGCCGAGAACCCGCTGCCCAAGACCCGCCGCCTGCTGTTTCACCGCCTGAAAGGCGAACACCACGACCTCCACCGCAGCCGGGGCGTTGTGTACCAGATGGGCTTTCAACTGGAAATTGCGGAGCCGGAGATCTTCTGGGGTTTCCAGCAAGAGCTGCTGGGGGATGGGCAGCGGTCGGGATTGTTGCACAAGTTCGACGGCGGCGGCCGGCTGGCGCTGGGCCCGCTCAGCTACATCCACTTGGAAACCCGCGATCGCGCCCTCTTGATCCAAGCCTTCCACACCTTCCCCGCCGACTTGGCGATCGTCAAGACCCAGTCGTTGTTCGAGTTGGCCGACATGCCGTGCGAGGCGTGAGCCGCCGTCCTCGACAGCGGGTCGCGCTACGGACTCCTCCACGAACAATGTCGTCTTTCGCTCCGCGAAAGAACGCCCTTTCACGCAGCGAAAGGCGACAAAACCGCGGAGTTGTCCTTGGACGGGTCTTAAGCGCCGGTGGTCTGGCCGGTATCCTGAAGCAGCAGGCTCGTGACAGCGTCGAAGTTGCTGAGCACGACGATCTCCCCCGTAATCACGAGCAGCCGATTCGACCTGCCGACGGGATCGAAAGCGACGTTTTCGGGTCACATTCCCTTCCGCTCCTGCTCGACTCGCAGCAGTTGGCCGGCTGGCGGTTCCAGCCGCGTGCAGGTCAGGCCGTTCGTCCAATGGACTTGAACCACATCGGCCTGGACCGCCTGCCCCAGGCCGAAATGGACCGGCAAGCGAGAGACCACTCGCGATTGGCACACGGGGCCGACCCGCAACTCGACCCAGCTGCCGACGGCGTGCATGTTGATGCGCAGATCCGGGAATTGCTCCGGATTCGCGTCCGGCTGCGGCACGACGTCGATCCAGCGGTTCCGGTTGCCGCCTTGATTGACAAACCACACGACGCCGTCCGGCGTGGCGGCCAACAAATCCCAGTCGCCGTCGTTGTCCACGTCACCGACGGCACAGTCCCGCACGCGGCCCGGCGGATTAGGGATCAGTCCTGGCTCGGCATGGAACTGCCCGTCCGCGGTTCCCCTCCAAGGCGTCAGCCCTTTCTCGCCCCACGCCAGCACATCCAGGCAGCCGTCGTTGTCGTAGTCCCAGGTGGCCAGCCCGGTCAACGCCGTCTCGCTCAGGGCGCGCGACGGACCCAATTGAACGTGACGGCCGCGCGCGGCCGTCGTTTGAGCCAGGATCAATCCGCCTCGGCCGGCCGCCAGCAGATCCCATGACCGATCCCCGTTCCAATCCAACAACTCCAGCGCCGCCGCCCCCATGTCAAGACCGGACTCAGCGGAAAACGGCCGCCACGCGAACCGGCCGTGCCGCCGGTTTTCCAGCCAGCCGGCCGCGCCCGGCGCGTCGCCGGCCAGCAAAATGTCGATGTCGGCGTCGTGATTCCAATCCACCGGGACGACGGTCGTCAGCGGCAGATCTGCGGGGGGCAGCGCCGAGCGGGCGCGGATGTCTCGGAAGGCGAACTGGCCGCCGTTGGACCACACGGAGACTCCACCCGCAGCCGAGACGATCAGGTCCAGGTCGCCGTCGTGGTCCACGTCCGCCAAGCCGACCGCGGAGACGCGGCGCAACGGATTCAGAGCTTGATCTTGGCCAACTTGCTGCAGCGACCGTTTTCCCGTCGCTTCGTCCAAGCGGTTCTCCAGCACGAGGAGCCCGTCGGGGCCGAACACGAGCAAGTCGGCGTCAGCTTGGCAAGGACAGGGCGTGCGTGCGCTCGTCCCCAACCTCGGCACATCCCGGTCCAGGTCCGCTGCGGCCATGCCGTACAGTTCTCCTGGTGGCTGAAACGCCGCGACGAGTTGCCACGGCGAGTCGTTCCGGGGCCGCCCGTAGACTTCGACGGATCGTTCGCCAAGGGCAATCACGTCCAAGCGGCCGTCCAGGTCGAAATCGAGCAACTCGATGTCGCGAATTGCCGGCAGCGGCGGAAGCTGCTGCGAATCGGGCGCCGGCGTTAATGCCACCGAGATCGGCGGACCCAAATCCCGCACGAGTCCTGGGACAGCGGCGTAGAAAGCGTCACTCAGATCGCGGCAAACGAACGCTCGCTCGGCAATCTCCCGGTCGTCCTGCCGATCGATGCGCCGGAAGTCGATCCTGGTGGGCGTCTCGGCCAGCACGACGTTGCCCATCCGCCGAGTCATCGCCTGTAACGTGCGCCACTTCTGCTGCTGGTCCAATGCCTGATCAGCCAACGTGGCGGTCACCTGGTCCAGCAGGCCGAGCACGTTTTGGCTGCGGATTCGCGTGCCTTCGCCGGCCAGCGGTTCGACGAACCGGCGGATCGCGGCCAGGCTGTCAGCGATCGCCGGATCTCTGTCGGACGCCTGTTGCCAAAGCAGTTGCACCAGGACAAACAGATTGTCGGGCGCCACTTGGTGCGTTTCAGCGCCGCAGCGACTTGCGATCGAATCCGCTCGTCCGCCGAACCGCGGGCCGTCTGAAACCGCTCGAACCACACGACCGGATCCTCGGGCGCCAGTTCCGCCGCACGCTCCAATTCCTGCCACGACCGCTGCTCGTCAGCCGTCAGCCGCGCGACCTTGGAGGCCAGCAGGTGGCTGTCGGCCGCGTCCCCGGCGACCTGCAGCAGACGCTGCACGGCCTGTTCCGCCTGTTGGATTGCCGCCTGGTGCTCCGCCGTGCCACGCCCGCCGCCGAAGTCAAGCCATTTCAGCTGCAGCAGACAGGCCACCGTCAAGTTGACGGTCACGGCCGGTTCGTCCGGGAGCGCGGCCTGCAATTCCTCCAGCAGCTTGACTGCGGCCGGGAAATCCTCCGTGCCCAGGGATCCCAGGGCGCGGTTGTGGAGCTGAATCAAGCGAGCCGCCTCGCCCGGTGAAAGGCCCGCTGACTCCTGCCGCGGCTCGGCGGCCTCGCGTGCCGGCTCGGGACGGGGCGCACAGCCCGCCGGGCATACGGCGGCTCCCAGGAGCAAAAGGACGGGAACGATGAATCGCCCTGGTCTGGCGCCGGCCGAGATGCCGCATGTTCCGTCTGGGGTCATTTCGCCACCGCCGCTACCCCAACATTGAGCCTTGAAGACGCACTAGGTTGCACTGCGAATTTCGGTGACCCGGCTCACCGTTTGGCCCTGCGCGTACCGCGTGGTGATCTCGTCGCCGATGGCCAACGTGGCGGCGTCGGTCACAAGCTGTCCGTCGGCGGTGCGCTGGGTCAGGCTGTAGCCGCGGGCCAGCACGCCCAGGGGGCTGAGCGATTCCAGCCGGGCGGCCAGGGCGGCGATGCGGTCTTGGTGCCGCGTCATCTGGAAAGTGATCGCCCGCTGGGCCCGCATTTCCAGATCGTCCAATTCCCGCGCCAGATCGTGGACCAGGTCGAACGGCCGGCGGAAGACGCGATGCTGGGCCAGGGATTCCAGTCTCGATCGGGCGTCGGCGGCCCGAGCCCGCAACGCGGCGGCCAATCGACCTCGCATTCCGTCCAAGCCGGCGCGGATCTCGTCGGCCGAAGGCACGACCAGCGCCGCCGCTTCGCTGGGCGTCAACGCCCGCACGTCCGCCACCAAGTCGGACAAGGTCACGTCGATCTCATGGCCCACCGCCGAAACGACAGGAATCCGCGATGCGTGGATGGCCCGCACGACCGGCTCTTCGTTAAAGCACCACAGGTCCTCCAGGCTGCCGCCGCCGCGCCCGACCACGAGCACGTCCGGCGGCTCGGGCAGCGCGTTGGCCACGCGGATGCCGCGCACCAGATCTTGCGCCGCACCTTCACCCTGGACTTTGGCGGGGATGATCAGTACCTGGACGCCACGCCAACGGCGCCGCAAGACTTCGAGAAAGTCCCGCACCGCCGCGCCGGTGGGACTGGTGACAAACGCGATCCGCCGCGGGAAACGAGGCAACGGCCGTTTGCGGCCGGCGTCGAACAGGCCCTCCGCCGCCAACCGCTGGTGCAGCTTGCGCAGCGCCAACTGCAGCGCCCCCACGCCCAGCGGCTCGACTTTGCGGATAATCAGCTGGTACACGCCCCGCGGCGGATAAACGTCCAAGTCGCCGCCGCAGACCACCTGCTGACCGTCCTGCAGATCGAAGTCCAGCCGCGAAGCGACGCTGCGCCAGATGACGCCGCGGATCTGCGCCCCTTCGTCTTTGAGCGTCAGGTAGACGTGCCCCGACTGCGGCCGCGCCACATCCGACAACTCGCCAGCCACCCAGACCGACGTGAACTCAGCCTCCAACGACTGCTTGATCCGCTGCGTCAGCTGGGAAACGGTCAGCGGCTGTACCGTCTGCCGGGGTTCGTCCATGCGCCAAGC
Organism: uncultured Pirellulaceae bacterium; assembly: GCA_964443915.1. Lineage (GTDB taxonomy): Bacteria > Planctomycetota > Planctomycetia > Pirellulales > Pirellulaceae > Anammoximicrobium. Next base: position 8,610 of record CAYUFW010000264.1, read on the forward strand.
TCCGAGCGGCTGCCGCAGCAGGCGGCGTCAGGGCGTCACAACTCTTTCACCGCCCGGATGATGTCCAGGATCGCTTTCTGGCCGTCGGCAAAATACATCAGCGTGTTCGGAGCGCCGAACAACGGGTTGGGGATGCCCGCAAAGCCAGGGCTCAGGCTGCGTTTGATCACCACCGTACGGGCCTTGTCGACGTCGATGATCGGCATCCCGGCGATGGGACTGTTGGGATCGGTCTTGGCCAGCGGGTTCACCACGTCGTTGGCCCCGATCACGATCGCCACGTCGACGGTCTCCATCGTGGGATTGATCTGATCCATTTCTTTCAACTGCTCGTAATCGACATCCGCTTCGGCCAGCAGCACGTTCATGTGCCCCGGCATGCGGCCCGCGACGGGGTGAATGGCGTATTCGACGGTCCCCCCGCGTTCCTCGATGATCTTGCCCAGGTCCCGCACCGCATGTTGGGCCTGAGCCACGGCCATCCCGTAACCGGGCACAAAGACCACGCGTTGGACGCCGTCCAGAAGCATCGCGATGTCGTCCGCCGTCGTGCTCCGCACCGTGGCGTAGAACTCGTCGGAGCTGCCGGCCAGCGAGCCCGCTTCCATCACGCCGAACAGGACGTTGGTCAGCGAACGGTTCATGGCTTTGCACATGATCTCGCTGAGGATGATGCCCGAGGCGCCGACCAGCGAACCGGCGATGATCAACACGCTGTTGTTGATGACGAATCCCGTGGCGCAGGCGGCCAGACCGGAATACGAGTTCAGCAGAGCGATCACGACCGGCATATCGGCGCCGCCAATGGGGTTGACGAGAAACACGCCCAGCACGGACGTGATCACGACGATGGCCAGGTAGATCCAGGGAGCGTGCGCCGGCTCGCCGACCACCAGCCATGCCGACAGCGCGAGCGAGACAAGCAGCAACAGGACGTTGATCGCCTGCTGGCCGGGCAGACTCACCGGCTTCTTGAACATTTTCAGCTCTTGCAGCTTGCCGAAGGCCACCAGGCTGCCCCAAAACGTCACGGCCCCGATGATGCCGGAAGCCGCCGTGGCGCTCAACATCACGTACGGATCGACGCCTTCGACCTCGCCGCGCAGCAGTTCGGCGCCGGCGACCAGCACCGACGCGCCGCCCCCGAAGCCGTTCAGCAGGCCGACCATCTGCGGCATGGCCGTCATCGGCACCTTGAGCGCCATCCAGGCTCCCGCAACGGACCCGATGAGAATGCCGAGCAGGATGTACTCGAACCGGACGACACCGATCAGCGTCGCCACGATCGCGATCAACATGCCCAGCGAGCCGAGCAAGTTGCCGCGGACCGCCGTGCGCGGGTGCGACATCATCTTCAGGCCGAAGATGAACAGCGCGGATGCCAAGACGTAGGACAATTGGACCAGGACGTTCAGCGTAGTATTCACAGTCGAGCTTCCGTCACTTCTTCTTGAACATTTTGAGCATGCGATGCGTCACGAGAAATCCGCCGACGACGTTGATCATGGCGAAGGCCACCGCGATCGTGCCCAGCACAGTGGCCAGGCCGACCTGCTCCGCGCCGGCGGCCACGAGCGAGCCAACCACCGTAATGCCGCTAATGGCGTTCGAGCCGGACATGAGCGGCGTGTGCAGCGTCGGCGGAACCTTGACGATCACATCGAATCCCTCGAACATGGCGAGCACGAAAATCGTCAAGCTGGCCAACAACGCCTGGGTGGAAAGCCCCATTTTGTCGCCGCCCGCTGCTTCGGACGATGCGGTCGCAAGACCGGCCTCTGCGGCGGCGGTCGGCGCGCCGACGTTTTCGTCGCCGGCCATCACGGCTTGCGCGACGGTGACGGCCAGACAAACGCCCAGGGTCAGCAGGCAGATTGTGCGAATCATACGAACGGCAGTCATAGCTTCCTCAATCCGTAGCTTGGCGGTTTGTCATGAAGGAGAAACGTCGCCCGGCGCGGCGGCGGCCGCGTCGGGAAGAGCCCCCAGACCCAGCAATTCGCGAAGACGCGGATGGACCACTTCACCGTCCCGAGCGGTCAACGTCTCGCGGATGATTTCGTCCTGCAGGTTCAGATTGACTTGTCCGCCCTTGATCAGATTCTGCAGGAACTTCGTCACGTTGTTGGAGAACATCAGGCTGGCCGGGTGCGGAATCTCGGACGGCAAGTTGGTCGGTCCCAGAATGACGACCCCCCGATGCTCGACCCGCTGGTCGGCCCGGCTCAGTTCGCAGTTGCCCCCGCGTTCGGCCGCCAGATCGACGATCACGCTGCCCGGCCGCATGCCCTCGACGGCTTCCTTGGTGATCAGGACCGGCGACTTCTTGCCCGGAATGGCCGCCGTCGTCACCGCGATGTCGCTCTCCGCCACGACGCGGGCCATCAGCTCGCGTTGCCGCCGATAGAAGTCCTCGCCCATCGCCTTGGCATAGCCGCCTTTGTCTTCCGATTGCCCGGCTTCGATTTCCAACTCGATGAACTTGCCTCCCAGGCTGGCGACCTGTTCGCGGCAGGCGGTCCGCACGTCGTAGGCCGAGACGATCGCCCCCAGACGCTTGGCCGTGGCAATCGCCTGCAAGCCGGCCACGCCGGCGCCGATCACGAACGCGCGAGCGGCCGTCAACGTGCCGGCCGCCGTCATCATCAGCGGGAACATCTTGGGCAGTTCGACGGCCGCCAGCAGCACCGCGCGGTAGCCGGCGATCGTGGCCATCGAGGACAGCACGTCCATGCTCTGCGCCCGCGTGATGCGGGGGATGAGTTCCAGGGCGAACAGCGTCGCGCCCGTTTGGGCCACTTCTTGAATCGCCGCGGGAGCCCCTAGCGGGTCGCACATTCCGACCACGATTTGGCCCGCCCGCAGATGCGGCAAGTCGGCCTGGCCGGCTTCGGCGTTGGCTCCCAGGCAGCGCACCTGAACCAGCACGTCGGCAGCCAATGCCTCGTGGCGCGTGGCGACGACTTGAGCCCCTTTTTCCGCGTATTCCGCGTCGGGAAACCCGGCAGCGGAGCCGGCTCCGGCCTCGACCACCACCTCCGCACCGGCCTTGGCCAACGCGGCAAGGTTGGCCGGGGTCAAGGCCACCCGCCGTTCGCCGGGATACGTTTCTTTCAGAACAGCAACCTTCATAATGCACCGCCGCGAACTGGATGGAAATCTCGTAAGGGGCACATTCTAATCACCGCCAACGGGAATTCCAAGGGCCGGAAAGGGAAGGTCTCCGAACATGATCCACAAACATCTCCTGGTCCCCGACCGCGTGCGCCGCC
>CAYUFW010000265.1:0-11821 GCA_964443915.1 uncultured Pirellulaceae bacterium
ACCTGTCCGACGGGAATCGACATCCGCGACGGACTGCAGATGGAGTGCATCGCCTGTACGCAGTGCCTCGACGCCTGCGAGGGCGTCATGGAGCGGATCGGCAGGCCCCGCGGCCTGATCCGCTTCAGTTCCCAAGCCCGCATTGGCGGAGCCGCCGGCCGCCTGTTGCGGCCGCGCGTGATCCTCTATCCCGCCGCGATGCTGGTTCTGCTCGTCGCGTTCGGCGCCGTCTTGGGCGGCAAACAGTCGGCCGACGTGACCCTGCTCCGCGGCCTGGGGTTGCCTTTCAGCGAATTGAAGCCTGGCGAGATCACCAACCAGATCCGCGTAAAGATCAAGAACCGCAGCGGCGCGGATGCCGAGTACCGCATCGAGTTACCCGACGGCCCGAAGGCCGCCCTGCGGGCCCCCGTGAATCCCATCCCCGTGGCGGTTGGCGAGTCGCGCACCGAACCCATCTTCGTCACCTACCCCACCGCCGCCTTCCAACACGGCCAATGCGAAATCCGCCTGCGGGTCAGCGACGGCAAGGACTTCGTCCGCGAACTGACGTACCGCCTACTGGGCCCGCAGTCGTAGGACGCCGCGCTTGCATCATTGCCCTCGGGCGCCGGCCCGGTCGTTTTGGATTTCCATTCCGCTGCGCACGGACTCCGACACGGCTCGTGGCGTGCCGCCCGGCCTCGGTTTCCTCATGGCCCGGTCTTCGCGTCGTCCTTGCCGTCCGCGTTGATAACGTAGGAGTCGATGACCTCGGAGCGGCCTTGCGGCGGGGGCCAGGAGCCGGAGTTCGCGGCGTGGATGGTGAATCGCGACTTGAACCAAGCCACCAGCCGGCGACGGAAGGAAGCGCGCGCCCAGGGAATCAGCAGCAAGACGCCGAGCAGGTCGGTCAGGATGCCGGGGGTCAGCAGCAAGGCTCCCGCAACGAAGATCAGCACGGCGTCCAGCAGCGGTTCGGTCGGCATCCGGCCGGCTGCCAGTTCTGTGTGGATCCGCGACCAGACCCGCCAGCCTTGCGACCGGGCCAGCCACGTTCCGATCACGCCCGTGGCGATGACCAGCCCCAGCGTCATCTGCCAACTGGTCGCATCGGCCAGGTAGAGTAGCAGGACGAGTTCGGCCAGCGGAACGAGAAGGAACAGGAGCAGGAGTCTTGCGAGCACGGGGTCTTCGCCTTGGTCGGTCGAGTCTGTTTGCAGAATCGCGTCACGGAGTGCCGCGTCTACGCTAATCGCGTCACGGAGTGCCGCGTCTACACGGTTTGCCAGTATCCGCCGCGGGCGTGGTCGTACGTGGCCTCGCCGCCGCAACGGGATTCGTCGAAACGGCCGTCGTGGAAGACCTCGTGGCCCCGCACCCACGTGCGGACCGGCCAGCCTTGCAGCGTCTCGCCATGCCAAGGGCTCCAGCGGCACATGGTCTGCTGCTCTTCGTTGCGGATCATCGCCGTCTTGTGCATGTCCACCAGCACGAGATCGGCGTCGTAGCCGACGGCGATGCGGCCCTTGCCGACGATGTCCCAGACCCGCGCCGGCGCGTCGCACATCCAATGGACGACCTGCTCGATGGTGCAACGGCCTTCGTTCACCTGATTCAACATCAGGGCCAGCGAGTTCTCCACGGCTGGCACGCCCGAGGGCGATTGCGGGTAGGGCCGTTGTTTCTCCTCCAGCGTGTGCGGCGCGTGGTCGGTGGCGACAACCTGCAGCCGTCCGTCCAATAACGCCTGCCACAGCTGAGCACCGTCTTGCTTCGTTTTGAGGGACGGATTCATCTGCACGAGCGTGCCCAGCCGTGGGTAATCGTCCACACTGAAGAACAGATGGTGTGGGCAGACTTCGGCCGTGATCAGTCCGCGGTGATCGGCCACCAGTTGCGTTTCGGCACCGGTCGAAACGTGCAGAACGTGGAACCGGTGCTGGTGCCGGAGGGCCAAATCCAGGGCGCGGCGGGTGCAGGTCACCGCGGCTTCGTGGTCGCGAATCCGCGAGTGATCGGCCACGTCCTGCGTTCCGGCGTAACGTTGGCCGTTGGCGCGGATGAGTGCCTCGTCTTCGCAGTGGGCGCAGATGGGCAGCGTGGTTTCGCCGAAGATCCGCTCCAAGGCGTCCTGGTCGTCCACCAGCAGGTCGCCGGTGCTGGAGCCGATGAAGATCTTGATGCCCGGCGTGCGGCGGGCCCGCCGGAGGTCGTCCAGATTGTCCGGCGTCGCGCCGATGTAGAAGCCGTAGTTGACCAGGCTCCGCTGGGCAGCCAGGGCGAGTTTCTCGTCCAGCCGCGCCTGCGTGGTCGTGTTGGGCGTTGTGTTTGGCATGTCCAGAAAAGTGGTCACGCCGCCCTTGGCGCACGCTCGGCTGGCGTGCCGCAGATCTTCCTTGTGCGTCAGGCCGGGTTCGCGGAAGTGGACCTGGTCGTCGATCACGCCGGGGATCAGATGCAGCCCGGCGGCATCGACCACCGTCTCGGCCTGCGTGTGGATCGCCGGCTCGATGGCGGCGATCTGGCCGCCGTCGATCAGCACGGACGTCTGCAACGTGCCCTCCGGCAGGACGACGGAAGCGTGGCGAATGAGCGTTTTCATGGCGTTGTCTCAGGAGACTTCGTAAGTTATACGTCCGTGATGCTGGGCCCGCGAGACCAGGTCCATCGAATACAGGCCGGCCAGAACGAATTCGACGCACGAGGCCCGCACGGCGACGTCTTCCGAGGCGTTGACCTCGAAGGCTTTGTCCCAGACCGGCGGGACGCGTTTCAATCGCTCGGCGTATTGCCGGGACGGCAGCAAGTCGCCGACTTCGATCTTCACGCCCTTGTTGAAGATCTCGGAAATCTGCGCCAGTCCGTGCTTGTCCACGTACTCCTCGAACACGACGCGAACGGCCTCGGCCGCGACTGCGTCCAGCACTTGCCGCTCCGACATCTGGTGGCTGCCCATCAGGTCCAGTTCCAACTTGCCCAACGACGAGGAATAGATGCGTCCCAGGTCGCTGATGCGCGGGACCGCCGGCCGTTCGTTCAGCAGCACGCCCCGCTGCCGGGCGCTGGAGACCATCGTGCGGTAGTTGGCGATGCTGAACCGCGCGCTGATCCCCGACTGCTGGTCCACGTACTTCGACTTGCGGGCCTGGACCGTGATTTCCTCGATGATTTCCTTCATGAAGTAGGGCACCGCCACCGGGTACGGCCCACCCAGATCCAGGCCCGCTTCCTGCTCGATGATCTCGATGCCCACGTCCCGCGAACGGGGATAATGCGTGTGGACCACGGAGCCGATGCGGTCCTTGAGCTGCGGTATGACCTTGCCGCTGCGGTTGAAGGTGGCGGGATTGGCCGAGAACAGCAGAATGACGTCCAGGTCGAAGCGGATCGGGTAGCCGCGGATCTGGACGTCGCGCTCTTCCAGGATGTTGAACAGTCCGACCTGCACCAACTCGTCCAGTTCCGGCAGTTCGTTGACGGCAAAAATCCCGCGGTGCATCCGCGGGATCAGGCCGAAGTGCAACGCCTGCTCGGTCGACATGCTGTCGCCGCCCGCCAGCTTGGCCGGGTCGATTTCGCCGATGACGTCGGCGAATTTGGTGCCCGGCGCCAAACGTTCCGCGTAGCGTTCGTCGCGGTGCCACCAGCCGATCGGCACGTCCTCCTCGCGATGCTCGGCGACGAACCGTTTGCCGACGCTGCTGATCGGGCGGTAAGGATCGTCGTGGAAGGGCGTTTGCGGGATGTCGAGGTAGGGGAGGCATTCGTCGAGGAAACGCACCAAGCCGCGCATCAGCCGCGTCTTGGCCTGGCCTTTCTCGCCCAGGAACAACAGGTCGTGGCCCGCCAGCAAGGCCAGATTGATTTCCGGGATGACGGTGTCGTCATAGCCGACGATGCCGGGGAACAACTCCTCTCCGGACGCCAACATCCGCAGAAAGTTGTCGTGCACTTCGCGTTTGACGGACTTGGACTGCCAGCCGCTGTCCCGCAACGCCTTCAAATTCGCAGGCCGATTCGTGCTCGTCATGGGATTCTCCTGCTGCATTATAGGCCCACCTGGAAGCGAGCAAGATGGGCAGGCGGGATGAAGGATGAGGGATGAGGGATGCGGGACGGGTGCGCGGTTTGTCGGGGTTTGGTCCTTGGGATCTCAGACGACATCATTTCCTTCCACGCCGGCTTGTGGCCAGAGGGGAAAACCCTACGATGATGAGCATTCGTTTTGTCTACAGACGCCGAATTCCGAACGCCGGCCGAGAAAGCCGTCGAGATGCCATGTGGCCCTACCTCCTGATCGCCGGCTATTGCTCGTTGGTCGCCCTGGCTTCGCTGGCGGGCGGAACGCTGCCCGCGTTGCTGAGGCTGACGCACACGCGGATGCAGTTGATCATGAGTTTCGTCGGCGGCCTGGTGCTGGCCGTGGCCCTGCTGCACATGCTGCCGCACGCGGCGGTCGAGACGGGATCGGTGGACTGGGCCGTGTGGGCGGCCTTGGCCGGTCTTCTGGTGATGTTCTTCCTGATCCGCACCTTCCACGTGCATCAGCACGGACCGGTGGACGCGCCCCACGCCAGTCGCTGCGATCACGCTCATCCGCATGAAGCCTGCGACCATCATGATTACCCCGTCGATGGCGATCGCTGCGCGACGCACCGGCATCGCTACAGCTGGATCGGGTTGTTCGTCGGCCTGACGCTGCACACGCTGATGGACGGCATCGCGATCGCCGCCAGCGTGACGGCCGAGGCACGGCACCCCGAGGCGGCCGGCATGCTGGGGCTGGGGACCTTCCTGGCCGTCCTGCTGCACAAACCGCTGGACGCGATGTCCATCACGTCGGTCATGGCCGCCGGCGGCTGGTCGAAGAAGTCCCTGCACGTGGCAAACGTCGGATTCGCGACGGCCAGCGTGGCGGGAGCCGTCGCCTTCTGCCTGGGCGTCCAGCACTTCGTCGAGCATCAGCACACCGTGGTCGGACTGGCGCTCGGGTTCTCCGCGGGCGTGTTTTTATGCATCGCCCTGGCGGACATCCTGCCGGAGGTCCAATTTCACGCGCACGACCGCATGAAACTGTCGGCCGCGCTGGTGCTGGGCGTCCTGTTCGCGTACGCCCTGGGGTTCTTCGAATCGCCGCACCAGCACGGGCACGGGCAGGAGTGTGAGCACGAGCACGGGGGAGAGGTGATCGGTGATCGGTGACCCGTGGTCGATAGTGGGTGAAGAGTGACCGATCAGCGATTGCCGATCACCGACCACCGATTACCGATCTCCGATCACCACCAACCCAAGAGGAGCCTGTCGATGAAGAAGCCGGTTTCCCGCGTTGAGTCCTGTGTCGATTCCCGCCGCGAGTTTCTTCGGCGGTCCGGCCAATCCGTCGCCGCCACCGCGCTAGCTGGCGTGATCGTGCCGCACGTGTACGCTGCCGAGGGAGGACCGATCAAGCTGGCCTTGGTTGGTTGCGGCGGACGCGGCACCGGCGCCGTCGTGGATGCCTTCGCGACCAGCGGCGGCCCGGTCAAGCTGGTTGCCATGGCCGATTTGTTCGAACAACGCCTGAAGGGCAGCCTGCAGAACCTGACCCGCGCGGCTCAGGACAAGGTGGACGTGACGCCCGAGCGGTCCTTCCTGGGATTTGACGCCTACCGAAAGGCGATCGATTGCCTGTCGCCCGGCGACGTGGTGATCTTGACCACCTCGTCGGTCTTTCGCCCGCTGCACTTCGAATACGCGGTGCAAAAAGGCGTCAACGTCTTCATGGAGAAGTCGTTTGCCGTCGACGCACCGGGGACGCGCCGCATTCTCAAGGCCGCGGAGGATTCGGAGAAGAAGAACCTGAAAGTCGGCTGCGGCTTCATGTGGCGTCATTCCAAGGCTCGCCAGGAGGTGATCCAGCGGATTCACGATGGGGCGATCGGCGAGCTGCACGCGCTGCGCATCTACCGGGTTCACGGGCCGGTCTACACTCCGCAACGGCCGAAGAACAAAAGCGAGTTGGAGTTCCAACTCCAGCATCCCGTGTGCTTCAACTGGCTCACCGGCGGCTTCTTCATCGACTGGCACTGCCACAACGTGGACCAAGCCTGCTGGGTCAAGAACGCCTGGCCAGTCGCGGCCCAGGGCATGGGCGGCCGCTGCTACGCCGAGGCGGGCAACTTGTTCGACCACTACACCGTGGAATACACCTTTGCCGACGGGGCCAAGCTGTTCGCCTTTTCGCGGCACATGCCCAACTGCTGGAACGAATACGCCGACTTTGCCCACGGCTCGAAGGGCTCGGCCGTCATCATGGCCAACTTGGGCCAGCCGGAGCCCAAGCTCTACAAGAGCCAGAAGATGGTCAAGGACGAGGTGGTGTGGGAATACGGCCAGCCCGACCTGAACCCGTACCGGGCGGAGTGGCAGATCCTGGTGGACGCCATCCGGCAGGACAAGCCGCACAACGAGGCCCGCCGGGCCGGCGAGGCCAATCTGGCCACGCTGATGGGCCGCATGGCCACCCACACCGGCCGCTACGTCACGTGGGACGAAGCCCTGAATTCCAACGTCGAACTGGTGGCCGACGTCGACCACATGACGATGGAAACGCCGGCCCCGATCCAGGCCGGTGCCGACGGAATGTACGCCGCCCCGCAACCGGGCGCGGCGAAGGAAATCTAGCGGCGGCGTGCCACTCACCAAGGAGACCGGTGCCATGACCGCGGCTTTGCCCGAGCGCTGGTGCGTGTTTCTGCTCTGCATCCTGGCGTCTGCCGCTCGTTCCCTGGCCGGCGACGCGCCGCCGGAGTCGTCCGCTCCGCTGTACGATCGGTTTGAGGTGCCTCTGGAGGTCAGCGGCTTGCCCGCCGGCGCCGAGTTCGTTCCCGTGGCCTGCGCGATGGACTTCCAGGCGTTGCTCCAGCGCTTGGGCAAGTCCGGCGCCGTGGACGAACGGTCGTTGCGGCTGTACCGCGTCCTGCCGGATGGCAGCCGGCAGGAGCAGCCCGTGCAGTGGCTGGCTCGCGAGCAGCCGCGGGCAGCCAAGCGCCAGTTCCTGCCCGCGACGGTGCCCGGCGTCAGTTACCTGACGGAAGCTTCGGCCGGCGCGGCATCCGCGGACGTCAGAACGCACGGCGAACTCTGGTGGATCGCTCAGGGCGGCCAGAACGGCCAGGCCGACTATCGTCTGGTTTTCGGCGTGTTGCGGCGCGGCCGCGCGATTCAGGTCCCCTACCCGCCGCAGAACTGGCGGATGTTCGACGACCAGGACCGGGCGACGCCGCTGGCGCATTTTCCGCGCATGCAGATTCGGCCGCAGTGGCCGCTGGACGGCGCCTTGCACATCACGGACAACGGCCAGCCCGTGACGACCTACCACATCGGTCCGCTGCTGGGATCACCCCAGGCCGCGACCGCAACGCTTCGCCGCCCGTTCTTCTATCCCGTCAACGGCCCGGACGGTATCTCGCTGACAGAATTCGGCAAGGCGCACGATCCGACGGGCAGCCACCGGCATCACTACTCGCTGTGGATCGCTCACAACAGCGTGGCCGGCCACAGCTTTTGGGCAGACGCTGGCGGCCTGATCCTGCACAAGGATATTGTCCTGCTGGAGGACGGCCCGGTCTTTTGCCGGCTCGTGGTCCGTACCCGCTGGCAAGACGGCCAGATGGACCTGCTGGACGAAGAGCGTACGATGACCGTTTTCGGCTCCGGGGAAGGCTTCCGGCTGATGGATTTTGATTTGCAGTTCCGGCCCGCCGGTAAGGAGCCCGTCGTCTTGGAGCAGACGACGTTCGGGTTCCTGGCCGTGCGCGTGGCCCAGTCCATGACGCCGTTCGACGGCGGTGGCGAGATCCTGAACGCCCGCTCTCAGCGAAACGAGCAGAACGTACACTTGCAGCGAGCCGAGTGGCTGGATCAATCCGGCCCGATCCTGCCGGACCGCTGGTCGGGCATTGCCATGCTCGACCATCCGCTCAACCCCAACCATCCCACGCTGTGGCATTGCCGTAACGACGGCTGGGCCGGGGCGGCGTTTTGCGGCGAGAAACCGTACACGATCGAAGCAACTCAGCCGCTGCGGCTGCGTTACCGCCTGGTCCTGCACCACGGCGACGCCGTGCAGGGCCGGGTGGCCGGGCATTGGCAGGCGTACGCCGCCAAGCCGAACGTGCTGTCGGGCGAGCCGCGCCCTGCGCCGTAACCTGCGACGTCGGCCACGGGGGCACGTTCTTCGGCATCGGACCGGTCCTGCGCACGCCCGGAAACGCCCGTTCCGCCGGGATCCGGTCAACTCTTCGGAAATGCCGAATTCCTAACAGTTTAGCGCGCAGTGAGACACCCGGCGGACGTCCTGACTGGCGTCATCGGCGAAACTGCAGTCTCTCCGAGGCGGAAAACCACGGCCCCCCCCTAAATCACGGCCCCCCTGTATCGTGCGCCGCTGGTCCGGTACGATGAGGCCCGCGCGAACAGCGGCCTAGTGCGTCTTCAAGGCAAAATGTTGAGGTAGCGGAGGCGGCGTAAGCTTCCAGCTTGCGATCGTTTATCGCTGGCAAGCTGGAAGCTTACCCCACTTAGCATTGAAGACGCACTGGCTTTGCTGGTCTGGATTGTTGGACTTTTCGCGCGAGGACTTGCCGCCTGCGGAAAGGTCGGGACGAAATGGTGTTGGAAAGAGGGGATCGTTCGGTGAAGCAGCATCGCGAATTGCAGGAGTGGGTCGAAGAGATGGCTCGCATGTGCGAGCCCGACCAGATTGTCTGGATCGACGGCTCCGAGGAGGAAAAGGACCGCTTGACGCAGGAGGCGATTACCACCGGCGAACTGATCGCGCTGGATCAGGAGAAATATCCGGGCAGCGTCTACCACCGGACGGCGGTCAACGACGTGGCGCGCACGGAAGACCTGACGTTCATCTGCACGAGGCTGGAAGAGGACGCCGGGCCGACGAACAACTGGATGTCGCCCGCAGAGGGCTACCGCCGCGCCGGGGAGATCTTCCAGGGTTCGATGTGCGGCCGGACGATGTACGTGATCCCGTTCTCGATGGGCCCGGTCGGCTCGCCGTTCAGCAAGATCGGCGTCGAACTGACCGACAGCATTTACGTCGTGCTGAACATGCGGATCATGACGCACGTCGGCAAGAAGGTGCTGAAGCAGTTGGGGACGCGCGGCGAGTTTACCAAGTGCTTGCACGGCACAGCGGAACGGGACATCAAACGCCGCTTGATCCTGCACTTTCCGGAAGACAACACGATTTGGAGCGTGGGTTCCGGCTACGGCGGCAACGTGCTGCTGGGCAAGAAATGCCTGGCGCTGCGGATCGCCAGCCACCTGGGCCGCCAGGAAGGTTGGCTGGCCGAGCACATGCTGATCATGGGCGTGCAGAACCCGGAGGGCCGCGTCGAATACGTGGCGGCGGCATTTCCCAGCGCGTGCGGCAAGACGAACCTGGCGATGCTCATTCCGCCGGCGGGCTTGCAGGTCAAGGGCTACCGGATCTGGACCGTGGGAGACGACATCGCCTGGATGCGGATCGACACCGACGGCCGCTTGTGGGCGATCAACCCGGAGACGGGTTTCTTCGGCGTCGCGCCGGGCACCAACTCCAAGAGCAACCCCAATATGATCAAGACGATCCGCAGCAATACGATCTTTACGAACGTCGTGCTGGGCAAGGACGGGACGGTGTGGTGGGAAGGCATGGACAGCGACCCTCCGGCCGAGGCGCTGGATTGGCAGGGCCGCCCCTGGACGCCGGACACGAAGGACGAGAAGGGCAACCCGGTCCCGGGCGCCCATCCCAACAGCCGCTTTACGGCGCCGCTGACTCAGTGCCCCTCCCATTCCTTCCGCACCGAGCACCACCACGGCGTGCCGATTGCCGCCATCATCTTCGGCGGCCGCCGCGCGCACTTGGCGCCCCTGGTGTACGAAGCGTTTGACTGGGAGCACGGCGTGTTCGTCGGGGCCACGATGGCGTCGGAACGGACGGCGGCCCAGTCCGGCAAGGTGGGCGAAGTCCGCCGCGATCCCATGGCCATGCTGCCGTTCTGCGGCTATCACATGGGCGACTACTTCGAGCACTGGTTGAACATGGGCAAACGGATGGCCAGTCCGCCGAAGATCTTCCACGTGAACTGGTTCCGTACCGATCAAGACGGCAACTTCCTCTGGCCGGGTTATGGCGAGAACCTGCGGGTCATCGAGTGGATCCTGGACCGTTGCCGCGGCGAGGCGGACGCGGTCAAGACGCCGATCGGTTACGTGCCGACGCCGGACAGCCTGGACCTGACGGGGTTGGATATCTCCCGCGAGAACCTGAACAAGCTGTTCGCCGTGGACCGCGACGACTGGTTCCAGGAGACGGACGGCATGGCCAGCTTCTTCCAGCAGTTCGGCAACCGGCTTTCCAAGTCGCTCTGGGAACAGCTGGACGGGCTGCGGCTGCGGTTGCGGGCCCCGCTGTCCCTGATGCAGCCAGGGACGGAAGTCCGTCCCTTGGCGGCGGAACTGAACGAAGTCATCGAGCGGGAAAACCCGCACGTGTTCGGCATGTTGTCGGAATTTGGCAAGCGGTTGTACTTCCCCCGCGGCATTCTGGCCCAAAGCGCGGAGGCCAAGGAGAAGGCCAAACGCTACGACGCCACCATCGGCATTGCGCGGGAGAACAACAAGCCCATGTACTTGCCGTCGGTGATGGAGTTCTTTCCGGCACTGGGCCCCGGCGAGACGCTGGCCTACGCACCGGCGACGGGCCGCGACGATCTGCGCAAGAAGTGGCGCGAGGAACTGCTGCGGAAGAACCCCAGCCTGGCCAAGAAGAGCTTTTCGCTGCCCATCGTCACCTGCGGGGTGACGCACGCCATCAGCTTGATCGCCGACCTGGTCGTCGACAAAGGCGACATGGTGCTGATGCCGGACAAGTACTGGGAGAACTACGAACTGCTGTTCGGCGTGCGGTACCAGGCGCAGTTGGCGCTGTATCCGTTCTTCAACTCCTCGGGCGGGTTCAACGTCGAGGCGCTGCGGCAGGCGTTGACGACGCGGGCCGGCAGTTGGAAGACGGTGCTGGTGTTGAACTTCCCCAACAATCCCACCGGCTATTCGGTTACCAAGGCCGAAGCCGATGCGATCGTCTCCGTGCTCGGCGAGGCGGCGGGCGACGGACGCAACCTGGTGGTGATCACGGACGATGCGTACTTCGGATTGTTCTACGACGAGAGCGTGTATCGCGAATCGCTCTTCGCCCGCTTGGCGGGTCTGCACGAGCGGATTCTGGCCATCAAGGTCGACGGACCGACGAAAGAGGAGTTTGTGTGGGGCTTCCGCACCGGCATGTTGACCTTCGGGGCCCGCGCCTTCTTCAGCGATCAGGCGCTGTACTTGGCGCTGGAAAAGAAAGCGGCCGGCGCCATCCGCAGCGCGGTCTCCAACGGCCCGCACGTCTCGCAGTCCGTCCTGGCCAAGGCCATGGTCTCCGAGGGGATCGGCGCCGAACGGGAAGAAAAACGCGGCATCCTGGAGGCTCGGGCCAAGAAGGTGCGGGAGATCCTGGCCGCGCCGGAGTACGCCAAGCTCTGGGAGCCGTACCCGTTCAACTCCGGCTACTTCATGTGCCTGAAGCTGAAAGGAATCGAGGCGGAAGCGTTCCGCAAACACCTGCTGGAGAAGTACGGCATCGGCGTGATTGCGGACGGAAGTCAGGATATCCGCGTCGCCTTCTCGGCGGTCGATGAGAGCCGCCTGCAGGATCTCTACGACAAAATGGCGGCCGCCGCCCGCGATCTGCACGAGGACTAGTGCCGTTTCCAGTTTCTAACTTCCCTTCTTGACGACTGTAAGTGCTAGC
>CAYUFW010000266.1:0-6617 GCA_964443915.1 uncultured Pirellulaceae bacterium
GCCGCACGGGGGCCTGGCGCTGGGCATGGACCGCATCGTGTCGATGATTCTGCAGACGCCCTCGATCCGCGAGGTGATCGCGTTTCCCAAGAACCGCAGCGCCGCTTGTCCGCTGACGGGCGCACCTGCTCCGGTGAAACGGGAACAGCTGGCCGAGTTGGGGCTGTTGAATCTGGGCGGCCCGGACGTGTTGCCCGGAACCGCGGAAGAGGAAGACAGGATCGATCATCTGTCCTGGGTATCGCGCATTGGCATTACAGCCGAAGAGCGCCCCATGCTGGAAGAGGTGCTCACGCAGGCCGACGAACTGGCGTTGCGCGCCTCGCAAGAGGCAGGAAAAGAAGATCCGATTTACAGCGTCGCCCCGGTTGTCAACCGCACGCGCCCAGGGATGGAAGAAAAACGCTCGGCACTGGCGCAAACGGGCCAATTGCTCAAGAGCGCGCCCGAGGTCAAGGGCCATTACTTCAAAGTCGCCAGCATTCTGGAATAGCGAGAGACATCTTCATGGACCCGGTCTTTTTCTATCGCCCTCCCCCCACCGCCGACTCCCAGGGCGGCCCTTTGCAGGGCTTGCGAATCGCCCTTCAAGCCAATCTCTCCGTAGCGGGCTGGCCCACCGATGCCGGCTCGAGAGCGCTGACCGGTTTCACGGCTGTGGAGGACGCAACGATTGTCCGGCGGCTGCGTCGAGCCGGGGCCTCGTTGTGCGGTTCGACGCGCATGAGTGAACTCGGTTTCGGTGTGCAGGGCAGCAGGGCCGGCGACGCGATTGGAGGTCAGGCTGCCGATGCCGAACTGGTTCTGGACTTGATGGGCGAGAGCCGGCTGGCCGCTGCGCACGCGGCCGTTTGCGGCTTCAAACCCAGTTACGGCCTGGTGTCGCGTTTCGGCCTGATCGGCCTGATTCCGTCGATGGAATGCTGCGGACTGCTCTCCGCAAGCCTGACGAACATCCGCGAGATCCTGAAGTCCATCGCCGGTCAGGATGACCTGGACTTCTCACTGCCCGCTGAGCCGCCCCTGGATTTTTCCCCGCCGGAAATGGACCCGAAGAAAACGGCCGTCGGTGTCATTGCGGAAGCGCAAATCGGATTGTCTGCCGAGCAGAAGACGGCATTCTGTTCAGCAGTCGAGGAACTGAAAGAAGCCGGCTTCTCGATTCGGGACATGTCCCTGCCCGATTTTCCCTTGTTCTTGCTCGTCCACCGGATCGTCGGTTCCGTCGAGGCATCCTCCTCCGCGGGACGTTATGATTCGGTTCGGTACGGCCCGCGCGCAGCGGGTGCCAAGAACTGGAACGACATGTATCTGCTCTCGCGCGGCGCGGCGTTTGGCCCGCTGCTGAAAAGCTATCTGTTTCAAGGGGCCTATTTCCAGTTCGACCGCTACGAGGCGCATGAAAACGCCTGCCGCATCCGCGCCCGCCTGCTGGCGGACGTGCAGCGGCGATTTTCGGCGGCGGACTTCCTGGTGCTCCCGGCGGCGCACGGCGCTGCCAGCGGCGAACCCGCGTCGCTCGCCGATACCTACGCCCAATTCGCGTCCACGGCTTTTGCCAACGTAACCGGCCAACCCGTGCTGTACGTGCCGCCGGCGTCAGGCGGGGCCTCATCGGGATTTCAACTGGCGGGGCCGAGACTCAGTGACGCGCGGCTGCTCGCGCTGGGCGAACATCTTCTGAAGGCGCGCCGAGGAGGGAACTAGCGATGGAATGGGAAGCGGTCATCGGCTTGGAAATTCACGTGGAACTCAATTGCGCGACCAAGATGTTCTGCGATTGCCCCAACCGGCCTGGCGACGAGCCCAATGTGAACACGTGTCCGGTCTGCCTGTGGTTTCCGGGCGCCCTACCCCGGTTCAGCCAGGAGGCGTTGGAAAAGGCAGCGCTCTTGTGTCTGGGGTTGGGCGCGACGCTGCAGCCGAAAAGCGCCTTTGACCAGAAGGTCTACTACTATCCGGATCTGCCCAAAGGCTTTCAATTGTCGCAAGCCCATCTTCCGCTGTCGCGTGGCGGCGGCATCGACATCACGGATGAGAATGGCGAATTCAAGAAGCTCCGCATCCATCATATCCACCTGGAGGAAGACGTCGCCAAACTGGTGCACGAAATGGAAGGACGCCGGCCGATCAGTCTGGTGGACTTCAACCGCGCCGGCGCGCCGCTGGTCGAAATCGTCACCGAACCCGATTTCCGCACGCCCTACGACGCGATGGAATTCCTCAAGGCGCTGCGCACGCGGGTGCGCTACGTCGGCTCCTCCGAGTGCAGCATGGAAAACGGCACGATGCGCGTCGATGCCAACATCTCCGTCCGGCCGCGGGGCACCAACCAGATGAACACCAAGGTGGAAGTCAAGAACATGAATTCCATCCGCCACGTGGGTGACGCCATCGCCTACGAAATCAGCCGCCAGAGCGCGTGCGTCCAGGCGGGCGAAGCGGTGGTTCTGCACACGCGTCTGTGGGACCCGGACAAAGAAGTCACGCTCCCGATGCGCGCCAAGTTTGAAGGCCCCTGTGTTCCCGATCCCTCGGTTCCGGTGATCGAATTGTCGCCCGCATGGATCGAACAGATGCGCGCGCGTCTCCCCGAGATGCCCGCCGCCCGGGCGGCACGTTTTGTAACCCAGCACGGACTGAGCGGCGAAGAGGCAACCTTCCTGAGTTCCGATCCGGAGGTCGCAGGCTATTTCGAGGCCCTGATTGGACAAGGAATCCCGCCGCGCACGGCCATGCACTGGCTCACCACGCAACTGATCCCGGCCGTCAAACAGCGGCGGCAAGAACTCGGCAGTACGCCGGTGACCCCCGCGCGTCTTGCCGTTCTGCTCAGCATGCTTTCCCAGAACCAGATCAACGCCAACGCCGCTCGCGAGGTGCTGGTACACTTGTTTGACAGTGACGAGACCCCGGAAGCGATCGTCAGTGCTCGCGGATTCCGGCAGGTCTCCGATCCCACCGCCCTCGACGGGCTGATCGACAAGGTGATCAACGCGCAGCCGGCGGCGGTGGCCGATTTCCGCAGCGGCCAGAACAAGGCCATTGGTTTCCTGATCGGGCAGGTGATGCAGGCCTCCGCCGGCAAAGCGAATCCGAAAGTGATCCGGGAAATGCTGCTCCAAAAACTGGGTTCGTCCGCATCTCCGGCGAATCCGAATTCGCCAGGTTGAGGAACGGCTCGGCTTCTTTCCACCAGATGAGCCGCCGCGGTAGTCGCTTCGCTTCTAACTTCGGCCGGTAGGTTCCCGTCCCTGCCCTGGCCGCTGGCTTCCGGCTTTTGTACGATGGTCCAGCAACTACGGTTGGCGTTTCGGGACCCGCCGTTGCGGGCTTGCCGTCTCGCGCGAGATGCACTCAAGGGCGTAGACCCCCACGGCACGGCTTGGGCGATTCGTGCGTTTGTCCACGAGTCTCAGGACCGGCGCGAGCATCACGACCGCATCAGCGAGTACCTGCTTGGTTGCGGCCGCTGGCCGCGTTAAGATATCGACCGTTCGATTGCCGTCAGGACGCCGCGCGCCCAAGCGTGGCAAGGGAAGCGGCGAACGGCGGATTTGTGAAAGAGGAACGCATTTATGGAGAACGTCCCCGTTGTTGTGGCACGCCGCGTCGAGGCAATCGGCCGACAGGCGCGTGTCCAAGGTTGGGTCCGGACTCGCCGCGATTCGAAAGCCGCGTTCAGCTTCATCGAGGTGAACGATGGTTCGAGCCTCTCGAATCTGCAGGTCATCGCCGACGCCGGCTTGCCCAACTACGAGTCGGAGATCAAGCGGCTGAGCCCCGGATGCAGTGTCACGGTCGAAGGCGAAATCAAGGCATCCGGAGGCAAAGGCCAGGCGACGGAGTTGTTGGCCGCTCGAGTCGTCGTTCACGGCTGGGCGGATCCGGAAGCCTATCCGCTGCAGAAAAAGCGGCATTCGTTCGAGAAACTGCGGGAATGGGCCCATCTCCGGCCGCGTACCAACACGTTCGGCGCGGTGGCCAGGGTGCGGAACTGCCTGTGCCGCTCGATCCACAACTTCTTCCAGGAAGAAGGGTTCCTGTACATCCACACGCCGATCATCACCGCCAGTGATTGCGAAGGCGCGGGCGAGATGTTCCAGGTGACGACATTGGATCTCGACAGGCCGCCACGGAACGACCGCGGCGTGGACTACGCGGCGGACTTCTTCGCCAAGCGGTCGTATTTGACCGTCAGCGGCCAGTTGGAGGCGGAGATCTTCGCCACGGCGATGGGCAAGGTGTACACTTTCGGCCCCACGTTTCGCGCGGAGAACTCGAATACTTCGCGGCACTTGGCCGAGTTCTGGATGGTCGAGCCGGAGATGGCGTTCTTCGAGTTGACCGACAACATGGAGTTGGCCGAGCGGTTCCTGAAGCGGCTTTGCAGCGACGTGCTGCAGCAGTGTGCGGAAGACATGCAGTTCTTCAACGAGCACATCGACGCGACGGTGATCGCGACGCTGGAAAAGATCGTCGCCAGTCAGTTCGTGCGACTGCCGTACACCGAGGCTGTCGCGCTGCTGGAACAGAGCGGCCACGCCTTCGAGTTTCCGGTGGCCTGGGGCACGGATCTGCAGTCCGAGCACGAACGCTACCTGACCGAACAGCATTTCCAGGGGCCGGTGATCGTATATGACTATCCCCGCACCATCAAACCGTTCTACATGCGCGTGAACGATGACGGGCGGACCGTGCGGGCGATGGACGTGCTGGCCCCGAAGGTCGGCGAGATCATCGGCGGCAGCCAGCGCGAGGAACGGCTGGACGTGCTCCAGCAGCGGATGCAAGAGCAGGGCTTGAACCCGGCGGACTACTGGTGGTATCTGGACCTGCGGCGGTTCGGCACGGTCCCCCATGCCGGCTTTGGGCTGGGACTGGAGCGCGTCCTGCAATTCGTGACCGGCATGGCCAACATCCGGGACGTGATCCCCTTCCCGCGGACGCCGGGGAATGCGGAGTTCTAGCTCGACTGTCTGACCTCGGTGAACGGTGGGCGTTAGCCCACCGGTTGCCTGCATGCCAGCAGGCGGGGCTTGGGCAAAACCGATGGGCTGACGCCCATCGTTCGCCAGGCCCCGAAGCGATTTGATGCGGCGCGGGGCCGTTCGTCCTTGCGATCCGCTTTTCTCCGTGTTATTTTGATGCAAAGCTGACGTTGCCTGAAGGTATTTTCCTATCTCGCGCCTCAAAAAACAAAGGAATCTCGAACATGGCCAAGAAAGCAGCAGTACCCGCGAAGCCGCAGTCGGACGACAGCAGCAAGCAACTGGTCGACGCGATCATCACTGTCAAGAATCTGCAGGAGTTCATTCGCGACCACGGCGACGTTCAGAAAGCGTTGGACGCCGTGGGACGCGTCCACAAGCTGGTGGAACTCACCGGCGGCTTTGAACAGTTGAACCAGGCCCTGAGCATCGTCGGCCAGGAAGACAAGCCAGCCGGCCCCGAGTATTAGACCGCGCGGCCGGCAGATCCCAGTCCGGCAGGGCGAGCACTCCGGATGTGATCTGGGGTGTCGGATATCCTGTCCCAACTTTACCGCGGGAGCACGCATGACCGTCAAAGAAACGGGAGTCAGTTACTACGGGCTGAACTACGTCGAGCACGCCCGGAGCGACTTTCAGGAGATGCTCGATCACCACTGCACAGCCGTCGTGCTGGCGCTGTCGGAATTCGACCTTGACTTCTGGTTCCCCAACATCAAGGCCATCGCGCAGGCCGGCAAGGAGATGGGCCTGACGGTGTACCTGGACACCTGGGGGATCGGCAAGTGGTTCGGCGGCGAACCGCCCAGCCTGTTCCTGACGAACAATCCGGGCAATCGGCAGGTGTCGGCCCTGACCGGCGAGCCCCTGTCGGCGTGCTGCTTCAACACGAGGGCTTTCCGCGAGTACTTCTTCGAGATCTGCGAGAAGTTGGCCCGCGAAGTCAACGCCGACGGCTTTTTCTGGGACGAGCCGCACTATGCGCTGCCCAAGGGCTATGCATCGATCACGGGCGGGGCTGGGGACGACTGGAGTTGCCGCTGCTCGTTCTGCCAGCGGATGTTCGAGGAGCAGTACGGCTACGCCATGCCGCGACAACTGACTCCGGAGGTGAAGCGTTTCCGTCACGATCGCGCGCTCGACATCCTGGAAACGGCGTCGCAGCGGATCAGACAGATTCGCCCCGCGAGCAAGATCATCTGCTGCGTCCACGCGACGTTGGGCACCTACTACGTCACGGAGAACCGGGGCTACGACAACTGGGACCGCGTGGCCGGCTCGACGGCCTGCGACGTGTTCAGCACGACGATCCTCTCTTACCAGCTGCCCCGCAGTTTCTTCCGGTCGGTGACCCAGCGGACGCTTGACGCCGCGCAGAAGCACGGCAAGGGCAACCAGCGCTGGGTGATGGGCTACTACCAGGAGCCGGAGAATTTGGCCGAGATCGGCGACGTGATCCGGCTGTACGCCGAGATGGGCGTGGAGAGCATCTTTGCCTGGACCTACCGCGGCGGCCACGGCACCGTGCTGGCGGCCCCGCGGGCCTTGGAGGTCTGGGACACGATCGGCACAGCCTACGGCGAAGTGCTGCAGAAGTAGCACGGCCAACGCAGGGCTCAGACGTAC
>CAYUFW010000266.1:6627-11779 GCA_964443915.1 uncultured Pirellulaceae bacterium
GCCAATTTTGAATTCTGTACGTCTGAGCCCAAACTCGAACAAGGAGCAAACCATGAGCAGCGAACAACCGGATTTGGGTTACCTGGACGCCACAGTCGCGCTGATGCGCAAGATCGAGGCCGAGCAGCGGGAGAACATCGAGAGAGCGGCCGACCTGATGGTCGGCGCGATCGCCGCCGACCGGCTGATCCACGTCTACGGCGGTGGCGGGCATACGACACTGGTCATGGGCGAGATGTTCTTCCGCGCCGGCGGCCTGGCCAACATCAATCCGATCATGGAAACCGGCCTGTCCGTCTTCAACCAGGCGCTGAAGTACCTGGAGCTGGAGCGCTGCGTGAACTACGGCCGCAGCATCGTCAAGTACTACCGCCTGCAACCGGACGACGTGCTGATCATCTTCCACAACATCGGCATCAACCCGGCCACGATCGACGCGGCGCTGGAGGCCAAGGAACATGGGGTGAAGATCATCGCCGTCAGTTCGTCGCGCTGGCAGGAGCAGATGCCGCCCGATCACTTCATCCGGCACCCGAGCAAGAAGAACCTGTTCGACTTGGCCGACGTCTGCATCGACGATTACAACGAGGTCGGCGATTGCGTGGTGCGCGTGCCCGGTTTCGACACGCCGATCGCGCCGAACTCGAACCTGATCGATTTCTTCATCGCCCACCGCCTGGAGATTGAGACGGTCAAACGCTGCGTGGCCCGCGGCATCGAGCCGCCCGTGTGGCGCAGCGCCAACGCCCCCGGCGGTGACGAGTTCAATGCCCGGTACGTGGCCAAGTACTGGCCGCGGGTCAAGTGCTTGTGACCCCCTCGCTGTTGCAGGTCGGTCACCCGTGGTGTTGCCGTTTCCCGTCCGTGGCTTCCGCGATCCGGGAGGGCAACAGGTAGCCCGGAACAAGTCCGCGCAGTTCCGGCACCGTCAATCGCCCGAAAACCACGGGAATGCCTGCCGGAACTGCGCGGACTTGTTCCGGCCTACGCTCGGTCTCCCCCCGTGACACCGATTCAGCGATCACTGATGAAAGGAACGACAGATGCGACGCCACATGGCAGCCCCCATGATTCTTGCCATCGTGCTGATGCTGGCTACGGCGGTTCCCTCGCAGGCGGACGGCGGAGAGGACACATTCTGTCCGCTAGTGCCCGTCCCGAAGTCGTACCGCGACCACGGCCGCACGTGGCAACTGCTCAAGTCGGACCAAGCCGCGATCGTGCTCGGTGCCCAGGCCAGCGAACCGGAACGGTACGCCGCCGAGCGATTGCAGACGCACATCGAGCGGCGATTCAAGCGGCGGATTCCCATCGTTGCGGAAGCAGCCCTGCCGGAATCCGTGCGACAGGTCTTTCTGCTCGGCCAACGCAGCACGAACTCGTGGCTCGACCGGCTGTGCCGAGAGCAGAAGATCGAGGTCGAGGACCGTAGACCGCACGCTCCGCGGGCGGATTCCGGCCCACGGAGTGTGCCGCCTACGGTAGCGGATTCCGGCCCACGGAGTGTGCCGCCTACGGTAGCGGATTCCGGCCCACGGAGTGTGCCGCCTACGATGGAAGACGGCTTTGTGATCGAGTGCCTGGAAGACCAGGGCCGGCAAGTCGTGATCGTCGGCGGCAGCAATCCGCAGGGCGTGATCTACGGCCAAAACGCGCTGTTCGACCTGATGCGGGCCGAGGCAGACCAAGTCGTCTGCCCCGTGGTTTCGGTTCGCGATTGGCCCAGTCTGCGCTGGCGAGGCCGCCCGCACTGGCGGATGCGCGTGCACCTGACGCCGGGCGTGTTTGACAGCTACGCGCGCTACCGGCTGAACTTCACGGACGTGCGCGATGCAGACACGCCGGACGGTTATGCCGCGATGGGCTTCCCGCCGGGATTCAAGATCGACGTCCCCGCCACGAAGCATGTGCTCGACGAGGCGCACCGCCGGGGCATGTTTGTCTACGGCACGGTGTCCTGCGGCGTCAAGTCGGATCGGTACGATGCGGCGCTGGGCACCTTTGCCGAATTGATTGAACTGGGCGTCGACGGGATTTGGATTTCCCTGGACGACAGCGGCTCCGGCGAAGACGCTCCGCAAATCGTCCGCCGCGCGTTGGAGTTGGGCGCGCAGCACGGGATGACCGGCCGCCGCACGGCCATCACACAGCCAGTCGGCTCGTACAACATCATCGACACAGACTTCAACCGCCTGACGGCCGCGATTCCCGAATATGCGGCCGCACAATGGTTTCTGACGCGGCCGCCGTGCCGGGAAGATTGGGAGGCGACGCGCAAGCTGGGCCTGAAGCTCCCGCCCGCCTGGTGGCACAATCTGTTTGCGATCCGCGGCGGGTTCCTGCACAACGCCTATGCGATCCAGTCGGTGCGCGCCGACGGCCGACCGGCCTATCTGGACATGCGGCCGTTGAGCGAAGGCTGGGGCAGTCCCACGTACGAACAACTCCGCGATGCGGCCGAGTACACCGACACCGCCATGCTGTGGGCGCTGTATGACGGCTGGCCCGAGGAATACGAAGTCGGGGCGATGGGCATCTGGGCCTGGAACCCGGCCGGGCACGACTGGGCTCGCACCCGGCGCGTCGTGTACGCCGACGTCTACGGTCCGGGCCAGGCGGAGACGGCGGCGGCGTTCGACGACACGCTGAGCGAACTCAAGGGCCTGTTCGAGATGCCGATCCGGCATTACACGCCCAACAAAGGCTGGCCGCCGCGTCTGAAACAGCTCCGCGACCGGCCGCGGGCGCTGGAGTTGCTCGACCGGCTGGAGCCGTTGTGCGAGGTGCTCCAGGAACGAGCGCCGGCCGAAACGCTGCTCGACCCGGCGCGTCTGAACACGGTTTACCTGGAGCCCATGCAGGCGACGCTGGCCTACGCGCGCAAGATGGCGCAGCTCGATTACCCCGAGTACACCCTGGGACCGGGGATCGAGGAAAAGATGATCGGACTGTACGAAGACCGCGGGCTGGCCGAAGTCGAGAAAGAAGTCGCCGTGGTTCGCGGACACGTCCCGACGCAACTGGCCGCCGTGGCCGACGCGCTGCGCGGTCTGAAGGGCGTCGACGAATATGTGACCTACTGGAACAAGCAGGTCGTGGAAAAGAAGGACTGGCCGCAGCGCGTGGCACAGCGGCAGGCCCAGATGAAGGCCGCGTTCCAGGGCCTGGTGCGGGACGGCTTCAGCCGCTGCTTGGTGGACGAGCGCCTCGACGACGACGGATATGCCGCTTGGCTGGACACGCTCGCCGCACCGCCGCCGGGCCGAGCGCTGGCCGAAGTGCCGGCCGACCAATGGCTCGCCCAGCCGCCTCGCTGGCGCGGGACATGGTGCCTGGGGCCGATCGACTGGCGGCAGCAGAAGCTGACGGCGATCGCCTTTCCGCGCCGGACCGCATCCCAGATGGGCGACTGTGCGGAGGTCCGTGCGGAGTTGCCGACACCCGCCTTCCAGGGCCGGCTGCACTTGGATCTGTTCGTCAACGACACGAAGATCGACCCGCAGTACCCGCAGTACCGCTATTTGGAGCTATGGCTCAACGACCGGCTGGCATGGGAAGAGGACATCACGCTGACGCGCGCCGGCCGGGAGTGGCTTTCGCTCGACGTGACCGAAGCCGCCAAGACCGCGCCGAAACTGGCGCTCCGCTTCCGCATCATCGACCGGCGGCCCGTCAGCAGCTACGGCAGCGTGACGTTCCTTGGCCCGCTGCGGCTCCGCGCAGCGGCATCGGCGAACGGTGGGCGTTAGCCCACCGGTGCCACGGATGCGGGCAGGCCCCCCCCGGGAAGAGCGGTGGCTAACGCCTCACCGTGCGCCGGGAAGAGCCAGTGGGCTGACGCCTCACTGTTCGCCGGGAAGACCGGTGGGGCTGACGCCCACTGTTCGCCGGGGATATTGCCGTCTTCAGCACCGCTGGGCGGCATTCGCATTGACCCGCGACCACGTTTTCAACAAGCCAACGCCCGCGGCGCCTGCCACCACCGTCAGAATTACCGCCGGAAGGTACTCGGCGTAGATCCAGTATCCAGAGGCCAGCACGGCCGCGTACACCGCCACACAGCCGATCACCGCACAGAGGATCTCGAACGGCACGTTCCACGTCGGCGCCGCGCTGCTCGCCAGCGGATCGCCGTCCGCCGCCGCACGGCGGACGACCGACGCCCAGCCGGGCCCGCCGGGGCGCACCATCCGGTAAAACCGCCGCAGGGTCGCTTCGTCGGTCGGCCGGGTCAGCCACGTCACGACCAGCCAGGCCACGGTCGTGATGCCGACGCCCAGCACGATCTTCTGCCAGGCAGCCAGTCCCGCCGGCCCGAAGACCTCGAAATAGACCGCCACCGCGAAGGAAACAATCATGGCGGCGATCTCGCTGAAGGCATTGATCCGCCACCAGAACCAGCGGAGCAGGAACAACAGCCCGGTCCCGGCCCCGATTTGCAGGATCAGGTGAAACGCCTGCAACGCATTACTCAACCACAGCCCCAAGACGCCGGCCACGACCATCATCAGCAGCGTGGACACCCGGCCCACGAACACCTGCTCCCGCTGGCTCGCCGTGGGGCGGATGAAGCGGTTGTAAAAGTCGTTGACGACGTAGGACGATCCCCAATTGAGGTGCGTCGACAACGTGGACATGAAGGCCGCCATCAGCGAGGCCAGAACCAAGCCTTGCAGCCCGTGCGGCAGGAGGGTCAGCATGGCCGGATAGGCCAAGTCGTGCTTGACTACGCCGGACTCGATGCGGGGAAATGCCGCTTGGAGCGATTCGATGTCGGGAAAAACGACCAGCGAAGCCAAGGCGACCAGAATCCAGGGCCAGGGGCGGAGGGCATAATGGGCGACGTTGAACAGCAGCGTCGCCCCGGTCGCGTGCGTCTCGTTCTTGGCGGCCAGCATCCGTTGGGCGATGTAGCCCCCGCCGCCCGGTTCTGCACCCGGATACCAGACGCTCCACCATTGCACGGTCAGCGGAATGATAAACACAGACAACAGCAGTTCGGGATCGTGCCAGTCCGGGAACATAGACAGCTTGGCCTGGACCCGCTCGTGCGCCAGCAGTCCCCCAAGACCTCCGATGCAGTCCATTTGGACCACGTATACCGCCGCCGCGATCGCTCCCCCCATCGCCACGGCAAACTGCAGCTGGTTGA
>CAYUFW010000267.1:0-7825 GCA_964443915.1 uncultured Pirellulaceae bacterium
CGGACGACACGCCACAATGGTGACCCAAGAGTCGCGGCAATCCTCCCAGGAAAACAAGGAAATCCAAGGGTATGTCAGGATGTCAGGACCCGCAACCCGCATCCCGTCACCCGCAACTCGTCACCCCTCACCCGCATCGCTTCACAGGACTTTCGTCCCGCCGGGCATCGCGATGGGATAACGGCCCTGCTCGTCTGCTTTGACCGGTGCCTCGGATTGCATCGTGTACTGGTCCAAGCCCGGCGCCAGCTCCAAGTCGGACGCCAAGGCCTGTTCCCAGGTGATCATTTGGCCGGATTCGGCGGCCATACGGCCCAGGATGCCGGTCATGGCGGCGTACGCGCAGCGCTGCGTCTCGTTGTGCGGCTTGTCCTCGCGGATCGCCGCGAACAGGAGATCGTGCTCCTTTTGGTACTGATTGCTGGGCGGCCCCTTGTATTCCCAGGCCACGTTTTCCTGGGACTGCTTATGGTTTTTGTAGAGTTTGGGCTGCGGGATACCCTCGCCCAACACCGCGGACCCCTTGGCTCCGTGGATCACATCGCCGAAGAAGCCCCACGTGTTGGCCTGGTGCCGGCCTTGCGCAAACAGACGCGTGCCGTCCGCGAACGAGTACTCGACGGCGTAGTGGTCGAACAACTGGTCCGCTTCCGTCCGGACTTGGCGGCCACCCTGGCCCTGGGCGGACACCGGCCATGCGTCCTTGACCCAGCAACAGACGTCGAGGTTGTGGATCAGCCAATCGAGGAGGAAGCTGCCATTGAGCCAGGTGTAGCACGAGTAGTTGCGGATCTGGTGCGCCAAGTCGCTTTCGTTGGGCGACTTGGGCGAGAAGCCGACCGGTCCGTGGACGCGGTAGGCCCAGGCCGTGATGACCTCGCCGATCATCCCATCGTGGATGCGGGCCACGGCTTCTTCCAGCGGCTGGTAATGGCGGCTCATGAGCCCGCCGGCGATCTTCAGGTTCTTTTTCGATGCTTCCTCGCCGGCTTTCAGCACGCGGCGAATCCCCGGCGCATCGACCGCGAAGGATTTCTCCATGAACACGTGACAGCCCTTGGCGACCGCGTATTCCAAATGGATCGGGCGGAATGCAGGCGGTGTGGCCAGCACGGCAACGCCCCCGGGAGCAATCAGATCGATGGCATTCTTGAATCCGTCCATTCCCAGGAACTGCCGGTCCGCAGGCACGTCGACCTTGCTGGCGAAGTTCCCCGAGAGGTTCTTCAGGCTGCCCGCCAGACGGTTCTCGAAGACATCCGCCATGGCGACCAACTGCACGGGCCCGGCGGTCGAGAGCGCGTTGGCGGCGGCGCCGGTTCCTCGCCCGCCGCAACCGATCAGAGCAATTTTGATGGTATTTTGTTCGGCCGCATAGCTCCGGGCGGCCAGGCCGGGTGCGAGCGACAAGCCGGCCAGCGCGGTCGAACTCTGCTTCAGGAAGTCACGACGCGTGGCGGAAACCGAAGTCGCAGCGCGGGAAGCGTTCATGATTCGTTCCTTTTCTCAGGGCGTGAGAGCGAAATACCGGGGGTTGCAGGTTGAGCGGTGATGGGTGATCGGTGATCGGTAAACGGTGTCAGGTGGGCCGCGAAGAGTCGGCCCACCCAACGTCGCGGCGGCTGGGTCACTCCACTGCGCCGCGCATTTCTTGGTAGTCCAGCATATCCTGCTTCTGCACCGGGTCGATGTCGTACTTGGCGGTTTCTTCCGGCGTGGGCTTCCGCAAGGGGCGAACCACGCGGAAGCCGACCCATTCGGCATCCGTCAGATACCAGACGCTCTGCGGGATCTGCGGGTCCTGGGCTTTCCAGTCGCGAGTCGAACCGGCCCGAGCCGCGCTGCGGGCCCGGTCGGCATCGTCAAACCAGGAACCGCCACGCACCACGCGGGGGTCGATCTTGGTCGGCTCCACCACCGGATTCTTGGCGGGACTGCTGGCCGGCTTCTGGTAGCCGTCCGGCGTGTACTGATCCAACACCCACTCGGCGACGTTGCCGTGCATGTCGAACAGGCCCCACGGGTTGGGTTTCTTCTGGCCGACCGGGTGATACTTGTCGTCGCTGTTGCCGTAGTGCCAGCCGTAATCGTCCATGTCCGCTGCATCGTCGCCGAAACTGAAGGCAGTCTTGGTGCCGGCGCGGCATGCGTACTCCCATTCCGCCTCCGTCGGCAGCCGGTAGTAATAGCCGGTTTTGGCCGACAGCCACTTGCAGTACATCTTGGCCGACAGTTGGGTCATGCTGATGGCTGGCGTCTTTTCCTTGCCCATCCCGAACGACATGTCGGCGTAGGGCTTGGTGGGCATCGTGATCGCGTCCGCCAGGGTGTCGTACTCGGTGGTTTTCGCGCCGGTGACCTTGCGGAACTGCTTGTCCAATCCCATGCCCCACAGCTCGTACTCTTCCCAAGTGACCTCGCACTTGCCCATCCAGAACGGTTCCACCTCGACCTCGAACTGTGGCCCCTCATCTTCCTTGCGGTCGGCTTCGCTTTCCGGGCTGCCCATCAAGAACTTGCCGCCGCGGATGGGCACCATGTCGAACTTGGCATCCGTCCCGATGATTTTTTGGGTGTAGGGTTTCATTTCGGCCTCGGTGGTCGCTTCCGCGTTGGGCGTCTCGACCGGTTTCAGTAGCCAGGAGACGGGCGGCTGGACGCTGGGGTCGGTGGCCTGCGAACCTTCGGCTGCCCAAACCGGGGCAGCTCGCTCGCTGCCAGTCATCCAGAACGCAACGCCGACAGCGACCAGGACTGCCGCGCACGGCTGACGTAAAGCCAAGCGAATACAAGACATGCGTTAACTCCTCATGTAACTCAAAAGGCGGGAAACGGTGCGTGGATACGAACGAGTAACGCCCCATGATAATCTGGGACGGTCGCAAGGGAAACACCCAGAGCAGGGAACGTGGGGCTCTCGAACTGGCACGGCACGGAGAGCCGCGCTGCCGGGGCAGGCTCAATACGCGGCGTACGACTTTTCCTCGATCAGTTTCGACCCCAGCAATTCGTTGATCTGCCGCTTGAGGGCTGATCGCCGGTCGTTGGTGTGGTAGACCGAGCGAGCCAATTCGACGAACATCGGCCCAAAATCTCGCGCGCGTTCGCAGTCACGGATGCCGTCCTCGATTTCCCAGAGCGCCTCGTTGACTTGCTTAAGTTGGGCCGTCAACGCGGCCAGTTCTGGCGTGGCCGCCATCGCGCCGTCGCGGGCGGCCTCGAGGATCTGCAACTCGGCACGAACGTTCTTCAACTTGTCGGCGTCCGCGATCCGTTCGGACTTGATCTGCAAGATGGTGATCTTGTCGATCAATTCGCCCGGGGCGACTTCCACCCGAATCGGCTTGGCCTGCATGGTCCGCGTCTCACTCCGTCTTGAGCCAGTGCTCCTCCGCTTTCTCGATCGGTCTCAACCCGCTGATCGCAGACTTGATCGAGGAGTGGATGCACAACATGTTGGACGATACGATATTGCCGAAGGCGTTGACGGGGTTCCCAAAAAAGTTCGCGGGGTGATACAGCGGCGGCAGGTGCCAGTACAGCTTGTAGCCCTGCGACAGCAGGTGGTCGATCAAGGCCGGCGATGACTCCAGCCGATCGTTTTCGACGTACAGGATCGGGTGGCATTTGCGGATCGTATCCGCCGCTCCCCGCAGGACCGCCAACTCCATGCCTTCTACGTCGACCTTCAACATATCGCAGCGCGGCAGTTGCAGGCCGTCGATCGTGACGACGGGCACTTTCTCGCCGGTCTGGAACCCGCCCAGCCCCAGACCTCCGAAGTTCGTTTCGGCATCGTAATCCATACGCGGTACGAAGATTTCGCCGGCGGCTTCCCCCAGCGCCTCGCACCGGCAGCGCACGTTCATCCGGCCGTTCAGCGCCATGTTGGCGCACAGGATCTCGTGGATCGCCCGCTGCGGTTCGTACGCGTAGACCAGCCCCTCATCGCCCACCAGTCTGGACAGCAGCAGGGTGTGGACACCGATGTTGGCGCCCGCGTCGATGACGACTTGGCCGGGCCGCACGATCTGGCGGTACAGTTCGCTCTCCGCCTCCGAGAACTCCCCGTACAACTCCAGCGAGCGGCCGATGTAGATGTCGTGCCGGTTGTACAACATCAACCCGTGCCGCGCGCGGATCAGGCGATTGGGGCCCGAGGTGGCGACGCGATAATCCTCGCTCTGGCGGCGCTGAACTCGCGGTGATAGTTGGAGCAACTCTTCCCCCATCTGCCGGACGACGCCGGCCCAATCCCCGACCGCGGGCTGACGGAAGAGGCGGAGGGTGGGATACCAGGGCGAGTCGCGACGTTCCAGCAGCCAGCGCCAGTCGGGGACGTAGGACAGCGCCAGCCATGTCGGCACGCCCAACGCGCCTGCGACGTGGGCGATGGCCGTATCCGTCGTGATCAACAGATCCAAGTTGCACAGCACGGCAGCCGTGTCCATGAACGCGCCGGCCGATTCGTCCAACTGAGTGCCCAGCGGCACGAGATCCAGGGTTCCGGCGAGGGTATCCAACTGCTCGACGCCGGCGCCCTTCTGCAGGCTAAAGAACTGGATGCCTTTCAGTTTTCCCAACGGGCCAAACTCCGCCAGCGGCATACTCCTCATGCGATCCGCCTGGTGTTTGGGATTGCCTTGCCAAGCCAGGCCGATCTTGTAGCCGCCGCAGGCCGCCAGGTAGTCATGCCACTGGCGAACGAGTTCCGGGGCGGCGGACAGGTACGGAATCCGGCAGGGAAACGTGCCGGGATGGTCGCGGAGGATTCCAGGCACGTCCAGCAGGGCGCAATACACGTCAAAGGGGGGTGGAGTTTCTTCCTGGGCGACGAGCGCGTCGATGCCGGGGCACGTCTGCAGCAGCGGCAACAGCGCCTTCGGGCAAGCCGCAATCACTCGGCAGTCGTATTTCTGTTTCAGCAACGCCGCATAGCGGATGAAGTGGACCGTGTCGCCCAGTCCCTGTTCGGCCGTCAACAGGATCGTCTTGCCGTCCAGCGGCGATCCGTCCCAGAGCGGCTGGGGATACTTCGGCCGCGACACTTCGTCGGTTTTCCACCGCCAGGCATATTCCGGCCAGCCCTCGTCGAAGCGTCCTAACAGCAGCAGGATCACGCCCCGATTCTTGTGCGTATCGGCATCGTCGGGGGCGAACTCCAGCGCCCGCCCGTAACAGGCCAGCGCTTCGTCGAGACGGCCCTCCCAGACGAGCGCCGTCCCCTTGTTCTTGTGGGCATTCACATAGTCGGGCTTCAACTGCAGGGCCTGATCGAAACAGGCCACAGCGTCCGCCAGTTTCCGTTGCAGCCGCAACGTATTGCCCAGATTGTTGAAGACGATGGGAAAGTTGGGCTGTAACTGGATCGCCCGGCGATAGGCCGCGACGGCTTCGTCCAGGCGGTCCTGGTCGTGGCAGGCGATCCCCAAATAGCACCAGGCGTTGGCGTCGGCCGGATTGGCTTGCAGCACTTGCCGGTAAACTTGCTCAGCTGCCGACCATTGGCCCGCCTGGTGCAGCCGCCATCCGTGTGCCAAAGCTTCGGCTGTGGTTGTCATGCGTCGTGCATCCCATGCCGCGTAGGATGGGTCTCCCGACCCGTCCGCTCCTGGATCGGAAGCCCGGCTTTCCCGAAGAAGCCGGACTTCTTCGCGTCAGGCGGCACCGCCTGTCGCTGGCGACCAGTCTACGAAACGCCGTCCGACGCGGCAAGCCTAACGCGGCCTGCTCCGCGCGCGCAGCAGGATGTGGTACGCTGTGGGCATGAACGGACCCCAACCCCCAGAAGCGTCGGAACGTGTCGACAGGCCCGGCAAGACTCGCACCTGGTGGCATCCGCTGTTGGCACGGCTGTTGGACCACTTCCTGGCGACGGCCTACGCGGTGCGTGATGAAGTGCTGGTCGGCAAGCTCCCGTTGCGAGTCGATATCCTGCTGGTCCGCCGCGAAACCGGGGAACTGCCGGAGGCCAGCCGACGCGATCTGTCCGTGCTGGTGCCGCTGTTGAACCAGTTCACGCTAATCGAGTTCAAAGGCCCCACCGACACGTTGGAGCCGGGCGATGTCGCCCAACTCGTCGGCTGCGCTTTCCTGTGGCACAGCCAGCAGCCGGAGCGTGTTCCGCGGGCGGACATTTCGCTGATCGTGCTGGCACCGTGCCTGAATGATGCCGTCCGCAGCGAGTGCCGTTCCTTGGGGTGGCAGGTTGTCGAACATGTACCGGGAGTTCATCGTATTGTCGGTGGCCCTTTCACGACATGGCTGATTGAAACCGACGTAATGGCTGGCCTGGGCCAACCGATCTTGTCGCTGGTCAGCCGTGTTTTCCTGGACGAGCACGAGCGTATAATAGAGGAATTGAGGCGAACGGGACATGCGTCCCTGCTGCACTATATGCTGCAGCAGATAGGTCAGTTCCGCAATCTGGGTAAGGACTTTGCGATGCAGCACACCGACACGGAATACTTGGACGAGTTGGAGGATGAACTGCAGACGGCGGTGCTCGAAACGATTCCCATCGAGAAACGTTTGCGGGGGCTATCACCCGATCAGGTCCTTCGGGGCTTCACGCCCGAAGGGTTCGCCCGCGGCCTGAGCGACGAGGACGCCGCGCGGCTGCGGGAACAACTGGAGCGACGGCAGCGCAAATGAACCGCCCACGCGCGAGCGGAGTAAAACCCACCCTACCGGCCTGTTGCTCGACCGCCGCCCCCCGGCCGCTCCGTTCAACAGTCGGTGCGGGCTTCACCTGGGCGTTCTTTCAGCCCAGGTTCTCGGCGAACTCGGGGGCAAGCACAACTCGACTTTTTGGCAAGATCGGTTATCTTGGAATCGTCGCCCCATGACGTCTGGATTTCTACCGAGCGGAGGATTACGAGGCATGCGTATTCGTGAAACGGTTTGTCAGATCGTCGCTTGTGCCGTGACGTTGCTGCTTGCCGGGCAAGCGGCGGCGCAGTTCGGCGTGGACGGTTCTCAGGAGGACATGTGGACCAGGCCGAGGGGCAACACCGAAACGGTGCAGGTCATCGGCAAGATCCTCGCGCTGCAGGGCAATGTGATTCAGGTTGCCAGTGAAGCGTCGAAGCAGCAGTGGCTGGTCAAGATGCCCAGAGAGCCAGCCGGCATCCACCTGCTGGGGACGGCTCGGCCCACTTTTCTCCAGCCCGGCACGATGGTGCGGTTCTCCGGGCACTTCGATTCGAAGGGGAATTCGAGGGCGCCGGTCGAGAAGCTGGAAATCTTCACTCCCACGCCCGTGAAGGAGGGCGCGCTGCCCGACGTACAGCAGTTCGGCGTCTTTCCCGAAGCTGCGTTCGCCGGCCAATTGTTGCAGGGCGATCAAGCGGCCAAGAGCGACGTCGCGTCGTACGTCGTCAGCGGCCAACTGCGGGGCTTCCGCAAGGGCGAGATCCTGGTCGCCGCCGGTCCCACGCTCGTCCGCACGACGCTGTCTGAAAAGGCGGAGATCTTGGTCGATATTGCCGACTACCGCTGGGTGCGGCCGGGCGACGAGATCGAAGTCAACGGCTGGTGCTATCCGCACCTGAAGAGCAACGTCGTCGCCACCCGCGTGACGATCCGCGCCAAAGAACCGCTGGGCCCCGTCGTCGAAGAGAAGCCGGTTAAGAAGCCCATCGGCAAACCCGCCAAGCCGGGAACGAAGCCGGGTGACGAGGAGTTGCCTTTCTGAAGGTGTTTGCGGTTGTCTGTGCAGGAAGGAAAGGTCTGAAGCTCTGGACGAGAGGCTGCACCAGTGGCTGTGAGACGCGCCGGGGATTTTGAAGGATGCTGTTGACGACCCACCCCAAGCTGAAGCCGA
>CAYUFW010000267.1:7835-11773 GCA_964443915.1 uncultured Pirellulaceae bacterium
GTCCTGCTCGTCAAACCGACCGGCCTGCTTGGCAAGCCGATCCGCGAGAAAGTCGAGGCGGGGCAACGTCTGTCCTTCGAGGATGGCCTGCTCCTCTACGAGCCGGATACGCCTTTGCACGAGATCGGCCAATTGGCGAACCTGGTCCGCCAACGGCACAACGGCAATGTCGCCTTCTACAACATCAACACCCACTTGAACCCGACCAACGTCTGCATCTATCGCTGCAATTTCTGTGCGTTTCGCGCCGACCTGCGTGATCCCAAGGGCTACGTGATGAGCGACGAGCAGATCGCCGCGCGGAAGCCATCGAGCACGGCTGTACCGAAATGCACATCGTCGGCGGCTTGCACCATCAGAAACCCTACGAGTGGTACCGGAACATCTTGCAGCTGCTGCACGACTCCTGTCCCGCACTGCACCTGAAGGCCTGGACCGCCGTGGAAATCAGCTGGTTCGAGTTCCTTACGAAGCGGTCGGTGCGGGCGGTCTTGCAGGACTTGATCGACGCCGGCTTGGGCAGCCTGCCGGGTGGCGGCGCGGAGATTTTTCATCCCCAGGTGCGGGACCAGATCTGTGAGCACAAGGCGGACGCGGCCAAGTGGCTGGAAATCCACTGCACCGCTCACCAACTGGGCCTCCGCTCCAATTGCACGATGCTGTACGGGCACATCGAACAGCCGTGCCACCGGATCGATCATCTGATCCGTCTGCGGGAATTGC
Source organism: uncultured Pirellulaceae bacterium (assembly GCA_964443915.1). Classification (GTDB taxonomy): domain Bacteria; phylum Planctomycetota; class Planctomycetia; order Pirellulales; family Pirellulaceae; genus Anammoximicrobium. Next base: position 8,559 of record CAYUFW010000267.1, read on the forward strand.
AGGACGAGACCGGCGGATTCCAGACCTTCATCCCCTTGGCCTTTCACCCCGCCAACACCGGCTTGTCCCACATCCGCAAAGCCTCGTCCCTGATGGACCTGCGGACCATCGCCGTCAGCCGCCTGATGCTGGACAACATCCCGCACGTCAAGGCCTACTGGATCATGCTGGGTGTCGGTACGGCGCAGGTCGCGCTGTCCTACGGCGCGGATGATCTCGACGGCACGGTCCGCCACGAGTTGATCTACCACGACGCCGGCGCGACGACCCCCGAAGCCTTGTCCGTGGACGAGATCCGGCGTTTGATCGTCGCCGCCGGACGCGACCCGGTCGAACGGGACACCCTGTACCGGCCAGTCGTCCGCGACGCTTCGTTCCCCAGCCGCTGGACCATCCCCGGCACCCCTTTGGGCGTAGCGAGCTGACGGGGTTAGCCCGGACCGCTAAACGCCGCATCCACCGCCGCCGCCCACGGCACTCGCCGCACGCCGGGGGCCAGGGTGGCGGCCATGAGGTCGTCGGGGAACGCCTGCGCATCGAGATCGTCCAGCCCCCACAGGTGGCCCAATTCGTGGGCTAGCACCGTGAGCAGGTCGACACGTCCCACGGCCGGACCGTCCGTAGCCGCCGTCAGCCGGCGGGCGTCCGGGACGCACTGGAACTCTTCGGCCTGCTCTGGCGTGCGGTCGACAAACCAGCCGTAGCCGACGGCCGTGGAGTCTACGTAGATCGTGTTGGACGACGCCATTCCCAGCACACCGCCCGGCAGATCCATGACGACCAGCTGGACCGGTTCGATCGGCTCTACGGCTGACGCGGTCACGGCAGCCCGGTGAGCCGTCGCCACGGCCAGCAACGGCTCGACCTCCGCCGCCGTCATCAGTTCCACCGCCGGGCCCACCAGCGGCCCGCCGGTGACGTACAACGTGGAAACGCGTTGGGCACTCCATGAACCACTGGCCGAACCGTAGTAGGGCACATTCGGGCACACCCAGGTGCCCGAACCGGTGGAACTGCCACCGGAGACCTGCAGCGTGCCGGAGAACGTGCAACTGCCGGTCTCGGTGGACACGACACCGAAGCTCACGGCGCCGTCGGCGGCGACGGTGCCGCTGCCGCCGTAGGGCTGCGTGACCGTCATGCTGCCGTCCTGCACCGAAAAAGCGACATCTCCCGAAGCGTCGCCGCTGTACGAGCCCGTGTAGCCGCCGTTGAATCGGCTGACGTCGGAGCCGCAGTCCTGGTTATCGTCCCGATTCGTGACCGAGACACTGGGGCCCGACAGGCCGTGGTAGGCCGTATCGGCGCTGATCGCGGGTCCGACGGTCACGGCGTACGTGATGTCGGAGTCGCACTCGTTGTCGTCGATCCCGTAGACGTTGACGTGCTGGTCCACGCTCCAGTTCTGTGGCGTGAACACGAGTTCGGTCGAGACCGCCAGACCGCCCGTCACCTGAATCTTGCCCTCGGTGGCATCGTGACTCTGGATGGGCACGCGCACGGTGGCCGTGCCGGCCGGCGCCGAGTTCAACCGGACGTAGAAGGTGGTAAACAGTTGGTCGGCCGACTCCGTCGTCTGCCCGGAGGTCGGATGCACCACGATCCCGGGCGGGGGGCCATCGTTGTCTTCGGCGACGCCGCTGGCCTGCGCGCTCAAGCCGGCGTACCCCGGATCGTCCGAGGCGGTGACCGTGGCCGTCAGCGTGAACGGCTGGTCGCCGTCCTGGTCCGCGTCTTCTACGGCGGTGACCGCGACGTTCCGCGGCTGGTTCCAGTCCCCCGGACCGAACGTCAGCGACGTGGGCGGCACCGTGGCCTGGTCGGTGGGCGACACCGACAGGCTGACCGTGACGGGGCCGCTCGGCTGCGACCCCAGCGTGACGGACACGGAGGCCGCCGCGCCGCCTTCCCGGACCCGGATGTTTGCCTGGGGGTTCAGCAGGACGGCTGCGGTATCGTTGTCTTCGTTGACCAGCGACACCGCCGACACCGGCTGGAGTCCGTTGTAGTTCGGGTCCGCGCTGCCCGCCGCCGCGATGTTGATGGAGTAGTCCACGTCGTCGTCGTCGAACGCGTCATCGACCCCCGTAACCGTGACCGTCCGAATCGCGTTCCAGTCACCTGAAGTGAACACCAGGGAACCTGGCGCCACGGTGCCTTCGGTCAAATCGGAGCTACTGAGCGCTATGCTGACGTCCGCCGTCGGCTGCGAGGCCAAGACGACGGTGAACCGCGCCGTGCCCCCCGCTTCCGTCGTCCGGAGCCCCGGCAAGGTCGTGACCACGATCCCCGCCGCGTCGTTGTCCAAGTTGGTGACGGCCGGGTCCGGCGGATTCAGACCATGGTACTTCCCGTCCGCACTGACGGCGGGACCTGTGAGGATGGTGTACGCGACGTCGCCGTCCATCACCGCATCGTCGACCCCGGTGATGGTCACGGTTTGCTGGGTCTGCCAGTTGTCCGCCGTGAAGACCAGCATGCTCGGCGCGACGGTGCCTTCGCTGAGATCCGAACTGCCGATGCCCAGCCGCACCTCGCCGCGCGGCTGGCTCGTCAGCACGACCGTAAACGCGGCCGTTCCGCCGGCTTCCGTGGTGAGCAGGCCGTTGAGCGGGGTGATGACAAACGCGGCTTGATCGCCGTTGTCCAAGTTCGTGACCGAGACATCGGGCGCGTTCGCGCCCTGGTACGCCGGGTCGGCACTGACCGCGGGACCGGTGACCACCCAGTACGGCACGTTTCCGTCGTCGATCATGTCGTTCACGCCGGTGACCGTGACGGGCTGCTGTTGATACCAGTTCGCCGCCGTGAACGTTAACGACGCCGGGGCGACGGTCCCCTCACTGGCGTCCGATACGCTTAGACCGATGACGACGTCGGCCGTCGGTTCCGAGGCCAGCACTACGGAAAAGTTGGCGCTGGCGCCATTCTCGCTGGTCACCAGACCGGAAGTCGGACTGACCACGATCGAACCCGTCGCGGTCGTCAGCACGCTGCCCGTGAGCCGCAAGTCGAAGGGGTCCTCGTCGAGGTCGTTGTTCTCCAGCGCGATGGTCGCATTGACGGTGCCCGCAGCGGCCGCGTCTAGACGCAAGGCGAAGGAGGTTTGTTCTCCCGGCGGCAGCGCCGGGACGTCCAGGTTCGAGACCAACGACACCCCAGCCGGCAGCGTCGCCGGGTCCGGCGGCAAGGTCGGCCTGGCCGGCGCGGTCGCG
>CAYUFW010000268.1:0-9407 GCA_964443915.1 uncultured Pirellulaceae bacterium
GAAGCCGAAGAGGTGAGGCGGAGGTATGGCGGCTTGGCAGTCGGACCAGACCATACCCGCCCTGGAAGACAAGATCGTCCAGGTGGGCATCGCCTTGATCTTCGAGGCGATCTACGAAGCCGACTTCCTCGACTGCTCGTATGGTTTTCGCCCCAGGCGGGGGTGCCATCAGGCACTCGATGCCGTGGACAAGACGATCATGACCCAGCCGATCAACCATGTGCTCGACGCGGACATCAAAGGCTTCTTTGACAACGTGTCGCACTCGTGGTTGGAAAAGTGTCTGCGGGTCCGCATCAAGGACCCCAGCTTTCTGCTGCTGATCGGGCGGTTTCTGAAAGCGGGTTATGTGGAAATGGGTCAGTTCGTGGCCGCGGAACAAGGGACTCCACAAGGGGGTAACCTGAGTCCGCTGCTTTCCAATGTGTTCCTGCACTACGTGTTGGATTTGTGGTTCGAGAAACGGCTGAAGCAACGGGTTCGCGGGGCCTGTTTTCTGGTGCGGTACGCGGACGATTTTGTCGTTCTGGTGCAGTACCAGGACGAGGCCGAGCTGATCCTGCAAGCGTTGCGTGAGCGGTTTACGCAATGCGACTTGACGCTGCACCCAGAGAAGACGCGGGTGCTGAGCTTTGGCCGGTATGAGCGGCAGAATGCCCAGCGGCAGAAACGCCGGGCGAACACCTTCGACTTCCTGGGCTTTACGCATTTTTGTGCGACCAGCCGCCGCGGGAAGTTCATTGTCGGACGCCAGACCAGCCGGAAGAAGTTCCGCAAGAAATGTCAGGAGCTACGCACGTGGCTCAAGAAGGTGCGGAGCCAGCTGCCCGTGAAGGCTTGGTGGCCGACGCTGAAGGCCAAACTTCAAGGCCACTACCAGTACTACGGCGTGAGCGGGAACATGCGGGGCCTGACCCGCTACTACCGCTTCGCGATCCGGCTGGTGATGAAGTGGCTGAATCGCCGGAGCCAACGGCGGTCGTTTTCTTGGGAGCGGTTCCGGACCTACTTGGGTCATTATCCGCTGCCCGCGCCGCGTATTGTTCATAACCTATACACACTGTCACCCGTGCGGTGAGCTTACCTGAAGAGCCGGATGTGGGAAATCCACAAGTCCGGTTCTGTGAGGGGCGTTGAAGTCCGCTCACAGGGTTGAATATTGTGACACTCCGCAGACCGAAAGGGCGGAGCAACAGGGAATACAAAGCAAACCTAAATGAGAGACCATATTATGCCTACTCGACAAATCCATTCTCTTTCATTTCTCTCCCCCCATTTTTCTGCCAGCTCGCCTTTCTGCTGAGTCCGTACCAATATCGAGGATTCTACGTGGATCTTTCGCCCCCAAGAGTCGAGAGGAGAATCACATGTCCCAACCAAGCGGAGAAAACGTCATGTCACGGCGGGCCATGCTCGGCTCCGTCGCGACGGCCACCGCCGGCGCCTTGGGCGTGACGGCCGGAGCTGCGTTGGCGGCAGAACCCGTCGCAGGCGGGCCGCCCCGCACCACGGTTCGCGATCGCTTGTGGATCTTTAGCGTGCTGGCCGGCGGCGACAACAAGTCGCTCGAACGGGGCAACGTGCTCGGCGGCTCGCGGATGACGCCAGCCGAAGGGGCGTTCTGGCTGAACGTGCCCAATCTGCTGTTGATCCGCAGCAGCGACGAGCCGCCGCTGCCGAGCAGTCAAGGTCCGCGCGCCAAGACGTCCTTCGAGCAGTACGCCATCGCCTTCCAGCCGCTGGACCGCGTCGTCTGGTCGGTCGTCGGCAGCGGCGGCAAGGGCGGCATGAGCGAACTGGACCCGGTGCTGGATCTCGCCCGCAAGTTCCCCAACTTCGCCGGCATCTACCTGGACGATTTCATCATCGACGCCAAACGGCAGCCCGATGGTCGTGTCGTCGGCCGCCCGGCCATCGAACCGGAGCAACTGAGGCGGGCGCGCCAGCAGATGAAAGCGGTAGGGCGGCCGATGGACATCTGGGTGACGCTGTACACCCACGAGATCAACCCGGGGCGGAAGATCGCCGCGCCGGCCCTCCGGGGCTGCGATCCGCCCCTGGCAGAATTCCTCGACCAGTTCGACGTGCTCACGCTGTGGACCTGGAATTCGGACGAACTGCCGATGCTGGACGAGAATCTCATGGCGTTGGAAAAGATCGCACCGAAAACCGCCCGCATCGCGCTGGGCATGTACATCTGGGACTTCCACAACCGCAAGCCCGTGCCGGTGGAATTGATGCAGCTCCAGTGCGAACTGGGCCGGAGGTGGCTGAAGGAGAAACGCATTCACGAAATGATCTTCCTGGCCAACACCGTCCTGGACGTGGGCCTGCCCAGCGCCGAGTTTTCCCGGCAATGGATCGCGAAAGTCGGGAAAGAACCCCTGTGATCGACAAAGCCCCGGCCGAAGAGAGAGCAAAGGCAAACCGTGGATCTCGGTTGAAGTCGTCCTTATGCCAGCTTACTCATGATGTTCCTGAATCTCGTGCCGCTGATCGGACGCTCGGCAATCAGCTTTCCATCGTAGACAATGCTGAACACGCCATAGGGCGTCGGAAGCTCCCTGGATTCCTTGGCGCTTTTGACGCGAACCACTTTCGTCTTCAGCCCCAGGGCTCGGGACGCCTCCGCAATATCCTTCACACACTTGGGAACCATCGGGCACTGATCGGCAGCCAGGATCGTGAGGCCCTTTTTGTACCTCTTCAATCCGCGCTCTCGCTCGACGATGAAACGAGGATCAGGGGCTGCTTTCTTGAACTTCTTGACGAGCAGCTCGTAGGGAGGGCTGCTGTCCACCGAGACAAAACCTGCCTTGATGAACAAATCGCTCCCGGCCATGAAGCTATCTGAACTTGTGACGACGGCGACCCCTCGGCACTTGCTCTTCTTCGCGTCCCTCAGACAACTATCCAGCAAGAGAGCGCCGAGTCCTTTCCCCTTGTGCTCGCTATTGACCATCAAGCAGTGGATGACAAGGTAACCCTCCGCCTCCACGGGTCTCCACGCATGACTGCCAGGGGCATACTCGATCATCCCGATATCGCCGAATTCGCGTGAGCGGAGCACCTTGAACCTCACGCCTTCCGCGTAGTGCTTCTTGAGCCAATCCATCTTGCGAGTAGCGACAGATGCCGCAACCCCCGATGTTGCCGGCATTGGTGTCGACGATCTCGTACTCTCTCATCCTGATCCTCCGTTCGGTCTTGCCAGGCTGAGTTGCGGGATGTCACGCAGGCTTGGCGTCGACGCAACACGAATCATGGCGTCGGGATGGCCGCTGACGGCGGCGTTCCACGTGTATCCTACCGAGCGCCGGACGCGAAAAGCAACTGTTCGGACGGGCGGGGACAAGGGGCGGCTGGCGCGTTTGGTGGGGCCGGCTCCTGGCTCACCGTCATGGCTGCGAGGGGGGCTGCTCCGGAACTCGCACAGAATGGTGCAGAATGTTGTCGTGGACAGTTCGGACCTCGCCGCCGCCAAACCCAGGAGCTTTTCCACGAAGTCAACGGTTCCGCCGGCGCGGTTCCTGGAACCGGCACCTTGTGGCTGGACAGCGCTTCGACGATGCCTTCCTGGCCGGCCGGAGCCTGAACGTGGCCACCACCGGCAGCAATTACACGCTGGAGGTCGACGACCACCTGAATGCCTCCGCGTACACTGCGCTGCTCAACGGCGACGGTTCGGGGCCCTAGCCGTTGACGCTGCACGCGGACAAGACCTTTGACTTGAGCCACACGTACGCGACGATCGGCCCTTGTTGAGGTTTCCCACCTTCGCTTTCGCCGCCCGTCACAAGGGGACACCTCGCCACCTTCCACAACCAAATCTTTCGGCTGAAGTGAATCCTCCAGAATAGCTACTATCCTTGTTCCGCCCCTCAACCGCCGGCGAAAGCCACCAAGACGATAATGGCGCTGTACAATCGGGTTTCAGGGCTTACAATCAACATAGCGGGATCGCATCCCGCGGTCTTTTCGACGGGGGCAAGCATCGGAAAGCCGCGAAAACGGGCCCGGCACCGGTTGTCCTGATCGGAGCCAGTGACCTGCTCGCGGCAGCCGGGAGCGAGGCGGCGGATCGTGGAACTGTTTGCTATCACCTGCACCACGTGCCAGCAGCGGCTCAAAGTCCGCGACGCGTCCACCATTGGCGAGATTCAGATCTGCCCCAAGTGCGGCAGCATGGTCCTGGTCGAACCGCCGGCGGGCTGGCGGGAAACGCCTGGGGACGAGCCGCCCGCGCCAGCCCTGCCGCCGACATCACCCCTACAAACCGTGCCAGCCGAAGCCGACTTCGCGACTGCTCCGGAGGTCGCTTCGCCGCCGCCCGTGGCTGCCGACATTTCGGCCGAGCCGGAAGTCGCCGCGATGGACGCGGCCAACGCGGGTGTGCTCGACGGCGAGACGGGCATCGAGTCGCGTCCCATCGAACCTGTGCCCGCGCCGCCGCTGGACGGCGAAGGACCGGCTCTTGCTGCCGGAACTGCGAAGACTGGTTCCGGTCTACTCGTCGCGCCGCCGTTGGAAGGCGAGGAACCGGCCGCAGCGCCGTCGTTGCCGCTGGACGCCGGGACCGGGCAGGCAGCTTGGCAGCGCCAATCGTGGCTGATGCTGAGCGGTGCCGCCGTCCTCGGAGTCGCGTTGGCTCTGGGCGTCTTGGGCTTCTTGGCCTCACGTGGGCCGAAGCCGAATTCGGCGGATTCGGCCGCCGCAGCATCCGACGTCACGGCCGGTGTGAACCAGGCCCACACGCCGCCGGCAGACGCTTCACGGCCGGCGGGCGTGCCAGCGGCGGGCTCAGCCTCAGCAACGGGAAAGACGCCAGAGGCGACCAAGGCAGACGCCGCCCCGGCCGCGCCTGCAACTTCGCAGCCGGCCACGGCGCCGCCTGCCAAGCCCTCCGATCCGTCCTCGACAAAGGCCCCCAGTGCCACCGACGCCGAACCGGCCAAAACGTCGCCCGCCGCAGTCCAAGGCGGCATTCCGGACGCCGCGCGAAAACCTGCGGCCCCGGAAAAGACCGACCCCGACACGGCTGCGCTGTCCGAGGCCTTGAAGGAGTTCGCGCCCTTTATCGACTCCAACGTGAACCCCGCTCCCCCCGAGACGATGGAGGCAGGCAACCAGGAAACGACGCCCCCGGAACCGGAACCGATTACGACCGAGCAGCCGGCTGTGCCCCGCCCGGAACCGCGGCAGATCGACCTGCCGGCCCGGTTGCAGGACAAGATCGCGGAGGTCGAGTTTGCGGACGTGCCGCTGGAAGCCTTCCTCCGTTTCGTGATGAGTTTCAGCACCATCCCGATCACGCTGGATCTGGACGCTTTGGCTCTGGTGCGAGCCACGCCGCGCACGAAAGTCAGCGTGCGAACCACGAACGCGACCGTCGACCAACTGCTGACCGCCGTTCTCGGCCCGCTGCAACTTGCCCACGTGACGGTCGGCCAGCAGTTGATCGTCACGCGTGCGCCGCGGCCCGACGGCGAGTTGCGGACGCACTCGCACGCCGTGTCCGATCTAGTCGGCAGCGATCCGCAACAGTTGCAGCAGTTGGCCGACTTGATCGAGGAGATGGTCGAGCCCGCCACATGGCAGGCGGCCGGCGGCCCCGGCGTGATGCAGGAACAGATGCCCGCGCTGGTGATCCAGCAGCAGGACACGGTCCTGTTCCAGGCGATCGTCTTCTGCGAACGCCTGCGGGCGGCGCGCGGCTTGCCGCCGCAATCCAAATTCAACCCGGAACTCTTTTCCTTGACGCCGCCTTGGGCCCGTGCCTCAAGCCTCCTGGTCAAGCCCGTCACGCTGAACTTCCTGCAGCCGGCCTCCCTGGTGCGCATCCTCAGCCGAATGAGCGAAGACACCGGGCTCGCGATCGTCGTGGATTGGCAGGCCCTGGCGACGCTCGGCTGGACGCCCGACACCGAGACCACGCTGGCCGTCAACCAGCGGCCGGCCGACGAGGTGCTGACTCAGTTGCTGCAGCCCATGGAATTGACGTATCGGATCGTGGATGCGACCACCGTGCAAGTCACTTCCCCGGCCGCCGTCGAAGCCCGTTGGGACGTCGAGTTCTACCCCGTCAAAGATCTGCCGGCGCCGGGCGAGACACCGGAGGCGTTCGTGGCTCGCATCCGCCGCGAATTAGGCGGTGGACAGTCGGGCCAATCGGCAGGTGTCCTGCATTACGACGCGCCCAGCCAACACCTGATCGCCGCCCTGCCGCAACCGCTGCAGCGGAAACTGGCGGACCTGCTGAAGAACTCGCGCACGCGTTAGCCTGTCTGCCGCAACTCCTGGTAGGCCATCAGCACTTCGTACAGATCGGGACTGAGCGTAATCGGCTCGTCCGCGAAATCCTGGACCCAAAGCCGGCGCGTCTGAACGGCGTCTGCCAGCAACGGCAGCACCTCGCCGAGAGGAACCGTGACGGGATTGCGGTCCGGTGCACCGGTCGAAGCCAGCACCGATTCGCGGGAATCGTCAGGACTAAAGTACACTCGCAACTGGGGATGAGCCATGGAGTCTGTTTTCCTCGAAGGAGAGGGATTCGGAGCCGGACGGCTCCGCTCGGTCGATGAGCGTCCCCAATATCGGCCGGAAGTCCGGACCAACGCCAATCAAAAACTCCAAAAAGGTCAAAATCGGCTGCTAGCATCCGCGAGGCAAGACGACGATCGGCCAGGGGCTGGCTGCGGCTAGTTGCCGAGCCTCGGCCTCCGAGGGTACGAACAGCAGCGCGGCGTCGGCGGGGAGTTCGCCCAACTCCGCGTCGCCCACGTGACGCCATTCCCGCTCGACCGTCCAGTCGATCCGCTTGCCGCTGGCCGTGTGCGACTCGCGCTTTTGGAAGAAGGGCCGATCGCCCATCGGCAGGGCGTCCCACAACGCCTCGTCGCCGTACTGCACTGGACGGGCGCCCTGGTCCTCCAGCCACGCGCGGCGGATGCAGATCCCGTACGGCTCGAAGTCCCAACGGCCCAGGTGCGAGCGGTAGGTCCGCAGCGAGGGGATCTCGCTCAGCGGGACGGCCGTCCAGCTGACCACCGGCGTTTCGCCGCGGACGAATTCGCCGCTGGCGATCAGCCGGCCGCTGCGCACGATCCGCCAGAGGGCGGCCAGCGCGGAATGGTCCGCCCCGGCGCGGTCCAGGATCAAGTCGTCCAGGAACTGCTCCTCGTCTTCCCCCGGCCACGGCCCCGGCCGCCGCCGCGTGCAGTGCGTCAAGTAGGCCCAGTCGTCCGCCGGTGGACAGGGAACGATCGGCGCAGGCGTGCCCGCCGCCGTGTCGGCCCGCGTCCACGGAGGAGGCTGCGTGTGGTCGTGCTCGCCGGCGGCGTTCACCACGTACCAGCCCACGCCTCCCGCATCGAGCAACTGGTCGGCCAGTTCGCGCGGGACGAACTCTGAACCCAAGGCTAGGAAGACGCTGGCCGCGGGAAATCCCGGCTGTCCCAAGCGGGCTCGCAGCAGACGGATCAGGTTCCCGTTCGGCCGGACGTGCAAGGCGACGATCCGTTCGCTCAGGGCCAGGATCGCCCGGTCCGGGGCCGGCAGATCGGCCAGTTCGCCGAGCGTGGCCGACGCTCCTTCCGTTGCCAACAGCGGCGAGAGCAGCACGCGTCGCAACGGAGCGTCAAGACCGCCACGGGAGCCCGAAGCGCCGGCGAGGGGGTGGGCGCGAACCCCGCTCGCCGGCGCTGCGGGTTGCACTTGACCGGCCTGGGGGAGCGCGTCCCGCACCAGCCGTCCCCAACTCGTCCACGAGCCCGCGTCGTCGCGCTCGACCTCGATCGTCAGTACAGGCAGGCCGAACAGCCGGCCGCACCGCTGGACGAAACGTTGCCCGGCCGTCTGGCCGGCGGTAACCAGCAAGTCGCGCCGAGCGTCGAGCCTCGTGCAGGCGGTCCGCAAGACGGCAAACCACGCTTGGTGGCGATCGAGTTCCTGCCCCAATCGCGAACTGACGATCCCCACGCGGCGGCCGTCGGGCACCCCGGCGGGCCACCACGCCAGCCGGCTTCCCAGCCAGGCCGAGGTCTGCGCGGCGCCGCCGCCGGGCACGTCCCAGGTCAGCCGCGCGCCGGAGTTCAGCGCCCGTTGGAACGATTCGGCCCGCGCCGCGGCCGCGCTTCGGCGTTGCCCCTGGGAGGATTCGACCCTCTCGTTCCACGCGCGGCACACCGCAGGCAGCAGATCCCCGCCCGGCTCCGGCGGCGGCATCGTCTCGGACTCGTTGCCGGCCGCCGGCCACAATCCGGCCGCGATCAACGCCTCGCGAAGAGCCGTGCCCGACATGCTCACGTGCTCCAGGTCAGCACGACCTTGCCGCACTGGCCGTTGTTCATGACCTGGAATCCCTGCTCAAACTCCGTGAACGGCAAGCGGTGGGTGATCACGGGCCGGATGTCCAAGCCGCCTTGGATCATGACGGTCATCTTGTACCACGTCTCGTACATCTCGCGGCCGTAGATGCCTTTGACCGTCAACATGTTGAAGATCACCGTGTTCCAGTCGATGGCCATCTCGCCGGGTGGAATGCCCAGCATGGCGATTCGCCCGCCGTGGCACATGTTGGCCAGCATCTCGCGAAACGCGGCGGGACGTCCGGACATTTCCAGGCCGACGTCGAAGCCCTCGACCATGTCCAGCCGTTTCTGTGCGTCGGCGACGCGCTCCGTGCGCGCGTCCAGCGCCAGCGTCGCGCCCATCTTCCGGGCCAGTTCCAAGCGGTAAGGATTCACGTCCGTGACTACGACGTACCGGCAGCCCGCGTAACGGACGACCGCCACCGCCATCAGACCGATCGGCCCCGCACCGGTGATCAGCACGTCTTCGCCCAGGACGGGAAACGACAGCGCCGTGTGGACCGCGTTGCCGAACGGGTCGAAGATCGCCGCTACGTCGGGCTCGACCGCCTCGTGCAGCAGCCAGACGTTCGTCATGGGCAGGGCCAAGTACTCGGCAAACGCGCCCGGCCGATTGACGCCGATGCCCTTGGTATGGGCGCACAAGTGCCGGCGCCCGGCCAAGCAGTTCCGGCACCGCCCGCAGACCACGTGCCCTTCGCCGCTGACAATGTTGCCGGGGAAGAAGTCCGTGACGTTCGAGCCCACCTCGACGATCTCGCCCACGAACTCGTGCCCGACTGCCATCGGCACCGGGATCGTCTTTTGGGCCCAGGCGTCCCAGTTGTAGATGTGCAAGTCGGTGCCGCAGATGCCGGTGCGGTGGACCTTGATCAACACGTCGTTGATCCCGATCTTCGGCTCCGGCACATCTTCCAGCCACAGCCCCGGCGCGGATTTGCTCTTGACCAGTGCTTTCATGGGTCGCCTCTCCGTTCTTCTGCGCAGTTGCCTTCAAGTTAGCACCGTTCGAGTAATCGCCGTCCGGATTCTCGGTGG
>CAYUFW010000268.1:9417-10821 GCA_964443915.1 uncultured Pirellulaceae bacterium
GGTCCTCGAGCGGTGCTTTTGGGGTCAGGCTAACAACTGGTGCGCCTCCCGCAGCTTGTCGATGATGGCCAGCCCGTTGGGGCACGCCTGCTGGCACGCGCCGCATTCCGTACAGGCGGTCACGCGCCGGTCGGCCGGCACGGCGGCGTACAGTTCCCGCGCGTCGTCGCGATGGCCGTAGTTCTTGTAGTACATGCGGTAACGCATGACGTCCGGAATGCGAATCCCGGCGGGACAGGAAGGAATGCAGGTTTCGCACATCCGGCAATAGTCGCCGGTGGCGGCGGCAGCGTACAGTTCCAGCAGTTCCTCGTGCCGCTCGCTCAGCCGCATGCTCACCGCCGCACAGTCCTCGACGGCGTCTCTGACCGTGCTCATGCCCACCGCCGCACAACAGACGTTCGGGTTCTTCAGGACCCACATCAGCAGGGCCTGGTACAGGTGCTCCGCGCCGAATCGCTTCAGTTCCGCCATCAGCCTGGCCACCAGCGGGTTGGACTGGTCCTTGGCCCAGTTGGGCACAAAGTGGCCGGTCATGGGCTTCATCGAGATCACGCCCACGTCCTGCTGTTTGCAGTAAGCGAACAGCCCCTCCACGTCGTTGCGGTCGAACTTCTCCGTCCACTTGGCCAGGGCCATGTAGTTGTAGGGCTGAAAGACGAAGTCCAGTTTTCCCGCCTCGACGCACGCCCGGTGCTCGGCCGGCACGTGGCCGCTGAGCCCGATGAAGCGGATCTTGCCCTGCTCGCGCAGCTTCAGGGCCGCTTCATAGAACGCCTCGCTCCAGCGGCCGTGTGAGAAGTAGCAGTCGATGCAGTCGGTGTGGAAATGCCCCAGGCTTTCTTCGCAGCACTTGATGATCGTCGGTACGTCGTTGCGCGGCGGGTCCGGAGCGGTGAAGATGATCACGTTCTGGCGGCGGCCTTTCATGGCGTTGCCCAGGATCTCTTCGGTGTCGTGATAGCCGCGTCCGGTGGCGACGAAGTTGCCGCCCAGTTCGAGCAGTTGGTGCAGGATCGCGGGCAACTCTTCCCGGTAGCGGTTGAACCCTTCCGGCCCCAGCATCCGCGATTTCAGGCCCGTCGCGCAGCCCAGCCCGATTTCCGAGACCTTCAGCTCGGTCTTGCCGAAGCGGCGATAGCGCATGTCGGCCGGGGTCGAGGCACCTGATGCTTGCGCCGCCTGCGCCGCCCAAGCCGCGCCCAGTGCGGCGGCCGAGCCCTGCTCCAGAAAATGTCGACGCGTCAGGGAGGGTTGCTCAGCAGACATCGGAAGATCTCCTATCAGGGATCAGGCTTTCAGAATTCGTTTTTGCTGGTCCAAAGCGATGCCAATGGTTCACGGCATGGCCAGCAGAACTGAATTCTGTAAGCCTGACCCTAGCGTGCTATGGTGGAGTCACCG
>CAYUFW010000268.1:10831-11756 GCA_964443915.1 uncultured Pirellulaceae bacterium
GCGGCGGCGGACCCCTGCTCCAGAAAATGTCGACGCGTCAGGGAGGGTTGCTGAGCGGACATCGGACCAATCTCCTTGGTCAAAGGTTCAGCCTACAACACTACGGCGGAGTCACCGCGATCATATCCATCGTAACCGACCGGTCCGCGACGGCAACGCCTCGGACCAGCGCCTTGGAGGCGGCTGGCGGGCGTTGCGGATCGTAGAACTCCGACCGAAGCTTGTCCAGCATTTCACTGGCATCGTTGTCCGAGCAGTAGTAGGTTGCCTTGACCAAGTGCCGCAAGTCGCCGCCTGCGAGTTGGAGCGTGCTCTGGAGCGACGCGAACAAGTCGCGGACCTGAGCCTCGCCGCTGCCCGCCTTCTCCGCGAATAGCCCGGACACATAGATCCGCTTCCCACCGTGGACCCGCGCCACGCGGCTGTACACCGGCGACGGCTTCACTTCGGGCGGCGTGAAGTAGCTGACCGTCTCGCGCGCTTCCGAGGCTACGACTCCGGCTGGCGCAAAGGCGATCATCTCGATCTCGATCGGCAAGCTGGACGACCATTCGACCAGCGTCATGGGCGGCGGCTTCTGGCCGGCGAACGCTTTCGCGACTTGCTGCCGGACGACCTCCGCCTGTTCCATCGGGCTCAAGAAGGCCTTGACGTGGACCACGTGGCCGGCATCGAGCCCCAGGTAGCCGACGGTCTTCAGCAGGCTCTCCAGGGTCCGCGCCGTCGCCGCCGGCAAGTCTCCCTGCTCTGCCTGCCCCGATACGTACACGGCTTGGCCGCTCGGGAGGACCGCAACGACGGCCGCAGCATCCGTTTGTCCAGGCTGCGTCCAGTCGCCATACCGCGCCACCGCCGGCGGTCCGTCACCGGGCACTGCGGCCACGGCATCCAAAGCCAACATCGCCTTCGGATGCGGCAACCGCGT
>CAYUFW010000269.1:0-6010 GCA_964443915.1 uncultured Pirellulaceae bacterium
CGCCGATCGCGCCCGCGCCGGTCCGTAGCCAATCCTCCAGCCGATCCGCAAACCTCTCGACGTCGCCCCGGGGAAAGAAGACGGACGGGGGGACACCAGGCCAAATGCTGAGCGTTCGAACCTCGCGAGACACAGACATCTGCCAATCCAGGTAGACATGCCAATCATCGGGCCACTCCAAACCTTCGCGCCGGACTTGCATGCCCGCGATCAGATCGCGAGAGATGGAGAACTCCGTTTGGTCGCCGATGTAGGTCAAGCGGTCGTCGAAGAGGAACAAATAGCCATTATCCCAATCCGTCTGGCCATCGTAGTAACACGGCCGGTCCGATGGTGCGAGCTTGACGTGCTCGCCACCCTGAAAAACCGGATCCCTGCCCGCCGTCACCAGTTTCGTCGCAATGCGCCGGGCCAGTCTGCGATACCCAAGATTTGCCAGCCACTTGGCTGCGGCCACGCAGAGCATCATGACCAGGATCACGGGAACCACACAGAACCATACGGCGTTACCGAGCCGCGGAAAAGGGACTGCAATCAGGGTGACACACGCGGCAGGTACAAGCCAGAAAACGGTGACCACTACCAAGTGAACCCAGACAGCCAGGCGGCGTTTGAACTTCTTCGTCAACGATCCCGATCCTGCAACACCGCAAGGGGCTTCAGGCGGCGCGTACGGATTGTCGTCGGGGGCGAGATCCGGAGACATGCATTCGGCTCCAACGGAACAGTCGCCGCAGGAAGCGCTCGCGCGGCTGAACAACGATCTCAGTATGCGGTCGGCGAACTTGGTTCTCAACTGGGCAGGCGGCATGAAAAAGTTGCGCACCAAGGATGTGGCCGCCCGGGAACCGGCGTCGCGCTGCCGCGATGCCGTCGTGGTAGGTCGGACCCTCCGGCCGGCACGGCGGCCTGGAAAGGCCGTACTGCACTGGAATGTGGTTCTCGGCGGAGACGGCCGGGCATCTCGCGGGAGCTTGCCTACGCGTGCGATTCGTGCCACAATGGGGCGTGAGTTCTTACCGGAGATCAACCCATGACTGCAATCGACTACGCCATCTTGAAACTCACCCCGGAGATGGCCGGGATGCGGATGTCGCCCGAGGAATTCGACGCGGTCGAAGAATGGGACGAGGACTACAACTACGAACTTGTCGAAGGAGTGCTGGTTGTGGTTCCGGCGAGAGGAGAACCTGAACGATGACGAGCTTGATTGTCTTGTTGGCGGCAGCGGCTGTGTCGGCCGAGCCGGACCTGGCCTGGAGGCAAACACCTCACTCGCTGGCGCTGGTCCGCGGCGAACAGGTGGTTTGGCAGTTCAACTACCAGAAGGACGAAGGCAAGCCGTACTTTCATCCGGTGACAATCGCCGGCGGCGACGCGGTGACCGACCTGCGGCCGGCGGACCACTTTTGGCACAAGGCGATTTGGTTCTCCTGGAAGACCATCAACGGGCTGCTGTACTGGGAAGAGGATCCCAAGACAGGCAAGTCGCCGGGGGTGACGGAGGTGGTCGAGGCCCAGGCTACGCCGCGCGACGATCATTCCGCGCGGATCGAATTGACGCTGAGCTATCATCCACCGGGCCAGCCGACAGTGCTGGCGGAGAAGCGGATCGTGGAGGTCAGCGCGCCGACGGCGGCGGGAGCCTATCACATTGATTGGCTGAGCACATTTACGGCGGGCGATGCGGACGTAGTGTTGGACCGCACGCCGATCGTCGGCGAGCCGAACGGCGTCAGCTGGGGCGGCTACGCGGGGCTGTCGCTGCGTCTGGCGCCGGCGCTCCGACCGTGGCAGTTCTCGGACAGCGAAGGCCCGGTCAAAGAAGTGACCAAGCAGGCCCGTTGGATTGCGTTCAGCGGTCCCGACAAGGACGGTCAGTCGGCGGCGATCGTCGTGCTGGAACATCCCACCAGCTTCCGCCATCCCACGCCGTGGTATCTGATTCAAGGCATGCCCTACTTCAGTCCGGCCATTCTGTACGGCAGTCCGTACACGCTGCCGGCCAAACAGAGCCTGACGCTGAAGTACCGCATCTTGCTTCAACCCTGCGGCGCGGACCGGGCTGCGATCGAAACGCAGTGGCAGGCGTTCGCGGCCGCCGGGGAGAAGAAGTGACAGATCGTAGGCCGCTCGCTCCGCGAGCGGATTTTCCACTCGCGGAGCGAGCGGCTTACGGTAGGTTGAAACCGCGAGGACCGTGTACGGGAGCGATAGCGATGCAAGTGTTGGATCTGATGAAACAACGGTGTTCGGTCCGGCAGTATCAAGACCGGCGGATCGAGCGTGACAAGTTGCTGTACGTGCTGGAGGCGGCCCGCGTCGCGCCCTCGGCCTGTAACAACCAGCCGTGGCGATTCATCGTGACCGAGGACCAGGCGGTGATCGCCAAGATCGCGCCCGATTGGGTCAGCGCCGCGCAGACCCCGGCGGTGATTGTCGCCTGCGGCGACCATCGCCGGGCCTGGAAACGGAAGGACGGCAAAGATCATTGCGACATCGACGTGGCGATCGCCGTCGATCACATGACGTTGGCCGCCGCCGAGATCGGGTTGGGCACGTGCTGGATTTGCGCGTTCGACGCGAAACGGTGCGCTCAAGTGCTGAATCTGGCCGAACACCTCGAACCTATCGCCCTGCTGCCGATCGGCTATCCGGCCGAGAGCAAATCGCCGGACCGCCACGCGGCGGATCGAAAACCGCTGGAGCAAATCGTTACGTGGCTCCCGGCCGGCGCGGGGTGAGCGAGCATCGAGATGGGGATGGCGATGGCCAGCGCGATCAGCACGCTGGCGGTGGCCGAGGGCGAGGCGTCGCGGTGCAACGGCAGGGACGGCGGCGAGACGCGGCGGATGCGGCGTGTGTCCTGGCCGCCGGAGGCCACGGCCGACTTGGCTTGCGAAATCTGGGCGCTGCTGCCCTGCAGGGCTGATGCGAAACCCCGCGTACTGCCGGCCGACTCGAAAGGCACCGGCGGTTTTCTACGCGCTTCTCGACTCTTGGCGGCAGCTCGCGTGTGGACGGCCCAGCCAGCCGTCCAGTATGAAGGACAGCGTCAGCCGGTTTCGACCGCCTAAATGCTCCACGGCAGGCCCTGTTCTTGGATTTGAGGCGGCAGTCTGTGGAACCAGCTTCGTCACCAATGACAAATCAGGATTTCCGGCTGCCGTCCCTTGACCGCGTGGCGCTAATGAATAACATGTTTTTGGGCTTCTCAGTAAACTGTCCGTGGCTGCATCTCCACGGTTTGATCGTTCGGTCAACAGTGCAAGACTCGGCAATGCCCTCTCTAGCGGGTTGATTTTCTCATCTTTTCTTGGGGAGTCGGACCATGTTTGTTGGCGCGAAGAAACTGCACGGATTTACCCTGGTAGAACTGTTGGTGGTTATCGCCATCATCGGGATTTTGGTCGCCTTGCTCTTGCCGGCCATCCAGGCCGCACGCGAGGCCGCACGGCGGGCGGAGTGCGCCAACCGGATGAAGCAGCTTGGAATAGCACTCCACAATTACCACGACACCTACAAGACGTTCCCACCCTCGGCCATCAACCCCGGCTCTTATCAGGCCGCCGTAGCAAATGGATCGTACAAGCCGCTGATCGATATGGCCGCAGGCCAGCGAGTCCGGAATATTACGGGGTACATCTTGATATTACCCTTTCTGGAACAGCAGCCGCTGTACGACCAGATCGACCTGAAGTACGCGGTCGGTGCGGCCGACTGGACCAGTGGCAGCGGGGGCGGGGGCGGATACCAAGCGGCCACCAACGTGCGATTGGCTTGCTTCGAGTGTCCCTCCGAGCCCGGTTTCAACAACCCGCACGATCACACTACCAACGTCATGTACCTCACCCAGAACGCCTGGCGCTCCAATTATGGCTTCGTCAGCGACATTCACGAGTACCAGATGCACAACCGGCCGGCTCCCGTGGCGAACGCACCGCCTCTTCGGTACGCCGACATCAGCTACCCCACCAAGGCGATGTTCGGCGGCTTCAACGGCGCGCCCAAGATGGCTGATATCCTGGATGGGACCAGCAATACCATGGCCATGATCGAAACCAAGATGCAAAAGACCGACGCCGCCTACGGTCCTTATTGGAACATGTATACGCACACGCATCCGATCATTCCGACGTCATACGGCATCAACTTGGTGTGGACTCCCGGTGATGTTCTGAAGCGGTCGTACGCGTGGGGAGCCGGCAGTTATCATCCGGGCGGGGCCCAACTCGTGCTGGCCGACGCCTCGGTTCGATTCATCAGTGATACCACGCCTCTATCGGTTGTTGCTTCGCTGGTAAGTATTGCGGGTGCCGAGCCCGCGGTGCCGTATTGACCGGGCCCTGGTAGCGCATCAGTAATTTAACGGAGGAGACAATGAGATCTCTTGGACCGGTACTGCTTTTTGCCGCGGCCTTGACCATGTGTTCAGGATGCGGGGGGCACGCGAAGGGTCTTCCAGAATTGGGGCAAGTGACGGGCACGGTCACGCTCGACGGCCAACCGCTCGCAGGGGCTCGAGTCCGCTTTGAGCCACAAGTCGCGGCGGCCATGTCGAACGGCCTGACCGACGCGAGCGGCGAATACGAATTGTGGTACACCAGCGATGTGAAAGGCGCCGCGGTGGGTAGTCATCTCGTCCGCATCGAGACGCCTCCCAATCCGGACCCGGCAAGCGGGGCCATGCCCGTCATGCTTCCTGCCAAGTACAACACGGATTCCACTCTGACCGCGGACGTAAAGGCCGGCAAGAATGCGCTGAATTTTGAGCTGACGAGCCAGTAAGCTGTGAAAGGTCTTTCTTTTGGTTCCCGTCAACCTGCGGGCAGCATCCTTGATGGGGGCGATCTGCTTCCTCCGGAGTTCAGTCATCTCCGCCACTCGCCGGTCGGCGGCAGGCGTCGGGCCTCGTCCAGGCTGCCTTGAGCCGCGATCGGCTCGTGGATGGCGACGGAGACGTCGTCCAGAGCCGCTTCGCCCAAGCCTGTCAGCGCGAACGTCAGCGACAGGCCGCCGTCGGCCGGGGCGACTCGGTAGAACGTGAACTCGCGCCAGCCGTCGGTCAACGCAAACCGCTCGCCCAGCTCCGGCCCGCCCAGCGAGTCGTACACCAGCATTCCGTCCGGACTGGCCGTGATCCGCTCCGGCACGCGCACCCAGCCGCGGATCCGCAGGAGTTGTCCGCGACGGACCGGCACCGGCGGCGAGACGATCTGCAGGGGCGGGCTGTCCAGGGCCTTGGGCGGCGTTTGCGCGTCCTCTACCGCCGCCTGCAGCCGCAACGAAGTGCCGGCCCCGCGCGGGGATTGTGGGGACAATTCGACCCACGTCCGGATCGTCTCACCGGCTTGCGAGATGTTCTGCCAGCCGGTCGCGCGGAGGTGTTCCAGATTCTCGAAGTCGCCGGCCGCCAGCGAGTTAGCGGACCAGACCGGCGCCGCCTGCAGACGCCGCGCCATTTCCCAGTGCAGCGTCAACGGCGGAAAGCCGGCACAGCAGGGGCTGGAACTCGGCGTGGAGAAATCGCGTACGGCTTGCTCCCAGTCGCTCCGCCGCACCTCGGCCAGCCGATCCAGGGCTTTCTCGGCCAAGGCGTGAGCGGCCGGATAGTCGCTGCCGCCCAGCAGCACCCCGCAGTGCTGCAGGTTCTCGCGGGCCTGGGCCAGCCAGCGTTCCGCCGGCGCTGCGGCAGGCGTCTGCCCTGCCAGCCGGGCGTGTACGGCTTCCACGAATTCCATTTGGCCGGCCGCCAACTGGTACTGCAGTTTTGTCGCCGCCGCCCTGTTTTCGGCCCAGGTCCGCGCCAAGTGACTCATCACCAAGGCATCCTGCGTGACGGCCACCAGGCACACCGGCCCGTAACGCTCCACCGTGACTCGGATGCCGCCCGGCACGCGGCGATGCGTCAAGGTCTGCAGCCCGGCCGGCGTCAAGCAGTACACTTGAGGCGCCGTTGCCGTGCTCGGCAGCACCAGCGACAGCGACGGCGACGCCACCGGTCCCGTCG
>CAYUFW010000269.1:6113-11738 GCA_964443915.1 uncultured Pirellulaceae bacterium
GGCGACGCCACCGGTCCCAGCGTGAACTGTTGCGTCGCCGATTGTTCCAGCACGATCATCAACTGCGATCGCTCGGTCTGCAGACAGCCGATGCGGACCTCCGGCGCGGGGCTTTCTACGTCGTTGGCGCGGCTGCCGCCGGCGACCCACGGTTCGACCAGCGCCAGTTCCATGTTCAGCCGCTGCAGGAGCCGCGCCCGGGTCTGCGTTTCCTCGTCCTGCTGGTCCAGCGGCGAGCGGGAATTGAAGAGCAGGCCGCGTACGCCCGACGCGATGGCCTGGTAGGTCAACAGGCGAATCTGTTCGGGTTCGACGCTCAGCGACGGCGGCGGGCCGAGCCCCAGCGCCGCCCACTGATCGACCAGTTCCAGCGACGGCTCCGTTTGGATCGCGGCCCAGAACGGAGTCCCGGCCCGCGCCACGGCCGGCCGGGTCTGCAGCCACTGACCGTAGTCGGGCACCGAGAGGGACGTGCCCAACGGCCAGCGCCGCAACAAGAGAATGTTCAACTCCCGGCTGTAGCTCCACAGCCGTTCCGCCGCCTCGCCGATCAAAGGCCGATTCGGCCGCAGATCAGCCCGCCGCAGTTGAGCCGCCCGTTGACGGGTCAATTCCAGACGCTCGCCGTCCAGCCGGCTCCCCAGGTCCCAGGTCAAGACGCGGTCGTGTTCGGGGGTAATGAAACCGTCGTTGGGCGGCGGGGCGATCAGCCACAAGCCGACCCGCTCGGCCTCGCGGAGTTGGACGGCGGTTGGAGGCGCGGGCAGGCGGACGGCGTTAAAGCCCAACGACTGGAGCCACTCGAACGGCTCGCCGTTGTACTCGATCGCTCGTGGAAAGAAGGGGCGGCCGCCGACCAGCAGCACCGTGCCGTTCAGTTGGGCGGCGCCGCCGCGACCGGGAGCCCCCGTCCAAGCGCCGGCGGCGCCCGGCGACTCGCTGCCCGACGTCGACGAATCGCGATCGGCGGAGGCGAAACGGGCCGCGGATACCTGCCCTAACAACTCCAGATCGTCGATCCACAGATTGGTGACGCCGGCGCCGCCGTAAGCGTTGACCACGAGCAGATCGATGTAGGCCTCGCGGGCATCCACCTCCGGCCCGAAGTGCGACCGCAGGATGCGGACTTGTCGCTCCAGCAGTTGATCCGCCCCGCGGATGGCAAGCTGTTGCCACATTCCACTGCGGTCGTAGACGTCGCCGCGTAACAACACGGTGATCGGCCCGCCGGTTTGCGGATCGCGGCTGCGGGGCAACACGACGCGGGCCAGCAATTGCGGCCCTGTCCGATCGGACTTGATCCAAAGAGTGGCCGTCCACTCCGCGATCACACGGGAGTGCGGGACTTCCTGGACCACGTACGCGTAGGTTCCTTGACTGGCGATCAGACACAGGCTTTCACTGGCTCGGCCTGTGTGGAACGTCTGAAAGTCGCGGCGGTGGGCGGCGATTCGGGCGCCGCAATCCGTGTCGGCCAAACGCCAAGTCGGTTCCACGGATTCGTACGAGTCCCGATGGTCGGCCGAAGCAGCAGGCACAAGGCAGAAGGCCAACAGCACCGCCAAACCCAGTCCCGTCGGACAACCGAAGGCGGACAGGCATCTCGCCTGTGTCTCACGGTTGACAGGCTGGAAGCCCATCCGAGGGCCGGACGAGCAGTCCAGTCTGGCGCAGGCCGCATCCGTGGGGACGGCCCGACGAAAGCTGGCCGATCCCTTGCTTAGGTTTGTATCGAAGCCGTGAGGCAAGAAAGTCACCGACGTTGCTTGCGTTGCACGTGATGAAAAAAATCAACCCGCACCCTTGCCGACGGTGGCTCGGCCGCAACCTCGTTCGGACACGAGTTTCATCGACGTAAACCCCGCTTCTATCGAGATTTGCGGTTCGAGGGTAGAGCAAACTGCTACTTTTTTTCAACATGCGATCGCCATCCGATTCCCGTCGGCTGCGGCTAACCCTCGGCGGCACAGTCTCTTACGTCGCATCGCGTCCAACTCACACGCGGGGGCGCGCCGTCTGCTACCATGATTGCTGGTAGGAAACTTCCGCAGAAAGCTAGCATGATGTCTGAGATTTCCACCCATCTCCTGGCCCGGCGCGAGGCTCTGCCGCGGGATATTCTGGCTTTGGCGACGGCGATCGAGTCGTTGCCGCCGGAGTACCGGCAAATAATCGAGCCCGCCCTAGACCGCGTCGTTGTGAACACGCACCGCAGGCGGCGGATTCTGACGACCATCCAAGAGGCACTCAGCCAACTCCGTCTGGACATGAAGTACCTGATGTTCGATCTGGAAGCCACGCGCCGCGAACGGGACGCCCTTCGCGAACAGTCCGAGTAGACACGGCAGAAACTGCTTCACCCGTAGGACGGGCATTCCCGCCCGTCTTCTGCCACGCGACGGGCAGGAACGCCCGCCCCACGGATATGCCTCCAACTGCCGCTCGGCTAAACTGGCAGCATGATGCAGCAGATTACTCATCCAGTCGGCGGCCGCGTTCCGACGCGGTCGGCAGTCGTTTTCCGTCTCGGCCTCATCGTGGCGGCCCTGGGAGCCGCGGCGCTGGTGCTGGGGACATCTTCCGGGTGCTGGTCTCGTTCTGCCGAGGAAGTCGTGGTCTATGCCGCCTTGGACCGCGAATTCTCGGAGCCGCTGCTGGAGGAATTCCAGCAGCGGAGCGGCGTCCGCGTGCTGCCCAAGTACGATGTCGAATCCACGAAGACGGTGGGACTGGTCAACGCCCTCATCCAGGAGCAGACGCGGCCGCGGTGCGACCTGTTCTGGAACAACGAGATCCTGCACACGGTGCGGCTGGAGAAGATGGGATTGCTGGCCCCCTACCCGACGGATCGAGCAGCAAGTTTTCCGTCCGAATATCGCTCGCCGCAGGGCACGTGGTACGGCTTTGCGGCTCGCGTGAGAGTGCTGATCGTCAACACTCAACTCGTCTCCGAGCCGGATCGGCCGCGCGGCATTCGAGACTTGACAGATCCGAAATGGAAGGGCCGCGTGGGGATCGCCAAGCCGTTGTTTGGCACCACGGCAACTCATGCCGCCGTGCTGTGGTCGCATTGGGGCGACGACGAGGCGCGGAAGTTCTTTCTGGCGTTGAAAGAGAACGCCCAGGTGTTGAGCGGCAACAAGCAGGTCGCCCTCTCGGTCGCCCGCGGCGAGTTGGCGTTCGGGTTGACGGACACGGACGATGCGATCATCGAACACGACGGCGGCAGCCCGGTCGAAATCGTCTACCCCGATCAGGAGGAAGGCGGCTTGGGAGCCCTCTTCATCCCGAACACGTTGGCGTTGATCAAGGGCGGGCCCAACTCGCAGGCGGCCCAAGCGTTGGTCGACTTCTTGCTCGCGCCGGAAATCGAGGCAGCCCTGGCGGCAGGGCGGAGCGCGCAGTTCCCCTTGAACCCCGCCGTGACGGTCCCGTCGCGGGCCGGCGCGCCGCAACCATTGCGGCACATGCCCGTGGACTTCGCGGCCGCCGCGGTCGCCTGGGACTCTGCGGCGACATTCCTGCGCGACACGTTCAGCTCGCCCTGAAGCGCGTTGCAGACAAGCCGGGCAGGGGTTACACTGGGAAACACGGGTGAACAGAAAGCGCGCGAGCGCACAGGACCGTCCCTTCCGTTGGTTCTGTTTCTCGCTCAACCGCATCACGCTGCAAGCCCTCCCCAGAAGACAGCCGCCCGGTTCGAGCTTGGACTCGTGGTCTTTTCGTTCCGGGACCGGCCCCACCCCAGGAGACTCGATGATGAACGATCGCACGTGCTTGATCCGTCTTGCCCTGTCCCTCGTCGCGGCTGCCGTGCTCGCGGCGCAGCTGCCTGCCGAAGAGGCGCCGAACCGGGCGCCGATCACACCCGCCGACGGCGTGATCAAGCTGTTCAACGGTCAGAACCTCGATGGGTTGTACACGTACTTCCGCGACACGCAGTTCGAAGATCCGCGCCGGGTCGTCACGGTCCACGATGGGCTCCTGCACATCACGGGCGACGGCGTGGGCGGCGTGTCGACCCGTAACGAGTACCGAGACTATCACATGATCTGTGAGTTCCGCTGGGGGCCGCGGACTTGGGGCAATCGCGTCGACCGCGCCAAGGATTCGGGAGTGCTGGTCCACTGCCAAGGGCCGGAGGGCGGCTACGGCGGCATCTGGATGGAGTCGATCGAAGCCCAGATCATCCAAGGCGGCACGGGCGACTTTATCGTGGTTCGCGGCAAGGGGCAAGTGAATCCCACGCTGACCGCCGAGATCATCAAAGATCGCGACGGGGAGGCCGTCTGGCACGCCGGCGGCGAGAAAAAAGTGTTCAAGTCGGGCCGAGTCAACTGGTTTGGCCGCGATCCGGACTGGAAAGACGCGATTGGGTTTCGCGGCAGAGACGACGTCGAGAGTCCCGGCGACCAGTGGACGCGCATGGACGTGATTTGCCGCGGCGACCGGGTCACCATCCTGGTCAACGGCGTGAAGGTTAACGAGGGCTTCGACGTCCACCCGTCGGCCGGCAAGTTGACCATCCAGTCGGAACTGGCGGAGATCTTCGTCCGCCGTTGGGAACTGTGGCCGCTGGACAAAGCTCCGGCCGTTGCCAAGTAGACCCCGTCGCCGCCGGGTTGGGTGAAGGGGTGAGTCGCGCCTTGGACTAAGCACTGCCGCGTTCTCACCCCGCCAACGATTGCTGTTGGCCCTGGTCTGCGTGGACGGGCTGAAGAACAACGAGGCCGCTGCAGTGCCGGGCGTTCATTCTTTTTGCCGCGGGGAGGTAGCAGATTTCCAGCGTAAGCACGCCTGATCCGTAGGAGGACAGTGATCATGTGGCGATGGCTGGATCCGATCGAGTGCCGGATTGCCGAGCAGTGCCTGGCCCACGGGCAGACGTTGGAGGCGGCCAAGCACCTGCTGGCCGGTTCGCACCGCGAACATAAGGCGGTGCGGGACATGCTGATGCGCATCGGGCCGCAACTGATCGAACAGGCTCGGCAGGCATTGGAGGCCGAGGATGATGTCGTGCTGGCCGGCGAACTGATCGACTGCGCGGCTCAGTGCGGCGAACTGGAGCCCGAAGCCAAGTCGCTGCGGGAAAAGATCGAGCGAGCACGCGACCGAGAGCGGAACGAACAGCAATGGCGGCTGCGGCGATTGCAGGCCGCTGACGCCTGGGTCCGGCAGGGACGGCTGCAGTCGGCCCTGGGACTGGTCGAGCCTCTGGCGGATCAGGACCAGGATGCCGCTCGCCGCAAACGGGACTGGGCGGACGCCGCCGGACGCTTGGACCGCTACGTGCGCGAGTTCCAGGACTACCTCGCACAAGGCCAGTTCGACGCCGCGGAAGCCGTGCTCCGCAAAGCCCAAGAGGCGGCGCCCGGCCAACCCCAAGTGCTGTGCCTGGAACAGGCTCTCCGGGAAGCGCGGCCAGACAGCAGTGGCTCCCGGCCGCCGGATCGGAGCGGCGTCGCCCCAACGGCCGCCCCGGTCGAAACCTTCCGGGTCGCGGTCGTGATGCCCAGCGCCACTACAGACATGGCATTCAGCCAGTCCATGTGGAACGCGCTGTTGGCCATACAGACTGAGATGGGTGGCGAAACTGCTCTCGAGATCAAGTATTCCGAGAACATG
>CAYUFW010000270.1:0-11701 GCA_964443915.1 uncultured Pirellulaceae bacterium
GTCGCACCGCAGACGACCCGCGGCTTGGGGCAGGTGGGATAAAAACCAATTCGTTAAAACCAATTCGTTCAACCAATTCGTTCGTATCGTCGGCAAAACTGGCAGCTGGCTTTGGGTACGAAGGACGCTCATTTCAGTCATCGGATCAAGGAGCACACGATGAAGAACAGGATCACCAAGAACGCGGCAGTGCGTAAGGTAACCCGGCGCGAGTTCACCGGCGGCGTCTTGGCCGCCGCCGGCGCGATCGCCGGTGCGCCGGCCTTTCTGCGGGGCCAGAACCTCAACGACAAGCTGAACATCGCGATGATCGCCTGTGGAGGCCGTGGCAACGCGAACATGAACGGCGACGGCGGTAGCCGTCCCCGCGGCAAGGACGCTCGCGCAGCGGCCCCTTCTGGACCTCCCACGGGTATTCCGGCCGAGAACATCACGGTTCTCTGCGACGTCAACCAGAATGCCGTCGACGCGGCGGCCCAGCGATTTCCGAAAGCCAAGAAGTACAACGACCTCCGCCGCGTCTTTGACAGTCCCAACGATTTCGATGCCGTCATGGTCAGCACCGCCGAGCACACGCACGCACTGGCAACCTACCTGGCGCTGACGCACGGCAAACACGTCTACTGCGAGAAGCCGCTCACCCACGACGTCTGGGAAGCGCGGTTGATTCGCGAGACCGCCGCGAAGTACCCGCACCTGGCCACGCAGACGGGCAACCAGGGCCACGCCTCGCCGGTCCGCCGCCAGATCAAGGAACTGCTCATGGCCGGGGCGATCGGGCCGGTGCGCGAGGTCCACGTCTGGGCGGGACGTGCGTGGGGCCTGCAGGACGCCGCGTCGGCGGAGAAGTACGACAAGCCGCACGGGTTCTACGACGGCATCCAGATCACGGAGCGGTTCCAGGAAGAGATGCCCGTCCCGCCGAACATCGACTGGGACCTGTGGATTGGGCCTGCGCCGATGCGGCCGTTCCACGCGACGTACCTGCCCGGACCGCGCTGGTACCGGTGGTGGGACTTCGGCAACGGCACGATGAGCGACCTGGGCGGCCACGACAACGACGTCGCGTTCCAGGTGCTGGACATCCGACAGCCCCTGACGATCGAAGCTGTGTCCCCGAACGGAAAGGCCCACCCGGAACTGGCGCCGGCCTCGATGACCGTGACGTACGAGTTCGCGGCCCGCGGCTCGCAACCGCCACTCAAGCTGGTCTGGTACCAGGGCGTGGGCCGGCCGCCGCAATTCGACCCCGGCAAGATGAGCGACCGCGCCCAGCTGTTCATCGGGGACGAGGGCATGCTCTACAGTGACGGACGTAGCGGACCCCGGTTGCTGCCGGAAGAGAAGTTCAAGGACTACCCGACACCGCCGGAGACGCTCCCGCGTTCGCCCGGCCATTGGATCGAATGGATCCAGGCGTGCAAGGGCCAGGGTCCGGCGCCGGGTTCGAACTTCCTGTACTCAGGTTGGGTCACCGAGTCGAACCACCTCGGCAACGTGGCTTACCGCACGGGGAAGAAACTCGAGTGGGACTCCGCCAACCTCCGCGCCCGTAATGCGCCGGAAGCCGACGCGTTCATTCGGCGTCCGTACCGAAAAGGCTGGGACGGTATCCTGGCGTAACGCGGCTTGCGGCCGCAATCCAGTGGGTGCTGCGAGCCGAGCGGCACCCAAGTCCGGCTCGGTTCGCCGGACCTACAAGGATACGCGCGTCACGCGCACATCCTACAAACTGAGATACTGACCTTCGCCATGACGGCCCCGGGGGTAGTTACTCGTAGTCCCACTTCATGATCCAGGGATCGTCGGTTTCTTTCTGGAACGCCTTGAGCATGTCCTGGTACTTTTTGAGCACCGCGGCCTGATCCGGATCGTCCGCCAGGTTGACGGCTTCATCAGGATCCTTCTGCAGGTCGTACAACTCGAACTGCGGCCGATGAATGTACCGGCCGACGGTCCGCTTGCCGTAGGGGGCTTCCGGGCCTTGCTGATACTGGGCTTTCCAGCTGGACGCCGCCCACAGATCGGAGGCGAACGGGTAGGGCAACGGGTAAGCGATGTTCCAGATCAGCTTGTATTGCCGGTCGCGGACCACGCGCATCGGGTAGTACATCTGGATCTCGTGGAACGTGTGCGAGGCGAAAACCGCGTCCCGATGCCCGGCGCTGGGATCGCTCAGGATGGGAATCCAGGATTTCCCATGGTAGCTGCGGAAGCGGTGCCCGCCGCTGCGGTTCTCCTTCAGCGCTTCGCCGCGCTGTTTCCAGTACTCGCTGGGATCGCTCCAATTCTTCGGCCCGTTTGTCTGGGGATCGAGTCCGCCGGCGAAATCGAGCAGCGACGGCGTGATGTCGATGTGGCTGATGAGGGCCTCGGAGACCACGCCGCGGCGCGGTTCGTAGGGGTTGCGGACGACGAACGGCATCCGCAGTCCGGGCTCGTACACGGTCGTCTTGGCGCCGGAAAACGCGATTCCGTTGTCCGACGTGTAGACGATCAGCGTCTTGTCGTACAGATTGGCCTGCTTGAGGATCTCGACCAGCTGGCCCAGCCCCTGATCGATCCGCGAACAGGCTTGGTAGTATTGCGCCAGTTCGGCCCGCGTCTCCGGCGTGTCCGGCAGGAATGCGGGAACGGGCACCTGGGCCGGGTCGTAGAAGACCTCCTCGATTCCCGCGTGCGCGCCGCGCCGGGGCTTGTTGCCGAACAAGTTGGGCTTCAAGGCCAGCGGCGAATCCTGGTCGCTGCCGCCGCCGCGGTGCGGGTCGGCGGTGGCGAAGTACAGAAAGAACGGACGCTGGTCCGCTTGGTCCGTGAGGAAGGCCCGGCACTGCTCCGCCATCTGCAACGCGTTGCGTTCGTTTCCCTTGAGATAGGTCTCGAAGCGGTACACTTCTTCCGGAGCGACGTGGTACTTGCCGATGTGCGCCGTGCGATAACCGGCGTTGCCCAGCGCGCGGGGCAGGGCGAGACTGACCACGTCGTGGAACGAGGCGAACTTGTGGTAGTGGTGCTGGTGTCCGTACTGCCCGTTCATGTGGTTGTGCAGCCCGGACATAATCACCGAGCGGCTGGCGCTGCAACTGGCCGTGGTCGCGTAGGCGTAGCGGAACAGGGTGCCGTCTTTGGCCAGGGCGTCGATGTGCGGCGTGACCGCCACCGGATCGCCGTAACAGCCCAACGTTTGGCCCTCGTCGTCCGTGACGAAAAAGATGATGTTCCGCTCGGCCGCCGTAACCCCGGCAGCGCTCCACAAGACGCACGTGCCAAACAGGCCCGCGAACAGACGCTTCATCGTCGCTCCTCCGTCAGTCGGCGACGGTGAGCCATTTGTAGGCCCACATGGGGTTGCTGCACACGTCGCAGATTTCGCCGTTGTCCAGCACATTGCCGTGGCAGGCGTGACAGTCGGCGATCGAGGGCAGGATCGCTTTCTGGCGCGAACGCAGTTCCGCGGCGGACTTGGCGTCGCCGAAGGCCACGGCCGTGGCGATCTGGACCGCGAGGGGAACCAACTGGAACAGCACCAGGGGCGCCTGGTGAGACTCGGGCAGGACGCGCATCAGCACGTCGGTAAAGGCCAATCGGCGGCCGTCCGGCTTCATTCCCCGGTAGGCGACGATCTCCTTGACGATCTTCTCTTTGCCCGCCATTTCCCCCAGCCGGAACTTCGCGAGCCAATTCAGGTACCACTCGTCGGAACTCGCGTAGTGCCGCTCCCGCACCGCCGCCGTCGATTCGACCACCTGGAACAACTCGATCTGAACTTTGGTCGCGCGCTGGGTCTTCGATTCCGACAACGGGATCAACATCGAATCGGTCCCGACGAGTTGTTCCACGTCGAAGTGCATCCGGCCGTAGAACAAATCGCGCAACACCGACAATCCGGAGTCCAGGCTGGTCACCAACCGCTGCCCGTCCTGCCGGTTTTCGTGCCGCTCGAATTCCGCCACAATCTCCGTTCGCCGAGTCGCTTCCTCGCCAGCCATACGTCACCCCTCGCAGGTTCCCTTGGTTTTCATTTATGGTATCCGATTGCGGAGGAAAAACAACGCCCATGAACGAGACACTTGGCGGCTCGCCGCAAAGCGGCTGTCCAGGCAGACGCCGGGCTTCTCCACGCGTGCTTCCCTCTCGGCCGCCAGCCGACCCGCGAACGCCTCTCACGCCGGGTTCTTCAGCGTTCGGGCGTGCGGCGTGACCTGGTCGATGTTCGGTTTCACGTCCGCCGAGACATTGCCCAGGGCCCAGGCCAGGCCGCCCATCACGATCGGCTGCAGCGGCTTGCCTTCCCAGACGTCTTCACGGTGCGCCAGGGAGGTGAAGAACACGCGTCCCTGACCATGCATCCGCGCCCACGTAGAAGGGAACGGCGGCCGCTGGTAGCACTCGCCTTTCATGCCCTTCGTCTCTTGGACCAGGATGACGTGCAGGTCTTTGGCAAAGTTTTTCATGGCGTACCACTCTTCCAACATCTCAAACGACTCGCCCACGCCTTCCAGGCCGGGAAAGTGCGGCGACGTGACGCGCATGGTCGCTTTCTGCTGCGGACCGTGGGCGATGAACTGAGCGCCCAGCATGGCGATGAACGGATCCACCTGGGCGTTGTTTTCGTACGCCGGACCTCGCACCGCCCAGCTGTTGCAGCTGGAGTGGAAGCCGACGAAACCCTTGCCCGCCTCGATCGCGGCCAGAAACCGCTGCTTGCCCTCGGCGGTCATCGGCGGCTCGTTCTGCGGGTTCGCTTGCGTCAGATCGCCGTTGGTGTAGAAAGCGAAGGCGTCGTACTGGGCCAAGTCCCCGTCGAACACCCGGCCGTCCTTGGTACAGGTGACTTCGATGCCGGCCCGCTGACCCAGTTCAACCAGGATCCGCTCCGAGTGGCCCAGCTCGTCGCCTTTGCGCACCACCACCGAGTGATAGAAACCGACGTTGCGGGTGAAGTACAGCACGCGTTGGCGCTTGGCTGCGGCGGCGGAAGCCCAGCGACAGGGAAAAACACCGGCGCCCAACACGGCGGCGCTCGTCGCCTTCAGCATGTCACGACGTTTCATGGGAATGCTCCTGGAGGTAAGTAACGGATCGCGCCAAGTATACTCCGCCATCGCGGACGGTGCTACCAACGGCCGGCTGCGGGAAGCAGAACGGCAGAAGTCCTTGCCGTGGTTGCAGCGGCGGCCTGCTGTGCTATAACGCCAAGTGCCCGGTGTATCTTCAACCGCTGGCGTTCTTGCGAGGCAAGCCATGACCGGAATCGAAGCCCTCCTGGAAATCCTGGCCCAAGCCGGCGTGCGGCACGTGTTCGGCAACCCCGGTACGACCGAACTGCCCCTGAACGACGCCGTCGCCGGCGACCCGCGGTTCGCGTACGTCCTCGGCCTGCAGGAAGTCCCGGTCGTCTCGATGGCCGACGGCTACGCGATGGCCTCGGGACGGCTGGGCGTGGCCAACGTCCATATCGCCTGCGGCTTGGGCAACTCGATGGGCATGCTGTACAACGCCCACTGTGCGGGCACGCCGCTGCTGTTGACCGCCGGCCAGCAGGACCGCCGGTTGCGGATCGAGGAACCGGTGCTGGTGGCGGATTTGGCCGAGGTGGCGCGGCCGTGGACAAAATGGTCGCACGAGGTTCAGCGCGTGGAAGACATGCCGCTGGCGGTCCGCCGCGCCGTGCAAACCGCCCTGACTCCGCCTACCGGACCGGTCTTCCTGGCCCTGCCGCTGGACGTGCAGATGGCTTCGGCCGGGCAACTCGATCTGGCCCCGCCGCACGTGCCCGACCGCCGGGTGCGCCCGCCTCGCGACGCGTTGCAGCACGCCGCCGAAATCCTCGCGGCAGCCAAGCGGCCCGCGATCCTGGCCGGCAGCCGCGTGACGGAGTCCCAGGCGTCGTCCGAACTGGCGGCCGTGGCCCAACGGCTGGGCGCGGCGGTGTTCGACGAGTCGGCGACGTCGCACGGCCGGCTGCCGATCGCGGCAGATCACCCGTGCTACGCCGGTTCCCTCCCGCTCTGGTCGCCGGACGCCGCCGGGCTTCTCGCGGGGCACGACGTGTTTCTTGCCGTGGGCATCAATCTGCTGCGACAGTACCTGTACCAGGAGCCGGCTCGGCCGATTCCTGTCGAGGCGCGCCTGGTCCAGCTGGACGATCATGCTTGGGAGATCGGCAAGAACTACGCCGTCGACGTCGGCTTGATCGGCGATCCGAAAGCGGGACTGGCGGAATTGGATTCGCTGCTGGCCGAGACGATGTCCGGCGAACAAGTCGAGGCGGCGCGGACGCGATGCGCGCGTCACGCTGCGCGGCGGGCCGAGGAGCAGGCCCGGCTGGCAGCGGAATTGCGGGACCAGCGCGGCCGCCGGCCGATGACCGCAATGACCTTCGTGTCCGCCGTGGGCCGCGTCTTGCCGCCTCGCGCCGCCGTCGTCCAGGAAGCGCCGACGACGCATCAGTTCCTGCTGGAACGGCTGGGCGTGCTCAAGGATCCCGCGGGTTATTTCGGGCATCGCGGCTGGTCGCTGGGCTGGGGCCTGGGCTGTGCGTTGGGCGTCAAGCTGGCTTGGCCCGAACGGCCCGTGATCGCCCTGCTGGGGGACGGCGCGGCCCTGTTCGGCATCCAAGGGTTGTGGACGGCGGCCTGCTACCAGATTCCGGTCGCCTTCGTCGTGGCCAACAACGCTCAGTACAAGATCTTGAAGGACTGCAGCCAAGTGCTGCGGCTCCCGCACCTGGCCCGGCGGCAGTATGTGGACCTGGATCTGGTGCGGCCCGAAGTGGATTTCGTCGGCTTGGCTCGCGCGTTTGGCGTCGAAGCACTCCGCCTCCACGACCCGGACGAGTTGAGCGACCTGCTCCGTGCCTGGTCGGACGACCCGCGGCCCGTGCTCCTGGACGTGCCGCTCGAGCGGAGTTAGCGTCGTCTCCGGTTCGTGACCTCCGCGATACGCCAGTGGTGCTGCGGTCTCCCGACCGCAGCGTGGGTCCGAACGCCGGTCTCCCGGAATCTCGTCGCTGAGAGCCGGTTGCAGGACCTTTCTCTTGGCAGACCCGTCGTCAGCCCGGGCCCGTCTGCTACCATATAGGCATGACCAGTGAGCCCACGGAATTTCAGAATCCGGAAGAGTTGCGGCGGGCCCGCCAGCTGAGCTTGCAGAGCACGCGTCCGCCGGGCGAAGCGCCGGGGTACGAGGTGCAGCGCTGCCTGGGCACGGGCGCGTACGGCGAAGTCTGGGTGGCCACGGACCGGGTCACCGGCCGGCGGGTGGCGATCAAGTTCTACCTGCACCGGGGCGGACTGGACTGGACGCTGCTCTCGCGCGAAGTCGAGAAGCTCGTCTTCCTGTCCGCCGACCGGTACGTTGTCCAGTTGCTGGACGTCGGCTGGCATGCCGAGCCGCCGTACTACGTGATGGAATACATCGAAAACGGCTCGCTGGACGATCTGCTGAACCAGCGCGGGACGCTGCCGCCGGAGGACGCGGTTGCCATGTTCCGCGAGATCGCCGTGGGGCTGACGCACGCACACGACAAAGGCGTGCTGCACTGCGACCTGAAACCGGCCAACATCCTGCTGGACCAGGACCGGCGGCCGCGACTGGCGGACTTTGGCCAGTCGCGGCTGTCTCACGAGCAGACGCCCGCGTTGGGCACCTTGTTTTACATGGCGCCGGAACAGGCGGATCTGAACGCCCTGCCCGACGCCCGCTGGGACGTGTACGCGCTGGGCGCCATTCTGTACTGCCTGCTGACCGGCTCGCCGCCGTACCGGGACGACGAGTCGCTGAGGCGTTTGGACGGCACGGGCGACTTGGCCGAACGCCTGGCGTGCTATCGTCGCTGGCTGGTCGACTCGCCGCCGCCGGATTTGCACCGCTACGTGCCGGGCGTCGATCGGGCGTTGGCGGACATCGTCGACCGCTGCCTGGCCGTGAATCCCGCCCGCCGCTATGCCAACGCCCAGATGGTCCTGGATGCACTGGAGGCCCGCGACCGGGCTCGCCGCCGCCGGCCGTTGCTGATCCTGGGCCTCGTCGGGCCGCTGCTGCTGCTGGCGATCATGGCGCTGTTCTCCTGGCGGGCGTTTACCGCCGCCGTGGGACGTTCGGAACAGATGGTCAAGGAGCAGGCTTACCGGGCGAACGACTTTGCCGCCAAGTTCGTGGCCAAGAGTTTCGAGGCCGAGTTGGGCGACCACTTCAGCCGGTTGGAGCAGGAAGCGAGTTTGCCCGAGTTTCTCACCGAGTTCCGCCGCGTGTTGGACAGTGAGACTCTGCGCGCGATTAACGATCCGGCCACGCCTGCCGAGCGACTGCAGGCGTTGCGTGCGGAGTTCTTGGGCGAGCCGGCGAGGCAGAAATTCAAGGTGAACCTGGAGGAGCGTCTGGCGCGCGTCAGCGGAAGCGCCCCTGCCTCGACATCCAAGTTTGCCAGCATTTTCGTGACCGACGCCGTGGGAACGTGGGTCGCCGGGGTGTACATCGAGGAAGGGGTGGCGGGGCCGATCGGGGAGAACTTCAGCTGGCGAACCTACTTCCGCGGCGGGCAGAAAGACGCGCCGCCCCAACCGCCGGGCGCCCCGCCGCAGCACATCGAGGCGACCCACTTGTCGGCCGCGTTCAAGAGCAGCACGACGAAGAAATGGAAAGTCGCGGTGTCCACGCCCGTCTACGACCGGACGGAGGCGGCGCCAAAATTTCTGGGGATTCTGGCGGTCACGTTCAACGTCGGGGATTTTGCCGTCTTTCGCACGCGGCACGCGCCGCCGGACTACTTCGCCGTCCTGATCGACAATCGGCCGGGCGACCGCCAGGGGACGGTCCTGCAGCATCCGTTGTTCCAGGAACAGCCGCCAGAGCAGGACTACCAAGTGCCGTTGCCACAGCTTCACCGGCTGGCGACCGAACCCGTGTATGACTACCTCGACCCGCTCGCCCGGGCACCGGGCGGCGAGGCTTACCGTGGCGACTGGATCGCCGCGACCCAGCCGATCAGGCTGCCAAGCCGGAATCAGATGCACAACGGGCAGCGGAACGACACGGACTTGCTGGTGCTGGTGCAGGTCAGCGCGCGGGCTGCCACTTCCCCGGTCAACCAATTGGGGCGCCGGCTGGCACTGGATGCAGCGGCAGCACTGGCCGTGGTGGTCCTGGTCGTGATAGCACTCTGGGCGGTCGTTTTCCGCATTTCGGGAGATCGCGCGGGACGGGGGGGCGGCAAGCCACACGCGCTGCTTGAACCCACGCCGCCGCACGACTTGACAACGTTGCCCGCCACACCCCGAAAGCCCTGACAGCGTGACGATTCCATCTGGCCGCGAGAATCCGCCGCACCAAGGAGTTCTTGCCTACAGCATGAAAGCTGCGACGTCGTCACAATCCCGATACCAAAATGCAAGTAACGCGATTGTGTCAAGCCAGCCGATAACTCCGTTAGTGATTTGAACCCTCGGACTTCCTCACCACCGGCCCGCGGTGAGTCCGAGAGCCAGGAGGGCTGACGGAGGGTCTAGGACGTGACGACGGAAATCAACGTGCTGGCACTGGTCAAGGGCAACGAGCGTTACGTGTTTCTGTTTGACGACGACAATCGCGTCGAGATGTTGCGGCAGTTGGGACGTTTCGCGGCCAACCCCGAGTTGAGCTTCACTTGGTACGACGCCGCCGTGATGAGCCAGAAGATCCGGGAGACCGCCCTCGCCGAACCGCCGGCGGCGCGGCCGACAGCGCGGCCGCGGCAACGATTTGACTTGTCGTCGCGATTCAGCCTGCCGATCACCGGCGACGTGCTGACGGACGGATTTGAGGACGACGGCGAGGCGTGAGACGGGGGGGGCGGCTTCCGCAGCAGTACGCTCGCGTATGGTGGGCATATTCAGAAGCCCGGCTTTGCCGAGAAAGCCGGGCTTTTTGAGTTCGTAGGTTGCGGCCTCAGGCCGCGTTAGCGCTGTTCGAGGAACAAGTGGCGTAAGCTTCCAGCTTGCGATCCCGCCATATACCGCAAGCTGGAAGCTTACGCCACGGAGAAATCGGACAGTTATTTCTCGAACGGTGCGTTAGGCTCCGAGGTGGACGCCATGCAGCCGGTGATCGCCCGCTTTCTCCGCTATCTGTTGGTCGAACGCAATGCGTCGACATTGACGATTAAGTCGTATCGCGAAGATCTGACGGCCCTGGATGAATACCTGACGGAGAGTTACGGCCGGCCGGCCGAGCCGGCCGAGATCACGTCGTTGGACCTCCGCGGCTACGTCGCCGCGTTACACGAGGCAGGGTACGCCAAGACGTCGATTGCCCGCCGCCTGGCTTCGCTGCGCAGCTTTTTCCGCTTCGCCCAGCGGGAAGGTGGCGCGGATGCCAATCCCGCCAAACCGCTGCGCAATCCGCGGCCCGACCGCAAGCTGCCGCATTTCCTGTCTACCGACGAAATCGGCCGTCTGCTGGAGACGCCGCCCGGGGACCGCCCGATGGGGCTGCGGGACCGCGCCATTCTGGAGACCATGTACTCGGCGGGCTTGCGCGTCAGCGAGTTGGTCGGCATCAACGACGGCGACCTGGATCTGAACGACGGACTGGTGAGAATCCGGGGCAAAGGACGCCGCGAACGGCTGTCCCCGCTGGGAACGTTTGCCGTGCAGGCCCTGCAACGCTGGCTCCGGGTGCGGACGCTCTCCCGCCGTCAGCCGGCCGGCCCTGAAGCCCCCGTCTTCGTCAGCCGGCTGGGCAGCCGGCTGACCACGCGGAGCGTGGCGCGGATGTTGGAGAAGTACTTGAAGATCGCGGGGCTGGACCTGCGGACGACGCCCCACACGCTACGGCACAGCTTTGCCACGCACCTGCTTGACCGCGGCGCGGATATCCGCAGCGTCCAGGAGTTGTTGGGGCACAAGAGTCTGGTCACGACGCAAATCTACACGCACGTCAGCACGGCCAGCCTGCGCGAAGCGTACGAGAAGGCGCATCCACGGGCGAAGTGAAGCGCAGCAGCCCTCGAAGCCCGGCTGGCCGGTGACCGCTGGACCCGGTCGCGTCCCACGGGACCGAGTGCCCTTCTATACCAGACTGCGTTTGACCGCCCAGACCGCCGCCTCCGTCCGATCCGCAGCATCCAGCTTGCGGAGGATGTTCTGCACGTGTTCCTTGACGGTCTCGATGCTGATCTGCAGCGACCGGCCGATCTCGCGATTGCTCAGCCCATAGGCCAAGTGCCGCAAGACCTGGTATTCGCGCTTCGTCAGCGGGACGTCGTCCTCGGTGGGGTCCAAACGGGTGCTCAACCGCGCCTTGATCTCGTTCATCCGGGCATCCACCACGGCGGCCTCGCCCCGTGCCGCACGCTTGACGGTGTTCACAAACTCCTGCCCCGAAACGTCCTTCAGGAGGAAGGCTTCCGCCCCCAGCGCCACGGCACGAGCCACATAGGTCGGATTGTCGTGCGCCGACATCATCACGACCCTGATGTTCGGCGCCTTGTTGCGCAGCCGCTCCAACGCATCCAGACCGTCTGTCTCGGGCAGCATGACGTCCATCAACAGCACGGCCGGCTTGTGCTTCACAGTCTTGGACACCGCCTCGTCGCCGCTCTTGGCCTCCGCGACGATCTCGATGTCGGCGTTCTCAAACAGGTTTCTCAGGCCTTTGCGGACGACCTCTTGATCGTCCGCGATCACGACTTTGATGCTCACGGGAAGCTCCTAGGTTCACG
>CAYUFW010000271.1:0-11669 GCA_964443915.1 uncultured Pirellulaceae bacterium
ATCCTCTTCATCGCCGCCGATGATGCGGGCCAGGGCTTCCTCGATCTGCAAGTGCGGCACCATTTCTCCGCCGATCTTGGAGAACCGGCTTTGCCGGCCGGTGATTTGAATGAACCCGTCCTCGTCGATCAGCGCGAGGTCGCCGGTCATGTACCAGCCGTCCTTGATCACCTCGGCCGTCAGATCGTCGCGGCCGAGGTAGCCTTTCATCACGTTGGGCCCCTTGATCCACAACATGCCGGGCCGGCCCGGGCCCAACTCCTGTCCCGTGTCCAGGTCGGTGATCTTGGCGCTCACGCCGGGCGCCGGCCGCCCGACCGTGCCTTCTTTCACGTCGCTGGCCCTCCCGGACGGCGAACGGCTGAGCGGGATGTTCGCACTGACGATGGGCGACAGTTCGGTCGTGCCGTACCCTTCCACCGGCCGAATGCCGAACTTGGCCTCAAAGGCGTCGCACAAATCCCTGGGCAGCTTCTCCGCGCCGGCGACGATAGCGTCCAGCGTCGCGAACTCGTCCACGTCGCAGCGGCGCAGGTACGTGCGGAGGAAAGTCGGCGTCACCAACATCACCGTGCCGCCGTGCTTCTTGACCAGCTTGCCGACCTGCTTGGCTTCCAGCGGATTGAAGTGATACACGCCCTTGACATCCAAGCACATCACGGCCCACAGGCAGACCGTGTAGCCGAACGAATGGAAGAATGGCAGCACGCCGACCAGGACGTCGGAACGATTCAAATGGATAATCTGTTCGATCGCTTGCACGTTGGAGCCGATGTTGGTCTCGGTCAGCATGACGCCTTTGGAAACGCCCGTCGAGCCGGAGGTAAAGATCACCGTGGCCAAGTCGTCGCCCGCGACCTGGTGCAGACCCAGCGACCGCTCCAGCCAGGCCGCGGGCACACCGTAGGCGGCGAGAGAACACGCCAGTTTGTCCCAGAAGCGGGCCTGGCTGCGGAAATCCTCCAAGCAGACCAACTCGGCGGAGACCTCGAGCTTGACTTTCTCCAGGAACTGCCGGCTGGTGATGACGTGCTTGATCCCGGCCTGGCGGATGCACTCGTTGATGACTTCCGACGACACCGTGTAGTTCAGATTGACCGGCACGCGGCGGGCGAGCGTACACGCCATGTTGGCAACCACGCCGGCGACGGACGGCGGCAGCAGCAGGCCGACGAACGTCTCGTCGTCGGTCAGCACGTCCCGCAGCAACAGCCGTCGCAGGATCAGCGACCGCGTCAACAATGCGCCGCCGGACAGTTCGTTGCCCAGCGAATCGGCGATTTTCGAACCGCGTTTCCGCTTCTTGCACGTCCGGACGAAGGACCGCCCCAGTCCGCATGTCCGCTTCGTTCGTTGTTCCACCGCCGTTGCTCCCAACTCTGGCACCGCCCGCCGCACCTGATCGACATCCACCGGGTTGGCGACCTGACGGCCGAAGAAGATCGAAATCAGATAAGGCCACCGCCGCGGCCGCTTCCCAAGAAACCTGCCGCCCTGAAAATTAAAGATACTTCCCCAAAGCTCGTCCAGGTAGACGGGAACCGCCGGCCAACGGCGATAGGAGAAACGAAATGAGTGGCCGCCAGATGGTTTCTCGGGTCCCCGGGAAAGGTGTTCGCCTCAGTTCTTCAGCTCGCCGGCCGTTGACGTACAGCGCGATGAGTCGAAGGCGAAGCAGCCCAACTCCATGCCGTCCCGCCGGTCTGCCGGTTTGGCCAAGCCCACCGTCACACCGACGCGATCGTGTTGCCAGCTGTCAGTCGAGCCTGCCGACGCGGCACCTGTCTTCAAAGGGCAAAATGTTGGGCAAAGGAATGTCCGATCTTAGCATCCCTCTGCCCACCATTCCTTTGCCCCCGTTTGGCAACATCGACGACTCGGTGTCCGTCGTCTTCGCGTGAAGGGCCCACTTCAGTTCCCGTGCCCTACTTCGGCACGGGCAGCATGATCGTGGCATTCTCGGTCAGCGAAACTTCGCCGGGCTTGCCCGCCATGCGGTACTGGACCTTCAATTGCTTGACGACCCCCGGAGCCGGATCGCCGCCGAAGGTCGCGTTGTAGCTGGGCGACGGCAGGATGATCACGGGGAAATTGCGGACGTGCTTGCGGAGGATCGTGGTCACGTCCTTGACGTTGGTGCCCGCACCGTACTCGGCCTTGACGATCTCAATCTCCACCGTGCCCTGTCCCATCTCGCTGAGCAGCTTTTGGAGTTCCGCCGACCGGGCGCCGGTCTTCTCGGCGACGATCATGGCCACCGCCATGGCCTCGTTCTTCAACTCGGGATTCCGGGCTGCGTCCAGGGCCAAGGAGAGCATCGCGGCGTTCGGATAGCGGCCGATTACTTCCAGGACCAGTTTCTTCTCTGCGGTCCGCTGGGCGGCATCGAGCGCCGCGCGGCACATCTCGGCCCGCTGGTCGTCGGGCATGTCGAATTGCCGCACCAGCCGGATATAGCCCCGCAGAGCCCGCGTCTTGTACTTGTCGTCCGCGGCGTTCTTGGCCAAATCGAGCAGCACGGGACCTGCGTCCACGTCCATCCACTCGCCCAACAGCCGGCTGGCGGTGTCCTGGATCTGCGGGTCGGCGTCCTTGACCGCGGCCCCCAGCGTCTGCAAGGCTCCGCCGCCGCCGATCCGCGCGAGGATTTCGAGGAAGCGGCCTTTGACGGGGGCGGCGGCGGACGACATGGCGGCGACCAGCTTGGCGGTCGCCGCTTCGCGGTCGGCCATCCGCTGGCAAGCGGCCGCCAACGCGGCGCCGGCCACGGCGATCTCGTCGCCGTCCCGCGGCTGGGCTACGCGATGGATGAGCACGTCGAGATCGCCGAATTCGATCGTTGCTCCCAGGGCCGTGATGGCCGCGGCCCGCGTGGGTCCGTCCGGATCGTCTGCGGCCTTGCGCAACGAGGCAACGGCGCTGACGATCGGCCGCCGGCCGGCAAGCTCGATCAGCACCCGCCGCAATTGGCCTTCCGCCTGCAGGAGCCG
Organism: uncultured Pirellulaceae bacterium; assembly: GCA_964443915.1. Classification (GTDB taxonomy): domain Bacteria; phylum Planctomycetota; class Planctomycetia; order Pirellulales; family Pirellulaceae; genus Anammoximicrobium. The sequence goes on from CAYUFW010000271.1 coordinate 2,991, forward strand.
GCCGGCCAACTCCTTGTCGATTTCGTCGCCCGGCATCTCGGCCAGAACGGCGATCGCCGTCTGGGCCACTTCGTCGCTGGCGTCCGAGGCCGCCTGGAGCAGGACCGGCACGCTGGTCGCGTCACCCAATCGACGCAGGGCGCGGAGGGCCACGCTGCGTGCGGTTTCGTCACCGGCCTGAACCACCTGCAACACGGCGGGCACGGCCGCTTTGTCGCCCCGGTCGGCCAGGGCGAGAATCAGCAGGGCCTGCTTCTGCGGCGGGGCCTTGCTCAGCTCTGCGATCAACGCCTCGGTCACCTCCGGGCCGGGAAGCTCGCGGGCGACGCGCAGACCCAGCGCCAGACGCGCCTTGTCGCTCGATTGCAGTTGCTCCCGCAGCAGCGGCACCCCGGCCGATCCCTGGACGAGAATCAAACCGCGCGTGGCTTCGAGGACGCGTTGCGTCGGCACGCTGGCCTTGGTCACCGCGGTATAGATCCGCACCGCATCGGCGGTCTTCCCGGCGACGGCAAGACGCTCGGCGCACAGGATGCAGCCTTCGGCCACCGCCGAACGGACGCCATCCGGAGCGGTCGCCAGCGACGCCTCCAGGGCCTGCGTGGCCGCATCGCCGCCGATCCGCCCCAGCGTCAGGGCGCTCACCGAAGCGACATCCGCGTCGGCATCCTTCAAACTTGCGATCAGGGCGTCGACAGCCTTCGCGTCGCGGCGGACACCGAGGGAATTGATCACGCCGACCAGCAGCCGGCCCTGCAGCTTGCCCATCGCCTCGCGCAACGCGGCGTCGGCCGCTTCGCCGGGGATCGCTTCCAGGGCGATCCGCGCCCAAGACGAAAGATCCGCGTCCGGTAAGAGCGTGGCCAAGGCCGGCACGGCCTCCTGTTTCCCGCAAATCGCCAAGTGTTTGCAGGCGAGGGCTTTCTCCGCAGGCGGCGCGGCGGATTGAAGCAAGTCGATCAGCTTGGCTTGATCATATTCGGCGGCGCGGCAGACGCCGCAGGACACAGCGGCCGCAAGCACGGCCAGGATCGTGATGAAGTGTATTCGTTGCATGGTGGGACCTTGAATTTGGTTTCGGGATTCGGGGTTCGGGATACGATATTCGGGTTTCGGGAGCTGAGATTCGTGATCTGAAATCCGAAATTTCAGATTTGAAATCTCAGATCCAGCCTTTCCGATCACACGTGCCACGGGTCGCGGATGGCTTCGCCGCGGAGCCGGTTTGCTTCGTCGTCGCCGATGAATTCGTTCTTCTGCGGATCATACTTCAGCACGCGGTTCAAGAAGATGGCGATGTTGACCGCGTGACAGGTGATGTGCGTCTGGCACGCGACCTGGGCATTGGCGCGCGGCTGCCCGCGGGACTTGACGCAGTCCAGGAAATCGCGGACGTGGAACGTCGCCGGGTAGCCGCCGATTTCGGGGACCGTCTTTCCCGCGCGCAAGGCCGGCGAACTCATGATCAGCTTGCCGCTGTCGCCCGCTTCGACCCAGTCGGTTTCGCCTTCGTAGCGCACCGGGCAGGAGCCCAGTGGCAACCAGCCGTCGTTGCGGACGACCAGTTTCACACCGTTGGCATAGCGGGCAGTCGTCTGACCGTTTTCGATCGGGAAGTACTCGACCGGAGCGGTGTCGTCGGCCCGGTTCGCCCACTGGCACATGTCGATGCAGTGGGAGCCCCATTCCAGGCAGCCGCCGCCGACCATGCCGCCGCCTTTCTCGAACCCCGAGTTGAGCAACCCGGAGTTGAACGGCCGCCAGGCTGCCGGTCCCAGGAACATGTCCCAGTCGACCACGTCCTTGTCGGGCTCGGGCTGCGCCGCCGGCCAGCCGCTGGTGGCGGTGCCCAGTCCGCCCGGGTGGGCGTGTACGGCCTGGAGCTTGCCCAATTTCCCTTGCCGAGCCAACTCGGCGGCGAATTCGAAGTGCGGCAGATTCCGCCGCTGCATCCCGCCCTGGAACACGCGGGCGGTTCGGCGGAAGACGTCGGCCAACGCGACGCTCTCGGCGATCGTCTTCGTGCAGGGCTTCTCGCAGTAGACGTCTTTGCCGGCCTTGGCCGAGTAGATCGACAACAGGGCGTGCCAGTTGGAGCCCGTGGTGATCAGCACGGCGTCGACGTCCGGCCGGGCCAGCAAGTCGCGAAAATCGCGGTACTCCGTACAGCTCTTTTCGCCGTACTTGGCCTCGGCGATCTGCTTCACGCGCCCGCGGCGATCGGCGCGGGGGTCGGCACACGCGACCACTCGCACGTCGGGCTGCTGCATGAAGCAACCCAGGACATAGGAGCCGCGGCCGCCAATGCCCAGACCGCCCAGCGCGATCTGCTCGCTGGGCGGCACCGCCCCGTCCTTGCCGAGCACGGAACCCGGAATCAGGTAAGGCATGGCCAGCGCCGAGGCGCCGGCTTGGAAGGTCGTCTTCAAGAACTTTCGCCGCGAGGCGAGAACGCGATTCCGCATGGTGATTCTCCTGTGAGGCACGTGCTGCCGCCGCGATCCAAAGACCGGGGGCGTTTCCGACCGGTGGGACAATCCAGAGTTTCGTTCCCGCACCGGGGCCATGTCAAGCGCCGCGACGGCAAGAATCTGCCAAGAATCTTGGCTGAGCAGTCCGGCCTGGGGCGTGTTCCATCATCTATCCGCCTTTGCCCAGCACTCGATCAAACGCCGGCAAAGCAGCCTTAAAGATATCCCGGTGCCCGGCGGCGGTTGGATGCTGCTGGTCCGCCGTCGCGAAGGTGATCCGCCCCACGTCGATCAGGTGAGCATTTTCGTCCTCGGCGGCACTTTTGTAACTGCCGAAGGCACGGGCTATTTCGACCCGCCCCTGGCCGGACAGGGGCACCATCACGATCACTTTCGTTGCCTTGCCCACTCGGCTGCGCAATTTGTGAAGCGCGGCGATCACCTCCTCGTCGGCAGGCCGGCCATTCTCGCCAAGATTGATCAGCACGACGGCCGGTACCGGACTGAGCGTTTCGCCGCTCACACGGCTCACCGTCGCGGTTCGTTGATCGATCAACGTGGCCAAGGCCGGCACTTTGGCCATTCCTCCGCGCCAGTTGTATCCGCCATAGGCGATCCGCGCCTCCCGGTAGCCATAGTGCTGCGCCAGCAGATAGCCGTAACTCGCCCGGCCGTCATCCGACGCGGCCCACAAATCGTTCGGCGGCCGTCCCTGTCGTTCCGCATATGCCGCAGCGTCGCCCGACATGATCGAGTCGCCGATGTTCAGCCAGACCTTGTCGGGAAGCGCAACGGCCGTCGCCGATCCCCCTTCATCCACGGAGAACCCCGTGATCTTCACCGAGTTGGGCGGTATGTCTCCCGACCAGCGGTCCTCGAAAGGCGACATCCCTTTGACGTACAAGTCGATCACCGGGTCTTGGACCCCTGTGGTCAGCACGATCGCCGTCTCTTGCGGCGCAAGTTGATGAGTCTGGACGGGGCCGGCGTTGACCGTCCAGGCCATGATCGGATAGCGAGTTGGAACCACTGTCGTGATTCCGGTCGTATCCACTTTCAGCGTCACCTCCCGTGTTCCCTTGAATCCCACGGCCAGGGATGCTCCACAGACCGACGAACTGACGGAGTCGTCCTTGCACACCCAGTTATAAGGCGACAGTCCGCTTTGAACCGCGGTATCCGTGACGGGAATCCCCGCTCCGAGCAGGCTAGTGTGGCCGCAAACCGCACACAAGAGCGTTGCCAACCAGAACCGAACGCGTCGAGCAAACATCACTCCTCCTTCATCACTCGCGCTGGACCGAGCAAATCGCGGGGAACCAATTCGAGTTGGCACTTTTCGCGCCCAAACAACACCAAACCAAACCGCCGTCGAGACTCACTGGGCCGACGTCTCCGACCCTGGCAGATTACCGTCCCGCAGCAGCGAGGGCAACAAAGCACCGGAAGTTTACTGCGGGATGCCGCGGGAAAACAGATGGCCTCGCCCGGTTTGCGGGTGGGAGCGATCGACATTCCGGACGCTGAACCCCGTGCTCTCCCAACTGGCGCCACGGTCGCCGTCCTTCAGCAGGTATTCCGCTCTCTCGCAAGACCTCGTAAAATCTGGAGAGTCAGTACGCGTCCCCAGGCATCGCTGGCCGGAGAACACAGATGGATTCGCAGGAATTGGCCCAACTTCTTCGCACCGAGAGCGATCGGGTGGAATGGAAGGAATCGGCCAAGAACGCCGATGACGTATTCCAGCCCGTCTGTGCCCTGGCCAATGATCTGGCGGGATCCGGCGACGTCGGATACGTGCTGTTTGGCGTCAAAAAGGACGGCTCGGTCGTGGGTGTTGATACGCGCGGACAACGCCTTGATGAAATTCAGCAACAGATTGCCAACCGACTCACGGCGACGGCCCTCTACCCGACTCCGGCGTTTGATCTGCAGGCGGTCGAGACCGCCGGCCAAACCGTGCTGGTCGTGCGCGTCTGGCCTTATCCGGTTCCGCCCGTGGTGACGGTCAATTCCATCGCCTGGGTGCGCAAGGGAACGACGACGCGGCGGGCGACCGAAGCGGACTTGGTGCGTTTGAGGGAACGGCGGCCGGACTCCTCGCGTCCCTTCGATACGCGCCCCCTGCGAGAAGCGACGCTGGAGGATCTGGAGTTGGCGGAACTCCGCTTGATGTATCAAGCGGAACGAAGCGCCGATGACGATTCCGCAACCTATCCGCCGCTGGAGGCCTGGCTGGCCAACCGCCGGGGACTTGGCCAGACCATCGCGGGGATCTGGAGACCGACCGCGGCAGCCGTCTTGCTGTACGGCAAGAGTCCGCAGGATTGGCTTCCCGGTGCGGTCGTGGCGTTCGTGCGGTATGCGGGACGCGACGTGGACAGCCCGGTCAGTGCGCGGCGGACGGCGACCGGCACACTTCCCAGCCAGCTGGAAATCCTGTGGGCTCAGATCGAGGCCCATCTCGACGAGGTTCCTGTCGCTCCGGCGGGAATTCGCGAGGGGTTCGTGCCGCGATATCCGCTGGAAGCTCTGAAAGAACTGGTGCGGAATCTGGTGCAACACCGGCAATACGAGGGGACGAATGCTCCTGGACGCGTGGAGTGGTACGACGATCGAATCGAGTTCAGCAACCCCGGCGGGCCTTTCGGCCGGGCGAGCGAAGGGGTCTTTGGCGAGCACTCGGATTACCGCAACCCTTCCGTGACAAAGGGACTTGTGGAACTCGGCTACGTCCAGCAGCTTGGCCGAGGAATCCGGCGAGTGCGCCTGCAACTGGACAAGCTGGGATGTCCGCCGCTGGAGGTGACCACGGATGGATTTACACGCGTCACGGTGAGGGGCCGATCATGAAGTCCTTCGTATTGTTCAACAACAAGGGTGGTGTGGGCAAGACGACCTTGGCCTTCCACATCGCGCACATGCTGGCCCGAAACGGATCGCGGACCGTCGTCCTCGACTTCGACCCTCAGTCGAACGTCACGGCCATTTTTCTGGATGAGGAGCAGTTGGAGGACGTGTGGTCCAACGACGTCGGAGATGGGAGGACCGTCGCCGGGTGCCTGGATCTTGTGCGGCGCGGCAAGGGAGAACTGCGCGACCCCGAATTGATTTCGGCTGCGGACAATCTCTGGCTTTTGCCCGGTTCGCTGTTCCTGAGCCGATTTGAGCAGACACTCGCCGAGGAGTGGGCCAAGACGGGCAATACCCAAAATGAACGCGCGCTGGATGTGACTTGCTCGCTGGCCAAACTGGCCGAGCGAGTTGCCGAAGCCATCCACGCCGACTATCTACTGGTGGATGTCGGTCCGTCGCTGGGGGCTCTGAATCGGGCGGCGCTGCTTTCCTGCGATGCAGTGATTATCCCTGTAGCGCCCGACCTGTTCAGTCTCCAGGGACTACGCAACATCGGACCGACGCTGCGTGAATGGCGGGTGGACTGGAAGAACGTTCTGAATCAAGTGCGCCGCAGGGGCGACGGCGTACCGCTCCCCAAACGCGACTTCCTTCCCGTCGGCTACATTGTACAGCAGCACTTGGCCCGTTCCGATCGCCCGGTAAGCGGGTACCGGAAGTGGGCGGAGCAAGTGCCCGGCGAGTTCCGCCGCTGTGTGCTGGACGAGCCAAGCTCTTCCGGCCAGACGCTCATGGACGACGATCCGTACTGCATTGCCAGGCTAAAGCACTTCGCCAGTCTGGTGCCGATCGCCCAGGCCGCCCGCAAGCCCATGTTTGATTTGCGGCAGGCGGACGGGATCGGCGGCGGCCAGTTGCTGTCCGTAAAACGCTGTCGCGAAGAGTTCGAACGGCTCGTGGCTGGAGTCACTCAGCGTCTGGACCAGGCGGTGGCCGGCAAAGGTTCTTGCGGAGAGGCGCAGGTTCGGGAGTGCTGAGATTGGCAGCAGTGCTGACCGCTACTAGCCAGCTTCAATCCTGTCGATCACTTGCAGGAAGAACTCCTGGGACCAGACCTCGAGGGAACGCGGATCGCGTACGAAGGGTGCCACTTCGGCCTGGATTTGCGCGACGTCCACTTCCTGGACTCGCTGGCGCAGGAGGTCCAGCAGCCGTGCATGCGTGAGGGGCTCCTCGTCGCCGTAGTCGCCGGAATGACGCATCCGCATCTCCAGATGGCCAAGATTCACGCGGGGATGACGGGCCGCATACCAAACCAGATCGTACCAGTCCCGCCCCTTCATCCGGCTCTTCCATTTCCGGCAGAGAACGGCGTGCAACTTGCCTGCAAACAGGTCGGGCAGCCGATAAACGCGCACGCCGAAAGGGACCGGCTGCAGCAAGTACCTGCTCTCGGTCTCGAACCCGCCCGGCGGATCCGTATCCACCTCGAGTTTGATCTTCAGCATCTTGCCGGCCGGAAGCCCGCGAAGCAACTCGTCGCCGGCATCGACGACGAGCAACTGCCGATGGGTGTTCGCCTTGAGAAAGGCAGACTCGATCCTGGTTTGTGCCGACTTCTCGATCGGCTGGAAATCCACTTCAAAACCGAAACTGCGGATCTCCCGCAGCAGGGCGTCGCCAAACGAGCCGAGCGTGAAGGCCGGGCCGGGCTTCAAGAGCGAGAAGTCGAGATCTTCCGAATAGCGATCCAAACCGTACAGGACGCGCAGGGCGGTACCACCGTAGAAGGCCGCGTGCTCGAAGAACTTGCCCCGCCAGAGCCCCAACAGCGCCAGTTCCTGGAGGATCTCCCGCAGCGCGTTGACATAGTCGTCGCGAGTCTGACAGGCATATCGATTCAACATGCTGCGAATCGCGTCATGCATCTTTTGCCTCGCAGAGTGAATCGAGGAACCAGAACAGGTTGCAGATCTTCCGTGATCCGTAGGCTTGCTGAATCCTCTGGAAGCGAGAGCGGTCAAGGCGAGCCAGATGAGCCAGGTCGATCCGCAGGTCTTCCTCCAGATAAGGCCGAAAGTCGGCGCGTCTCGTTCCGCTGAACCGCTTGTCGGTCCAGACTTTGTCCGCCAATGCCTTTTCCGCGCGAGCGATCAGGAAACAGCCCGCCGGTGATTCCACCAGGTCGGCACCCACAGCATAACAGGGCGGGGGCAGCCCACGGTACGTGAAGGTGCCGACCGGCGTATCGAACTCGCGAGACCGGCCCCAGGCGACGGAGGTCACGGTCGAAACGCGTTCCGGAATTAGCCCGTGGTAGCTCAACGCATACTCCAGGCTGATGTAGGAAGGTCCGTAAATCAGGTTGGCCAGTAACTCCAGGCTCAGTGGATCGCGGCGGTACGAGCGGCCGAACACGTACAGCCCTTTGCGGATCCGGACGATATCGCCTCTGGCCAGCAGCTTGTTGATCTTGTCCCGCGGCTTGCTGAGGTGCGACAAGCAAGCGGTCAGTTGCTGGTAGTCAAAAACATCGCGGCCGAGCTGTTGCCGGATTTCCGCCGTTTCTGCCATGCCTGCATCCCAGATTGTGCACAGTATGTCCACGCTACGCGGACATACTATGCAGGAATCAGTGGATCGTCAAGCAAATCACAAGGACTTCACGCTGTCGCAGAAGCTCGCCTTCTCGGAAAAGCCGGGCCGCTGCTTTTTTCCGTCCAAGTCTCGCGAACAGGCGCCAACGGGGTCAGCGAACCTGCTGCGCGGCCAGACGCAGCAGGGCTTTGCGCACGGACACCTCCGGGTAGCCGGCCGCCAGCGATTGGGCGGCCTCGGCGTGGGCCGGGTCGTTCAGGCGGGCCAGCGCCTCGGCGGCGGCAAAGCGGGTGTCGGTGGCGTTGAGAAGATCGCCGATCACCGCCAATAGGGCCGGGCCGGCGCGGCGGTCGCCGATCTGGCCCAGGGCCCAGGCGGCCGCGGCCCGGTAGCAGGGCGTGAAGTCCTTTTGCAGGAACATCGCGCTGGGCGACGTCGGATCGGGATGGCCCAGCGAACCCTCCGGCGGGCATTGCTGGAGCGTGGCGATCAAGGAATCCACCGACCGCGGGTCGGCCAGGTTGCCGAGCGTCCGGGCGAGGAAGAACGAGACCCAGTGCCGCGTGGGCAGCTTGTGCGGCAGAGCGCGGGCGCCCTCCCGCTCGATGTCGTTCACCGGCAGGACCCGGTAACGCTCCAAGGCGGCGCGGATCCGCGGTTCGTAGCTGCGGTCGCGGCAGACTAGCGACAGGATTTGCGCGGCGCGGTTCTCCGGATCGGGCTTGCCGGCCCAGGCGGCGTAGGTGGTGGCGAC
>CAYUFW010000272.1:0-2166 GCA_964443915.1 uncultured Pirellulaceae bacterium
AGGATAGTGCTGATCAGAATCAGGTCGGCCGACACAACGAAGGCGGCGTCATCGCGCCAGAGTTCTTGGATCGTCTTGCTTGGCATGGGACGTGGCTCCCTGAGAATCGGTTGGACAGTCGTTGGTGATTCGTGGTCCTCGGTCATTCTTGTTTCAGTTCAGGCTGCTTGGCCAGCCGTGGCATCATAAACTCCGTCGGCGTCGTCTTGCGCCACAGCGCCAGCGCGTTGGCGGCGTGGGTCACGAAGGCGTACTGCTCTTTGATTTGGCCGGGTTCGAGCTGCTCGATGGCGTGGACCAGCCATTGCGCGGCCCGCGTCAGGTTCTCACGCGGCGGGTGGACCTCCTGCGGGGCCAGCGCCAGCCACTCGAGGATGTGGCCGGTCACGATGATGCGGTTGGTGAGCTGGTCGCCGCCCACCGCCTTGTCCGCCGGCGCTGGGCCCGGCTTTTCCCGGTACCACTGTTCATCCCAGTAGCCGGGCGCGCGCTGTCCCTGGACCAACAGCCTCGCAACCGCCGTCAGATAGGCGATGACGCGTTTCCGCCCGGCGGGCGAAAGAACGGGCGCCACCTCGTCGTGGACACGGACCAAGGCCACCAACGCGTGCTGGCGATGCTGGCCGAAACAGACCCCCTTGTCGACGCTTTCACGCATCAGGCGGTCTGCCAGCCGGTCCCACGTGATCTCCTGCCCTTCGGTGCTGTACCAGCTCCTGAGGGCGGCAGAAACAACGTGTACGCCAGTGCCGACCACTCATACTCCATCTGATCGAGACTGAAATCACGCAAGGAAGTCCGCACCAACTCGCCAAAGTCCGCCACTTCGTCCGCAGCCTGCACGGGATAGTCTTGCGAAATTCCGGTCTCGCTGATGCTGGCCAACGAGTGGTCCGTGTGGCTCGCGGTCTCCCGGCCCTCCTTCGTGCGAATGGTGAGTCCCGTCTTGGATTTCACCACGAACGGCGGGTTGTGGGGCCAGACCTCGGCAAACCGTTTGTGATCCAGCAATAGGTCGCGCATTTCCGCGCCCGACAGCGCCTCCGGATCGTCAAACACCGCGTCTGGTCCCCAAATCCGGAACGCGTGATCGACAAAGTTCATCTTCGGTTCGGGACCGCGCAAACGGGGATAGAGCTTGCGCAGCGAGGCCTCCAGCTGCTCGTCGGTCACCATCCAGGGTTGGTCGTACAGCGGAGGGAGCACGATCGCCCGATCTCGCAGCGGCGGCAGGGCCCGCAACGACTGCCGAAACTCCCAACGCTGGTTGGTCGCCCACACCACGCTGCCCAGAATAACGGCCTGACTGAGAGCGAACAGCAGGATGCGGCGCCACTTGGTGACTTGCCCTTTGGTCATAATCTCCGATCTTCCTCCAACGCGAAATTCGCCCGGACCTCGGCCGAGGCTTCACTTCTGGGGCGAAGCTCTCTTACGGTTGGCGATGAACCCCAACTCATCCTCGTAGACGACCTGCCATGTACCCGAACCGCGCACTTCGCTGGCCAGCTTCTTCTGTTCCTTCGTGTCGACCACCACGGTTTCGACCGCCCAGCGGTCGAGCAAAGCGTCCCAATAGGTCTCGCCCTTGGACACACGCATATAGCCGTCCCAAAGCAATTTGGGCGCCAGGTGAATGTTGGTGGACACCACCGTCTTGAGGCCCGCCGGCCCGTCCCAGGCCAGCCAGTCCGCCCACCATTGCGGAGAATAGACCAAGCCGCGTGGCGGATGTTCACGCAAGAACGCCGTCATGGCCAGCGGCGTCCGCTGGTTGTATAACGCCGCCGTCGGACGCGGTTTACCCCCCAGCACCTGCCGGCCGGCCGGCGCGAGGGCAAAAGCAATCCAGACCGCCAGCAGGCAGACCATCGTGTAGACGAAACGCCGCGGCTTGGTTTTCTCGGCACCGCCCGTCCGCCAGGCAGTCCAACGGTCCTGCAGACGCGTGCCGACATCCGTGATGTGCGGCATCATGCACAGCGTAAACACGCCCGCGTACCAGCCAATGATGCGGACCACCAGCGCCATCCCCGTGGCAAAGACCAGCAGCAGCAGGATGTCCGTCGGGCAAACTCGCTGGCGGCTGAAACGGTACAGCCCGATCCAAAGCAGGGTTACTATGCCGAATTGGATTCCTTCGGCGTCGACCAGCTTCAGGTTGTA
>CAYUFW010000272.1:2177-10148 GCA_964443915.1 uncultured Pirellulaceae bacterium
CAGCAGGTCAACTCCGTACGGATTGATCAGCGTCGCCCCCAGCGCCAATTCTGCCAACAGCGTCCAGCGGATCACCCACCGATCGCTGAGGACCTCCCACAGGCTGCGGCGAACCCACAGCACCTGCAGGACGCGCCCCGCCGCGTGACAGCCGAGCACGGCCAAGCCAATCATGAAGGACCCGTGCAGGTTGGTCCACAGCAGAAACAGCACGGGCACGCCGATCCACAGAAGCCATGGCTGCCTCGTCTCGGCCTCGGCGTCCGCCGCGAGTTTTGCCGAACGTGATCGCCACGGCTCGGCGTGGACGATCAGCCAGATGAGCGTCGCAAAGCACAATCCGCCGAAGATCTCCGGCCGAATGATCGAATGGCGGCCGAAGCCAAGGAACCAGGTCAGGAAGGTGCCCGCCAGCGCCAGCGACAAACGGCCGCTCAGCAGGTAGTACGCGCGAGTGTAAATTAGATAGGTGCACCACAGCGTTAGGGTGTACAACAAGGACAACGCCTCGGCGCCCCCCAGTGAGACGACCCAGCCGAGAGCCACTTGACTGAGCCATGAAGTGTCCACCACAGGTACGCCTGCCGACAGCGGCAGGAAGGGATCGGCCGTCGGCAGAGCCCGATGTTCGAGGATCCACTTGCCGTAACTCACGTGGCCCCAAATATCCGTATGGAAAAGGGGAAGGTAATTCAAATACGTGAAAAAGGCGGCGATGGCGGCCACGACCGGGACCGCCGTCCAAGGCACGGCAAGCCGGTCTCTGGCCAGTGCCGGCGCCGGGGCCATCGAAGTCAATTGGGGAAGTTCCGTGGTCGCGGACACTCTCATCCTCGCTTGTTGTTCAGATGCGTTGGAGAAACTCCCTGCTGCCGATCCTGACTCCCGCTATGACGATCATTCGCGGAACGTCACAACGCGACACCGGCACATGGCTCGTCCGATCGCGCCGTGCCGGGACGGATCGCCGCGGCGGTGCGTGTTCGTCGATGGTCACGAGCAGCTGATGGCGTTAATGGCCTCGGCCAAGTCCAGCAATTCGTTGATCAACGCGGTGCGCACGGCCGCCAAACCGACGATCACGCCGATGCCAACGAGCGTTAACAACAGCAGGTACTCGACGAAAACCGAGCCCCCGACGTCGTGGCGCAGTTGCCGCAACCGACCCACCAGCCGCGTGATTGGGAAGAACAGATGTTGCATGGTTCGCTCCGCTATTGGCTGATCCCCACGTAGTTTGCGTACCTACCCACGGAACATGTAGGCACATTTCATACCGGGCAACGAAGTTTTCCCCTCGCCGACGTGTCTACCGGTTCTTCGCCCGCCGTCACGGATTCGTATGGGCTTGTCGCCTCGGGACTTGTCGCTCCTCCCGGGTGCTCGCGAAAAAATGCAGGTCGGGAAGACCCGTGATAACCGGCGCAGACAGGCGCTGACTGCCGCATCCATCCCTTAACGCCCGTTGGTGGCTTGTGCTTGCTCGATTCCATCTGATCCGACGATCCCTTCACTCCATGACGTGCAACGAGTTGCGTGTGCGTCTGGAGTCGAGCAGGCCGTACTTCTTCATCTTCTTGTAAAGCCCGACGCGACTAATTCCCAACGCTCGAGCCGTCGCGGTACGGTTTTGAGCGTGTTCTTCCAACGCGCGAAGCAACAGTTCCTGTTCCGTACTGGCCACCTTCTCAGACAGCGTGCCGCCGCCCCGCGAGAATCGCTTGGCGACGGGCCCGTGCTCGGTCGCCTCGAGGATGGGGGGCGCCAGATCGTTCGGCGTCAATTGGCCGTTGTGGCTGAACAGGACCGCGCGGCCGACGTGATTCTTGAGTTCCCGAATGTTTCCCGGCCAGTCGTAGAAACGAAGCCGCTGGAGGAACTCCGGGTGAATGCGGCGGATCGTGATTCCGTGCTTGTCCCGGAATTCCTCGACAAACCCCAGAGTCAAGGGCACGATGTCGAACGGGCGGTCGCGTAACGGAGGCACCCTGAATTCCAGCACGCTCAAGCGGTAGTAAAGGTCCGGGCGGAACTGGTTGTTCTCGACAAGACCTTTGATGTCGACGTTCGAGGCGGCGATGAGCCTCGCGTTGGTCTTCTGGGTTTCGTTGCACCCCACGCGCTCAAACTCGCCTGTCTCGATGACGCGCAGCAACTTCATTTGCTGATTCTGATCCAGGCAGTCGATTTCATCGAGCAGCAGAGTGCCCCGGTCCGCGATCTCGAATTTTCCTTCCTTGTTGCGGTCGGCGCCCGTGAACGCGCCTTTGACGTGCCCGAACAACTCGCTTTCAATAAGTTCCGGCGGCAGGGCTCCACACGCCAGGGCGTAGAACCGGCCCTGGGCTCGCGGCGAGAGATCATGGACCATCCGCGCCAGCGTCGACTTGCCCGTGCCGGTCTCGCCCACCAGCAGAATGGTCACGTCATGCACCGCGACCCGCGTAAGATGCTCGAGAACCTGAAATACCTGTGGCGTGTACGTGCGGTACGTGATGTGCGGGGTTTGCACTTGACGGCAATCCGTCGCCGGCGCGGGCTTGGACCTCAGACTGGCCGCCAACTCCTGGCGTACGACCCGATCCAGTTGGTCGCGGTCAAACGGCAAACGAAGATGCGCACCCACGGTCGAATCCGCGAGATCCGCCCACTCGCACCGATAGCCGTCGCAGCCGATCGAAACGACCGGGTTCTTCCGCCGGTCCTGACGAACGAGGAAGTCCAACAGTGACTTCGGATCCTCCTGGTAGTGATCCGGCCGCAAGTCCAGAAATACGCATTGCCGGCCGCTGCCTCGCAACCGCTGTTCCGCCGCAAAGTAGCTGCTCACGTAGTCGGCCTCGCAAGCGAAATCCTGTCGCAGGTAACCTTGCAGCTTCTGCGCCAGCACGGAATCGCGGCTGACGACCAGCGCCTTGTCGCTCAACACAGAGCCCTTCGCCATCGCATCGGGCAAAAAATCGCCCGAAACCCCGGTCACTTCAGGAGTCACGTTAAACCCTTCGTCCCTAGTGGTTAGCACGGGAAAACGCCGAATTCCCTCAGGCGTCCTGGAGGTCGCCATCGCTGGCTCGCTTGGCAGTCCTGAACGCTCGAGAGAAATCGCGGCAGCCCGGCTGCCGGCACAGCCGGGCTGCCGCCGTGGCGGTCAGAGGCCTCGCTGCTTGGCGACCCTTTGTCGCCGGGAACTGACATGGAATGCCAATCCCAGACAGAACGGCGCGACCTCTTGCCAAAAAAACCTTCTCTATGACTTTGCCTACGTCCGATGCGAACAACGTAACACGCAATTACCTAGACTACCCAGCCTACCCATTATTTCAACAGTTAATCTTGCGAAACAATTGGATAAATTGTTTACGCAGGCGGGTAGCGGTCAGTGTCACCATCGTTTCACGGCATCGGGCTATCGAGCGAGCATGTTGGTGCCGTAGATCGTCGTTGGCGACAAACGGCAGACGGGCGGGGAGACCTCCGGGGGGGAACTTTTCCGCGGTAGATGTCATCTTTAGTGCGGCAGGTTCCGGCTTTTTTGGCCGGAGGCGTGTCACTGTCCCCCCAGACGTGACACTTGGGTGATGGTTCGGTTGGACGGGAAAGACCGATTAAGCGGCAGTTTTGGCTAACATCACCATTTTCTTGTGTTCACCCGTGTAGCAATTATAATCGTTGAAAAATGCTGATCTGATTCAGTTTGCGCTGATTTTGCGTCGTAGCTAAGTTGCACTGGGCTAGTTTGGATTACGATACCGATAGTCTCACTTATGGTTACGAGACGTGGGGATTTTGCGCAACCAGGGTAAGCTCAGTAGCTTGTACCTTAAGGGCTGATTTATGGCCAACCGAAGCTCTCGTGGATCTTCTCTCGGTTCCTGGAAACAGCGTCAACAGACGCGAAACAAGCGGAAGCGGGCCTCCAAGCGTGGGTTTCTGCTAGAGCGACTGGAGGAGCGGACGCTCATGACGGTGGTGGGGCCGCGGTTGTCCGGCATCCAGCCGACCGAAGGCGAGCTGTTGCCGCTGGACGGGAGCGGCGTCCGCAACATCGCTCCGCGCGATTTGACTTTCCGCTTCGACGAAAATCAGCAGATTAACGCTGACACGTTAAGTGGCATTCGAATCATCCGCAGTGGTTTGGATGGCGACTTTTCCAACGGCTTCGTCGAAGTCACACCGGGGTACATCGGAGTCGGCGACGCGCCCGACCAGAACCAGGTGATCGTGCGTTTTGCCGAGAGTCTGCCGGATGATTTGTACCGGATCGAGTTGTATGGCATCGACGATGCGCTGGAAGGAATTACGGCGCTGCGGAACACGCGCGGCGAGGCGTTTGGGGACCTGACGAATGACGGCACCGACAACGGGACCAATCTTGTGGTCGGCTTCGAGTTGGAGTTGGCCCCGCAAGTCCTGGCGGTCGTCCCGCAACCGGTCACACGAGTTCCGGACCCGGCGAATCCGGCCAACTCGATTCTGCAGCAGGCGCGGAACCAGGTCGTCGTCTATTTCAACGACGATGACTTGTTCGTCGAAGACGACGCGACGGGCAAGCCGACGCAACGCTCGGCGGAGAATCCTGATTTCTACCACCTGATCTTCACGCAGGATTCCGTCGAGAACACGGATGACATCACGTTCTTCCCGGACACGGTAGCCTACGATGCCGCGACGGATTCAGCCGTGTTGACGTTTGCCGGCGACCTGGACACGCTGGTGGTGCCGGGCAGCGTCCCGCCGCGTGCGATCGGTCCGGGAACGTGGCGTTTGCGGGTGGGCACCGATGAAGCGTTGCCGCTGCCTCCGCTCACCCGTCAGCCGACGATCCGCAACACGACGGACTTCGGGACCGGCGGAGCGGTTTCCGTTTCGTTCACGGCGACCGACGACTTTGGCAAAGCCGTCACACTGACCTTCTCGCAATCGTCTTTGGGCGCCGGAGCGGGGCCCCAGGTTGCCGCCGCCGAAAACGCCATTCACGTCACCCTCAACACCGACAGTACCGGAACGACTGCCGACGAACTGGCCGCTGCGCTGAATGCGAGCCCGGAGGCACGCCGGCTGATCGTGACGTCCGTCAGCGGCGACGGAACGGCGCTCGTCGATGGCGGCGTTCAATCGCTGCGCGTCGTCGGTTTGGGGTCGAGCTACGAAACGGCCTACGAATTGGGCCAACTCGGCGCCCAGAGCCTGCTCATCCCCTCGTCGATCGATCCGCAGCCGTTCGCCCTGGACTTGCCGGGCGGGCAAGACGAGCCGGGGCATCGGGACATTCCTGCCGAGGTGGGCAGCAGTTTCGAGCAGCACATCAATCCGAACTTCGGGCCGGACGTCCAGGACGGCGTGACGACCATTCCCTACAACTTCCGCCTGGTGTACGGCTATGACGCCCAGGGGAATCCGCTCTCGAACCTGATCACCGAGAAGCAGAAGACGCGGGTCCGGGAGGCGGTGGAATTGTGGGCCAAGCACTTGGGCATCCAGTTCCTGGAAACCGCCGATCAGGGGCTGACGTTCGTCACGGGTGATCCGCGGGCGCTGGACCCCAACGATCCGAACGTGATGAATCACGCTTTGGCCCCAACAGGGGGCGGATTCTCCGACTACGACTTCATCGTCCGCATCGACCCCACGTACGCCAACGGCATGATCATCCTGGACAGCGCCCGGCAGTGGAACAGCGATTACGGCGCCGACTGGTTCCAGCGCGTGATGGTGGGGCTGGGGGCGATGCTGGGCTTGCAGCGGGCCAACGACCTGCCGGTGACCAACCTGATGTCGTTCGACTCGTCCGAGCCGTTCCTGAATTCCACCGGGGACAACTTCGGCAACGAGTACTTCTCCAACCGGTCGGATCGGAGCGATTCCATCGGCAGCACCTACGTGAGTTATTCCGGCGATGGTTTCGACAGCGCGCCGACCAGCTTGTTCGGCAGCCGCCCCTCCGAACCGGTGTTTCCCGGCAACGCGGACATCCTTCACGGCCAGTACATCCATCGGCCGGACAGCAACGACATCGACCTGTACCGCTTCACGATCGACCTGAACGACCAGCAGTTGGACGAGAAGAAGAAAGGCTTGCTGACGGCGGAGTCGTTTGCCGAGCGGCTGCCGAATTCCAGCGAATTGGACACGGTGCTGTCACTGTATCGCGAAGTGGAAATCCGCAACGCCGACGGGCAGATCGTAGGCTACGAGCGGGAGTTGATTTCCCGCAACGACAACTACTACAGTTCCGATTCGTACATCAGCCTGGAATTGGGCAGCGGCACGTACTACTTGGGCGTAACGGCCGCCGGCAACACGGATTTCGATCCGGTGATTGAGGACACGGGGTACGGCGGCACGACGCAGGGGGCCTATGAACTGCGGCTGAACTTCCGCTCGCAAGTGGATGACGACGACACGATCAGTGATTTGGACCGGAGCGACGAGAACCGTCCCGGCACGCGTCTGGACGGCGACGCCGGCGGGACGCCGGGCGGCGTCTACAATTTCTGGTTCCAGACGCGGCCGTTGGACCGCGTGCTCCACGTGACCGGCGACGGGAACACGTACGTGGACGGGCAATTGCTGACGGTCGAGGACGCCTTTGGCAACGTGCGGCGGTTCGAGTTCGACAGCAACGGCAGCCTCGTCAATCCGTCGGCGACGCGGATCCCGTTTACCACGGGGATCGTGCCCACCACGGCCATCGACATGGCCAACCAGCTGTACAACGCGATCAACAGTTCGGGACTAGCGGTCACGGCGACGCAAGCGGGGACCGCGATCACGTTGCAGGAGGAGCGTGTGACGCTCTTGAGCAGCACGGCCGAGGGCATCGAACTGGCCGGCAAGACGATCTTCGTGGACAAGATTTCGGGAACGAACCTCCGCGGCACGCTGGCCAAGCCGTTTGACAACATTTCCACGGCGTTTGCCGCCGCCGTGCCGGGCGACATCGTGCGGATCATCGGTAACGGCGGCTTCGACGGCGACCGGGCCACGCTGACGGACAATTTCGCTTACGAGATCGGGTTTGGGGCGTCCGGCGGCCCGGCCACGCTGTCGGACGGTTCCTCGATGTCGGTGCCCCAGGGCGTCACGGCGATGATCGACGCCGGGGCCGTGTTCAAGCTGCGGCGGGCGCGGATCGGCGTCGGCAGTTCGTCGGCCAGCATCGACCGCAGTGCGGGCTCGTTGCAGGTGCTGGGCACGCCGCGCGAAAGCGTCTACTTCACTTCCTGGATGGATGAAACCATCGGCCGCGACACCTATGCCCCCACGACCACGCCCTCCGCCGGCGACTGGGGCGGGATCTTTTTCAAGGCCGATCTGGACAACGCCGACGCGCGGTTCAATTACGAGCGGGAAGGCGTTTTCCTGAACTACGTCAGCCACGCCGACATCCGCTACGGCGGCGGGCAGGTGCGGATCGACACGGTCGATCAGGTCGTCAATCCGATCCAGATGATCGAGATGCGGCCGACGATCGCCTTCAACCGCATCACGTACAGTGCTGACGCGGCCGTGTCGGCGGACCCGAACAGTTTCGAAGAGACCAACTTCCTCGCCCCGCAGTACCAGTTGGTCAACCAGTTCACGCCGGACTACGAGCGGATCGGGCCGGACATTCACGGAAACGTGCTGCTGCAGAACTCGATCAACGGCCTGTTCGTGCGGATTCAGACGCCCGCCGGCACCGCACTCCGCTCCCTGACCGTGCCCGGCCGCTTCGACGACATCGACATCGTCCACGTGCTGGCCGAGAACCTGAAAATCCAGGGGGAGGCAGGCGGCGCGTTGTTGGAGCAGTCGCGTCCGTCGGTCGAACTGGTCACCCTCGCGGCCCGCGTCGGCGGCAGCCTGGGGCCGGCGAACCCCGGCGAGACCTATGCGTACACCTACAAGCTGGTGTTCGTCGACAGGAACGGGTTCGAAGGCCGTCCCTCGGAGGCGACGTCTTCCGTGCCGCTGACCTACGGCAACGGC
>CAYUFW010000272.1:10158-11644 GCA_964443915.1 uncultured Pirellulaceae bacterium
GTGCTGGCGGAGAACCTCAAGATCCAGGGCGAGCCGGGGGGGGCCTTGTTGGAGACGGCCCGTCCGCCGGTCGACCTGGTGACCCTGGCGCCGCGGGTCGGCGGCAGTCTGCCCGCGGGCACGTACACGTATAAGCTGGTCTTCGTCGACCGCAACGGGTTTGAGGGGCGGCCTTCCGAGGCGACGGGGACCGTGACGTTGACGGCCGGCAACGGCACCGTGCAGCTGAGCGGCCTGCCGCCGGTCAGCGGGAACTTCGTGGCCCGCCGGCTGTATCGCAGCCAGCCCGGTCCCTTCAACTTGATCGCGGAATTGGATGCGACGGACGCCACGTACGTCGATCGCGGCGTCGTTGTGCCCTCGGATGAGGTCAGCCTGTTGGAGCGCGATCCTCCTTCGGTGCGTTCCACGACGATGACCCCGCGGGAAACGGCTCCGACGGTGCCCGGCCTGGCAGCGGGGACCTATACCTATCGGGTCGTGATGGTGGCCGCCTCCGGTGAAACGAGTCCCGCATCCGACGTGACGGCCAGCGTGACGGTCACCTCACCGGCCGCGCCCTTGAACGTCGTGGTGGTGGATTTGGCCGGCTTGCCAGCCGTTCCGGCAGGTTCCAGGCTGCAGGTTTTCCGCAGCTCGGTGGGCGGGGGGGGAACTTATGTGCTGGCGGGCGAGCTTGTCTCCGGCACCGCCTTTACGGACGAGGGCACGGTGCTCAACGGCGCGGACGGGGAGCCCATCACGATGGACCCGCGGTTGACGGGCGTGGTGCGGGCCCGTCCCGACGGCCGGCTGAAGATTGATCCCGGCACGGTGGTCAAGCTGGAAGGAGCGCGGATCGAAATCACGTTCGGCGCCCAGCTGATTGCCGAGGGCCTGGACGACCGGAAGATCATCTTCACGTCCAAGTTGGACGACAAGTACGGCGCGGGCGGGACCTTCGACACGAACAAGGACGACGGGCCGAACGAGGCCAGTCCCGAACGCGGCGATTGGGGCGGCCTCTATGCCGGGCCGATGGGCCAGCTGAATCTGGATCGGGTCTATCTGGCCTTCGGCGGCGGCAACAACAACAAGATCGAGGGCACGTTCACGGGGTTCAACGTCATCGAGGTCCACCAGGCGGACGCCCGGATCGCCAACAGCGTCATCGAGCAGAACGCCCTGGGTACGGGCGGCCAGGGCTCGGCTCAGCGTTTCGGCCG
Organism: uncultured Pirellulaceae bacterium; assembly: GCA_964443915.1. GTDB lineage: Bacteria > Planctomycetota > Planctomycetia > Pirellulales > Pirellulaceae > Anammoximicrobium. The sequence goes on from CAYUFW010000272.1 coordinate 11,364, forward strand.
CGGCGTCAACGCCGGCGCCACGATTATCTCCGGTGTCCGGTACGACTACGGGGCCACGATTTTTGTCCGCGGTGCGCAGCCGGTGATCCTGAACAACATCATCCGCAACAACGAGGATGTCGCGATCAGCATCAATCTCGACTCGTTCACCGCCGAGCAACTCGCCGATCCCGGCCGCGCCACGGGACAGATCGACCAGGTGACGCTGTACCGCGACAATTCCGGACCGCTGATCCGCGGCAACCGCCTGGCCGACAACGGCAACCAGACCGATGAGAACG
>CAYUFW010000273.1:0-11641 GCA_964443915.1 uncultured Pirellulaceae bacterium
GGCCCGTTCGAAACAAATCCTGCTCGTGGCCGCCGCCCGCTGCGCCAACTCGGGCATGAAGTGGAACGCCGAACGCACCAGCATCAGCGACCAATGGGGCACTCCGCCGCAGCTGATCGAACCCGTCACGGGCCGCATCGTTCTTCGCCGCGACGCGCAGAGCGGGCCACTGCAACTGATCCCCTTGCACGGCTGCGGCCGCCCGCCAACCGCGCCGCCGCGCCCTCCCCAGACGGCGACCGTGCCATTTACGAACTGAACTCTGCGAATGGCACGGCCTGGTACGTCTTGTCTGGGCGTCGGGGAATTGTCAAGCCGCCGCGAGATCGAGGCACAGGTCGCATCCGTACCGATCGTCGACACGCAATCCCACCGGCAGCGATTCCTCCTGGATGACAAGAATCGTCTGGCCGGTCAACTCATCGCCATTCTGTTCCAGTTCGACCCTCAGGACAGGCCCCAGATCCAGGTCCTCATCGGAGGTGACCCGACCACATACGACACGAGCGTTGCCCCCGATGCTGAACACCACGGCGATTCGTTTTCCGTCGTACATCGAAATCTCCACGGCGTCTCTCCAATCTCGAGGTGAGAATGCCCTGCATGCTGCCATCGATTACCGTGCCGGCCGCTCCCCGGATCTGTGCGCAGCAACTTGTCCCTGTCGCCTCGTCCGACACAAGATTCATGAAAAGAATAAACACGCTTGCAAACTCCATGCCACAGATTTGCTCAGGCGGAAGTCGTCTTCTATAAATCATTTGTAGCGACGGAATTTCGACGGGGAGAGCGGCAGCTGGCACGGCTTGGTCCGGCGTACATGCGCCTCAGATTAGGGCGCATGGATTGCCTGGGGCGCCCAGAAATCATACAGCTTCTTGTTTGGGGAGTGGCGAACGAACTTGAACTTAATGGAGGTGCGACGGCGTGGTGTATTCGCTACTCGTCGTCAGCGCGCGATGCTCCGGACCAGCGTCTCATCGCCGGCCTGCGGTCGGCGGTCAGCGGACCTCTCGAACGAATCAGCCAAGCCGACACCCCGATATCAGGCCGCGCCGGAACGGCGCGGACTTGTTCCGGCCTACCCGTTGCCTTTCCGGATCGCGGAACTCATAAAGTGGAATCGGCACTGACGTTTCATCAACCGAGGAGGTGCAAGATGGACTGGAATGCTCTTACTCTGACGCGTCGAAAATTCCTGGCAGCCGCGGCCGGCGGGCTGACGGCATCGGTTTGGACGGCACCGCTTGCGGCGCAATCGCCGCCGGCGAAGGAAGGCACGGTGCGGGATCGGTTATGGCTGTTTGGCAGTCCCACCGGCAGCACGGCGCCGCATACGGGACGCCGGACCGTGATGAGTCCTGCAGAAGGGGCGATCTACCTGGGAGTTCCCAACATCTACATGAATCAGGCCAACGCTGGACCGGAAGCGAAACTGGGCCGGTTCGAGCCGCCCTTCGAGCAATACGCGGTCGCCCTGCGGCTCTTCAAACGCGTCCTCTGGGGACTGGTCGGTTCGGGCGGATTCACGACACCGGAGGAACGCAAGGAAGGGGTGGAATTGATCCTCAAGACGCCCAACTTCGTCGGAGCGCACCTGGACGATTTCTTCACATCCAAGGCGGACGGCAAACGAGCCTTGCTCACGTTCGATGAACTGCGGGAGATCCGGGAAACGATGAAAGCGGCGGGCCGACCCCTGGAGATTTACTCCACGTACTACACCACCCTGCTGAAGCTCCCGCTCGACGATTACCTGAAGCTGCTCGACGGCGTCACCTTTTGGACGTGGAAGCCCGAGGACTTGGTGCATCTGGAGTCGAACGTAGCCAAGGTCAAGGAGGTGGCCCCGCACCTGAAGGTGATCCTGGGCTGCTATCTGGTGGACTTCAGCCGCAAGGTGTCCATCCCGATTCCCGCCATGCAGCAGCAGTGCGAGTTCGGCCTGGAGGCCCTCCGGCAAAAGCGCATCGAGGGCATGATGTTCCTCAGCAACGGCGTGATGGACGTCGGCTTCGAGGCCGTCGATTGGACGCGGGAGTGGATCCAGAAGGTCGGAGACACGCCGATCTGAGGCGGAGGAGATGTCGTCGGTTAACCGCGCCCCAACGGCGAGCGCGCCGGCGAGAGGCCGGCAGGCACCGGACGCCCTGCCCGCGCTCCCCGTTCTGTCCCGGCGTCGCTGTATGGCATCCTCTTCGACGCGATCCACCATGCCGGCGACGGCGGGCGGTACGCCGAGTTGATTCAAAACCGGTCGTTCGACGAAACGCTGCCCATCGAAAGCGGCACGGTCGAAGGCGGCAAGTGCGTCGCTCCCGCCTTGCCGCACTACCAGGCTGGCAAGATTAAGCGGTGGTCTCACCCCTGGAACTTCGCAGCCCCGTTCCCGCCCCGACGCGGCTTTCACGGAGCTCAGCGCATTCGGCTTGGCTTATGCGGAACAGCCGGGCTTCTGATCGGCGACGGCCTCGGCAGTCCGTTGTCGGCTCACGGCTTCGCTTTGGCCTTCGGCTTCGGCTGGCGGGGCGGCATCTTGGGGAGTTCATCGGCCTTCGGCGCCGCTTCGGCGAGGTTCGGCTTCAACTCCGCATCGACGCGGCCCAGCGCCCAGGCAAATCCACCCAGAATCAGGCTCTTGACCTTCGGATTGGTCCAGATGTCCTCGCGGTGGCCGAAGGAGGTGTAGTACACGCGTCCCTTGCCGTGCATCCGCGCCCAGGTTGCCGGGAAGGGCGGCCGCTGGTAGCAGTCGTCCACCATGCCCGCGGTTTCCTGCACCAGAATCACGTGCATGTCTTTGGCAAAATTCTTCAGGGCATACCATTCCTCGAGGAACTTCGAGGCTTCGCCCATCTCCTGCACGCCGGGGAACTTGGGGCAGGCCACGCGCATCGTGGCCTCCTGCTGCCGGCCGTGGACGATGAACTCACCGCCCACCATGGCCACGTACGGATCGAGTTCCGCCTGGACTCCGTCGCGCGGTCTCGGTGAGTGGAACGTGTCGGTGGCCGAATGGAAACCGACGTAGCCCTTGCCGGCCGCGACGGCGTCCAGGAACCGTTTCTTGCCGTCGGCCGTCATCGGCGGGTTATTGTACTTGTCCGGCTTGGTGAGGTCACCGCAGGTGTAGAACGCAAAGGCGTCGTACTTGCCCAGGTCCTCGTCAAACACCCGGCCGTCCTTGGAACACTCCACGTCGAATCCGGCCTCCCGGCCCCATTCGACGAGCAGCTTTTCGGAAAACGCCAGCTCGCTGCCCTCGCGTTTAACGGGACTGTGCTCGAAGCCGACACTGCGCGTGAAGTACAGGACCTTGGCCTTCTTGGCCTGCGCGAGCAAGGGCCGTCCGAAGAACGCGGTGCCGGCCGCAGCCGCTCCGCATGTGCAAAGGAATTGGCGACGTCGCATGAGATGGTCTCCATCATTGAAGGAAAGATTTATCCGTGCCCGCTCGGACGTTTGCGGATGCCAGAAGCCGGGCTTCTTCCAGACGCCGGACTTCTCCACGCCGCAAAACTCCGCCACGGGCGCTCCACGGCAAGACACTATCGTTGCGCCGAGACGCCCTGCTTGTCCAGGGGACTGGCGCGGACCGTCAACAACACCTCCCGGTTCATCCAATCCATGTCCAGCAATGCATTCGGCGCGACCGGTTCTCCAGACACCTCCGCCGCGACAATCCCGGCCCGAAAGGAGTCCCAGCGACGTGCCAGCAGTCCGCGCAACGCCCGGCCTGGGATCAGGATGCCGCGGCGGAGAAAGCGGGGGGCCAGTTCCCGCTGCAACAGGTTGAAGAACTGGAGCACCACGTCGCCTGCGATCTCCGGTCCCGGAGCCGGGGCGGGGCTGGCATAGGTCAAGCGGCTGCGCATCGGCGCGTAACGGCTTCTCTTCCGCAGCATCGCGCCGGCGACGCCCGGCATGGCAGCCGACAAAGCGATGGTTGAGCCCGGCGGCACCAGCGCCGCGGCCGGATCGTCGACCACTTGGCCGTTCAGAAAAATCGTCTGAATGCGGCTGTCGAGGTATTCGGCCTCGACGCCCAACTGCCCGCACAACAGTTCTCGGACGCTGCAGCCGAGCCGTGCCTGAATCCGGAATCCGCCGCCGGTGAGCAAACAGAATTTCTCACAGACCACCGGAGTGGCCGTCAGCGAGACTCGAGCGAGGATTTCTGCGACGCGTGTGTCGGACATGGCAGATCATGTGAGCGCATCGTAGCGGAAGCCGAAGGCGTGGTCCACGGACAGAGCCGCGGCGGCAGGAAGAACCGGGCTTCGGGTGCGGGCGAAACCGTAGCGGTTCTGCTTGGCGTGACGGTGGGGGGATTTCTTACGGTCGGATCGGCGGCAACTCCGATAGTTAAGGTATCACCCTGGGGGCACTCGCCCTGTCGCTACGGAGTTGACAGCTATGCAAGCGATGAAAGCGTTCCTGCGCCGATTCCCCGTGTGTCCCTGGCTCTGCTGGCTCGTGCTCGTTTGGCCCTGTTCCGGCCGGGCCGCGGGCCAGGATGTCCCGGAGCCCGCCGGGGATGCCCGTCGCGAACACGGCGGGATCACGGCGGAAGCAGAGGAGGCAGAATGGAGCACGTGCCAGGGCGAGGCAGTGGGACAATGGGGTTGGCTCCGGCCGGGCATCGCAAATCGTCCGGCAGTTCGAGCGGTCGGGGAAGGCGTGTCCCAACTCCTGCACGGCCGCCCAGCGTGCAGTGATTGCAGCAGTCCGGCCTGTGCGTATTCGGCGGAACCGTGCAGCTACTTCGACGGGCCCTGCCATTGCCAATGCGGAGTCGATACGCGCATGTACCGCTCGCTGTTGCTCGCCAGGCTCTGGTTCGAGGCGGAGTACGTTGCCTGGGCCAGCTCGAAAACCCATCTGCCGCCGCTGCTTACCAGTGGCGCCCCGCCGGACACCGTGCTGCTGTTCGGCGATGCCGACTGGCACGGCGACTTGCGTTCCGGCGGCCGGTTGACCGGCGGTTACTGGTTCACGCCCGAACATTGCTTCGGCGTCGAAGGCAGTTACCTTGACGTCGACGTGGGCGGCACCCAACATCTCGCCTCGGGCGCCGACTTTCCGTTCCCGGTCCTCTCCCGACCGATCATCGACGCCGGGACGGGACTGCCCGGCAGCGTGACGGTCTCCGATCCGGACCAGCAACTGGGAGCCATCCTGATCCGCTCCGATGTCGAATTCTCCGGCGCGGAAGCCCTGCTGCGCCGTCGGCTCCAGGGCCAGCAGAACTATCGCTTCGACGGGGTCGTGGGCTATCGTTACCAACGTCTGTACGATGGCCTGCACGTGGACGAATTGTTCGTCTCCCTGGACGACAGCAGTGGTTTTGACACCGACGCGGTCGTCGGGCGTTCCGACAGCCTGGAATCCGAAAACGAATTCCACGGCGGAGAAATCGGCTTGATCGGCCGCTGGTGGACGCGCTGCTGGGCACTCCAGGTCCTGGGAAAAGCGGCTCTGGGCGGGACGCGGACGGTGACGAAAATCGCCGGCCAGACCGCCGTCACGGTCGAGACCGTCGACGGCCCCGTCACGGACACAGCGCCGGGCGGCGTGCTGGCGCTGCCCTCGAACATCGGCAGCCACGCGCAATCCGACTTCGCGACGGTCGGCGAACTGGGTATCCGCGTCGAGTACGCACTAACGCATCAGCTGTATGCCACGTTCGGTTACACACTGATCTACTGGTCCGATGTCGCGCGTCTCACCGACGGGATCGATCTGGTCGTCGATCCCTCGCAGATCCCGCCCGCTGTCAACCCCGCCGCCACGCGCCCCGGCTTCGCCTTCCGCAACAGCGACTTCTGGGCCCACGGCTTGAACGTCGGGCTGCACTACGAGTTCTAGGTTCTCCGTTCGTAGGAGGTCCGCGACGACAAGTGCTCCCATTCCCCCGATCCGTCCAACTCGAAGGGAGCCTTGCCGTCCACGTTTCTGCTGTAGGACACCGTCTCTTTCGGATTACGGGACTCGGGTCTGCAGCCCGGCGATGACGAGTTCGAGGAAGCGGCGGGCGCGGGCGGCCAGGTCGTCGATTCCTTCGGGAGTTTCCGGGCGCGGGACCAACGGGGCGAAGATGTTTTCGCAGCAGAGGGGCATCTTCAGGCCGCGGAACGCGACGGGGTACAACAGGCGATAATGGTCGATCTCGCCCAGGCCGGGGCCGCAGTCTTCGTCTCTGGGCCAGTTGCGATGGTCCTTGATGCAGAAGCTGCGCACCACGTCGGCGCATGTCAGGATGTCGGGGATGGGATCGACGTTCAGGTAGTCCATGACGTTACCGGCGTCGTAGTTGACTTGGATGTTCGGGTGGCCGACTTCGCGGACGATTCTCGCGCAGGCTTCGCCGGTGCCGGTCGAGCCGCCGTGCTGTTTGACGACGATCAGCACGCCGTGGTCCTTGGCGATGGGACCGAGCTTCCTGAACCGCTCGACCCACACCGGCGCGTTTCCGCCCTCGGTGTGCCCGAAGGTCAGCACTTGGGGAATGCCCGCCGCGGCGGCTTGTTTCACGCGTTGCTTGAGCACCTCCAAGCCGCGCGGGTCTTCGGGATAGATCGTGGAGAACATCATCAGCGGCTCCAGGCCCAGATCCCGACAGCGGCGGCCCAGTTCGGCGGCGCGGTCCGGCGGGGCGTCGGCCGCCAGCACGGGCACCTTCTGGCCGTCGGCTTCCACGTGCTGCGTGCCCCAGGCCACGTACCGGTAGCCGGCCGACTGGATGCCGCTCAGAGCGCGGCCCAGCGGGAAGCGGCTGTAGGGCAGGGTCATGCAGGCGATTTGAAACTCGGTCGGCGGGCCGGGGGTTGCGGGTGTCTGGTCGCCTGCCCGCGACGTGGTGGTGGCGGCAGCGAAGGCGGAGGCGGAAAACGCTGCGGCGCTAGCGTGCAGGAACGTGCGACGGGAGCAAGTGAGTGACGAAGGCGACGGTATCCGCGACATGGCGATTCTCCGGGGCGCGTCTAGTCCGAATCAGCGGTGCCCGAATTATGGTCTTCGGCGTTGGCTCGCTGCAATTGGCGGCACATTTTTCTGATGGTTTCTTGACCCGGCGCGATTGCCGGTCTTAAGATGGATTCTCGCTAATACTCGGGAGGCACGGCCATGGAACGTAGCGAAAGGTCATTCCATCTTCCTTCACGCCGCCAGTTTCTGGGCCAAAGCGCGGCGACCGCGGCGCTCGGGCTCTCGGCTCTTGCGGCCACGCCCGCCAGGGCGGTCCACGCGGCCGGCAGCGACACGTTGCGCGTCGGCCTGGTCGGCTGCGGCGGCCGCGGCACGGGCGCGGCGTCACAAGCCTTGAAAGCGGACCGGAACGTCAAGCTCACGGCGATGGCCGACATGTTCGCCGACCGTTTGGAAGGGAGTCTGACCGGACTGAAGAAACAGCCGGAGATCGCGGACAAGATCGACGTGCCGCCCGAGCGGCAATTCACCGGCGTGGACGGTTACAAGCAGATGTTGGCCAGCGGCGTCGATGTGGTGCTGCTGGCCACGCCTCCGCATTTCCGGCCGGCGCAGCTGCAAGCGGCCGTCGAGGCCGGGGTCCACGTGTTTGCCGAGAAACCGGTAGCGGTCGACGCTCCGGGCGTGCGAGCGGTGCTGGCCACGTGCGAGCAGGCGGAGAAGAAGAAACTGGCGATCGTCTCCGGGCTGTGCCTCCGCTACTCCTACGGATTCCAGGAAGTCGTCCGGCGCATCCAGGACGGTCAGATCGGCAAGGTCACGACCCTGTACGCCAACGACTATCGCGGCGGCATCTGGCTGAAACCCCGCCAGCCGGACTGGACCGACCTGCACAACCAGATTCGCAACTGGTACTACTACACTTGGCTGAGCGGCGATTTCAACGTCGAACAGCACGTCCATTTTCTCGACGTCTGCGCGTGGGCGATGGGCGATCGGTATCCGGCCAAAGCGGTGGGCCTGGGTGGCCGGCAGCAGCGAACCGGCCCGGAGTACGGCAACATCTACGATCATCACTCCGTGGTGTACGAATACGAACACGGCGCCCGCTTGGTGAGCAACTGCCGTCAGATGACCGGCTGCCGCAACGAGATGAGTGCCCTGGCCGTGGGCACGCGGGGAACCGCTTCGTTTCGCGAAAGCCGCAACGGGTTGACCATCACTACCGATTCGGAGAAATGGGTCTACCAGGGCGAGGAGAACAACATCTACCAGACGGAACACGACGAGCTGTTCGCGTCGATTCGCAACGGCAAGCCGATCAACAATGGCCGGTACATGGCCCACAGCACGCTACTGGCGATCCTCGGCCGCATGGCGACGTACACCGGCCGGGAAATCACTTGGGAACAGGCCCTGAATTCCAAAGAGGATCTGACTCCGCCCAGCTACGACTGGGGCCCGGCCCCCGAAGTGAAGATCGCCGTTCCTGGGCTAACGAAGTTCGTGTGAATCGGGTGCCGGTGGCCTCGCGCTCTCTGGATGCGACATTGGCCTTCGCTCGGCCCTGGACGCCGACCAGGCACCGTTCGAGAAGCAAGTGAGCGGAATGGCGCTAGCCGCCGGTCGCGAATTGGCCGCACTACCGGCGGCTAGCGCCTGGCCGCTCCCTCGACGCCTGAAATTCGTTTCTCGAACGATGCTAAGCACTGGTGTCAATTGTTGGACATCGCCGGAAGCGGGACGGAAGTGTCCCACAAGTAGTCGTACTTCGAGACATCATCGTCTCTTTCGGCGTCCTCTTTTTTCTCGGAATCGCCCTTCTTGGCAACGGCCGTCGGCGTCGGCGTGCTGGCGGCGTGCGCTACGACGGTGGTCCGCGCTGGGATCACGATTTCGACTCCGATCGGAATCAGACGGGGATCGAAGAGGACTTCGGAGTTGATTTGGAAGAGCTCCAGATAGCGGTCCCGGCTGCCCAGGTATTTTTCGGCCAAGCGAGGCAGCGTGTCGCCTTCCACAATCCGGTGCCTGCGCGGCGGAGCGGTCGATGGAGTCTTGCTCGCCATCGATTTTTTGTCGGTCTGAGAAGAACGGTTGTCTTTGTGTGGCGGGGACTTGCTTGGGCTGGCGGAGGTCTGGTTCGACGCGTCCTCGGCAAACTGGAAGTGGGGCCGGTACTCGTAGGCGAACTCCGGTGGTACGGGGTCGTTTTCCTGGGACGACTCGACGGTGCCGCGAAAGCCATCTCGGTCAGCATCCTGCCGTATCGGTTTTCCGGATTCGGTGGCCTTTTTAACAGCAAGGTTCTTTTCGCCTGTATCGGCGATGCCCTGTCCGCTCCCGGCTGACGCTGCTGTCGCGGTTTTCTTCTTCTCTTGCTTCTTCGGCGATGGTTTCGCACTAGCCTGTTTCTTCCCGTCCCGTTCGACTGCCTCAGCGACAGGCCCTTTCTCTTTCACCGACTTGGGAGTCGCTGCGTCCGCAGCCGATTTATCGGCCCTCAGGGTAGGCGGTCTCGTGACGGAGTTGACGCTTGCATCAGCCGCCTTGCCGCGGATGTTCGCCCGATCAGGACCCAGCAGCGGCACACGATCGATGTCGGTCAGGGCGGCCACGGGCAGCGCGCCGGATGTTTCGGTCGCCGGCGATTCGCGGCCATCTCGTGACAACGCGACTTCGTTTTCAGCGCGTGAGGCCACCGCTTCGCCTTGAGGGTGCTGCTCGGGACGCCGATGCTGCCAAGCGGCGTAAAACCCGGTTCCCACCACCAGCAACGCCAGAAAGTATCTCGCCAAGTCACGCATGCCCCACCTCCCGCATTCGTTCGACCTCCTTGCATAATTCCTATCGGAATGCGGGGAAAAGGCAATCATCTGCGACGATCTGCGGACGGGCGAAGTCGGAAAAGACTGAAAGAAGGCACGCAAAATGACGGTTGTCCGCGACTCGTGCATTCTCTGACTTGACACGATGTTTTCGACTAGGACGTACACGCGGGCGGTCGAACAATCCCGGAAAAATTTTCGTTTCCCATGTTGACAAGCAGGAACAATAGCACTAAAGTGGATGTGGTTATCCCAATGTCTAGTTGGAGGGGTGCGATGATTTCCCAAACCGCTGAGTACGCTTTGCGTGCGATTGTTTACCTGGCCGATCAGCGTGGGTCGCCGAGAACCACGGCCCAGATCGCTGAAGCCACCCAAGTTCCTCCGGGATACTTGGCCAAAGTCATGCAGTCGCTGAGCCGAACCAAACTGGTGCATTCCCAGCGAGGTCTCAATGGGGGCTTCACCTTGACGCGTGATCCGGCTGGGCTGCCGATGCTCGAGATCATCAGCGCGGTGGACCCGATTCGGCGGTTCCACGAATGTCCTTTGGGACTGCCGACACACACGACTGACTTGTGTCCGCTCCATCGCACTCTTGAAGAAGCCGCCCAACTGCTCGAAAAGAAATTCGGCGAAACGTCGGTGGCCGACCTGATCGACGTTCCGGGCGACAAAAAGCCCCTGTGCCGCTTTCCAGCGGTGCCGGAGAAGCCGAGTCCGGAAGCTCCGTAGCCGCCCCGCCGGCGACTCAACGACGGACCGGACTGCTTTTTCTTCCGATCAACGGTAGGAGTGCGTACAGACATGATCAGCCGAGTCTCGAATGCTGTGACGAGTGAGACCACCGAGGAAGCCCCTGCGCACGGTTCCGGGACCGTGATCCGGGACTTGGCTCAATTGTTCAAGATCTTGGCCGACGAGACTCGTCTGCGAATCCTGGAGATGCTCGGCCGCCGCAGAGAGTTGTGCGTGCGGGACCTGTGGGAGCGGCTGGGACAAAGCCAGCCGGCGGTCAGCCATCACTTGGGCCTGCTGCGGATGGCGGGGCTGGTCGACACGCGGCAGGAAGGCAAGCACATATACTACCGGATTGACGAGCATCGTCTCGACGAGTTGATGACCATGCTCCAGAGCACGGGTGTGGGCACGGAAATGTTGGCGCATTTGCCTCAGGAGACCATCAGGTCTCGCTAACGCCGGACGAACCAGTCAGCGCCGGCGATTACACCACGCGGGGGTGGGACTCAGGAGCCATGTACGCCGTAGATTCCGAAATGGATGCCCGTTGCGGCCTCCTGGCGGGTTTGTTAACGGAAACCGGCCGGCGACTGGTGTTGGCCGAAAGCTGCACCGCCGGCTTGGTGGCGGCTTCGCTGGGACGCGTCCCAAGTATCTCTCGTCACCTGTGTGGCTCCTTGGTGACGTATCGCGAAGCGTCGAAGACCAGTTGGCTGGGCATCCCTCCGCCGGTGCTGCGGCGGCACACGGCGGTCAGTGAAGCGGTGGCCCGGTTGATGGCCAGCGGCGCTCTGACGGTCACGCCCGAAGCCGACTTGGCCGCGTCGGTGACAGGACATCTGGGCCCGGATGCGCCGCCAGATCAAGATGGGCTGATCTACGTTGGCGTGGCCGACCGGCAGCCGGAGACGGGGGAGATCACGGTGGCCAAAGTCCGGCGTTGCCGGCTGATCAGCGGCTCGCGGGTGCCGCGACAGCGCGAGGCGGCACTCTGCGTTCTCGCCTTGCTGCTGGAGCACTTGGAGGAGCGGCCATAGCGCAAGGCCGGGCCGATAAGAGCCGGGTTTCCAATTCGACTGTCTCACCTCGGCGAAATCGCCTCGGGGCTCGGCGAACGGTGGGCGTGAGCCCACCGGTTTTCGGGG
>CAYUFW010000274.1:0-6150 GCA_964443915.1 uncultured Pirellulaceae bacterium
CAACGCGCTGACCAGGCGTTGTTCGCGATTGTCCAGGGCGGCGTGGACGCGGACCTGCGAGTCGACTGTGCTCGTCAGCTTGTCGCGCTTGACTTCCCCGGTTATGCCATCGGCGGGCTGAGTGTTGGGGAACCGGCGGCCGAGATGTATCGCGTGCTGGACGTTACCTGCCCCGAATTGCCGGTGGATCAGCCGCGGTACTTGATGGGGGTGGGTACTCCGCAAGACATGCTTGAAAGCATTCAGCGGGGAATCGATCTGTTCGACTGCGTGCTGCCCACTCGAAATGGCCGTAATGCTCTGGCGTTTACGGACTTTGGGCCATTGAAACTCAGGAACCTGAAGCATCAGCTGGACAGCCAGCCGATCGATTCGACGTGCCCATGCCCCGCTTGCCGACACAGCCGAGGTTACCTGCGGCACTTGTTTATGGCCGGTGAAATGCTCGGCCCGATCCTCCTCTCCGCCCACAACCTGACCTACTATCAAAGGCTGCTGGCCCAGACGCGGGCTGCGATCCAGTCTGGTGAGTTCGTGGAGTTCATCGCAGCCAAGCGGGAGCAGTGGCAGCCGGGGAAGGATGCGGAAGGTTGAGGCGTTTCGCGACGGAGGCCCAACACCGCTCGCTAGCTGCTCTTGCCCCTTTCGACGCAAGGCCTTATCATACGCCGGTTAAGTTGCCGCCAAGCCGGTCCGACTGTCGTGGGCAGCCGGGCCGTTTTGCCTTCCCGGACGCGGGCGTCGTGCGGCCCCCCGCGGTTGTCAATCGGAGTCCTTCATGCTCAGCGGTCTGCCAACGATTCACTCGCTGTTGCTTGCTGCGGAGGGCCCCAGCCTTACGAGCCTGCTGCTGCCGATTGTGATGATCGGCGTGTTGTTCTACCTGCTCATTGTCCGCCCCGAGAAGCGCAAGCAGACGGACGTGGCCAAGATGCAGGCGAACTTGAAGAAAAACGATCATGTGGTCACCATTGGGGGCATCATGGGAGTCGTCGTCAACGCGCCGACAGGCTCCAACGAAGTGACCCTTCGGGTCGACGAGAACACGCGGATCCGCTTTCTTCGCAGTTCCATCTCGCGAGTGCTGTCGTCCGAGAAGCCGGCGGAAGAGGAGAAAGAGAGCTGAGGATCGCGGGCTCCGAGCGTGGATCCGCCACCTTGGCTTCGGCTCAGCGGCCACGGCGTTATCCGGCGGCTTCGCCACTGACTAGGGAGGGACTGCGGCGCGCCCGCCGTGCCCTTCCCCGCACTCGAACACCTTTACAGAGTCTCTCGGAATCAGGAAGTTCCTGTCATGTCGTTAGATTTGATTTCGACGGTCTTGTTTGGACAAGGTCCCTGGTGGCAGTCACCGGAGGTAATGACGCTCCTGAAGGTGATCATCGCCTTTCCCCTGCCGATCTTCTTGGGCGTCTGGCTGGCCAAATGGCTGCGGATGCGTGATTTCGGCTGGAAACTGGCGCTGATCTTTTGCTCGCTGTGCGTCGGCGGCGTGTTTCTGGTCAGCTTTCCGTTGCGGTTGGGCGTCGATCTGAAAGGCGGCGTGATTCTGGTCTACGAGATCGACCGCGAGGCGCTCAAGATCGATGACGCCACCGCCATCTCGCCGACCGCTATCGACTGGGGACATCTGCTGCAACGGTTGAACGATCGCATCAACCCGGCCGGCACCAAGGAAATCGTCGTGCGGCGGTACGGCGATTGGCAGGTCGAGGTGATCATCCCGGACGTCGACACGAGCGAAGTCGAACGCATCAAGAAGTTGATCAGCACGGCCGGTTCCTTGGAATTCAGGATCGTCGCCAATTCCACGCAGCACGACGCCGTCATTCAGACGGCCAAGGCGCAGGAGAAAGATCCGACCAAGAAGCGGTCCAAGTACGTTCTGGATCAAGACGGCAAACGGATCGGTTACTGGTCCCGCGTGGGCCGCGAAGTGAACGAAGTCAAGGGCGGGTTCCGCCCGCTGAAAGTTCATGTCGGGAACTACACGATCCGCAACTCCGCCACCGGCGATATCATCGACACCCAGAACGTGCCGTTGGATCAGGAGTACGGCCTGGAACGCTGGTTGAAGGAGCAGGGAATCCAGGACATCGACGTGCTCATGTACGCCGGGGACGAGTACAACGTGACCGGCGAGAACCTGGGAATGGTCAGCCGTGGCTACGACGAAGTCGCCAATCCGTGTGTGCATTTCAACATGAAAGGCGTGGGCGCCGGCCTGATGGGCGGGCTCACGGGGGACAACCTGCCGGACGAGCAGCGCGGGTTCTATTCGCTGCTGGGGATCATGCTGGATGGCAACCTGCTCTCCGCCCCGCGCGTAATGAGCACGATCACCGACAGCGGCCGAATCACGGGACAATTCACGCAGGAAGAGGTGGATTTTCTCGTCGGCATTCTGCAGGCCGGCAGCCTGCCGGCGGCTTTGAAGAAGGCTCCCATCGCCCAGAACACGATCGGAGCCATCGCCGGGGAAGAAACCATTCGCCGCGGCAAGTGGGCCGCCGGACTGGCGCTCGCGTCCACGTTCGTGTTCATGTTGATCTGGTATCGGTTCGCGGGTTTCGTGGCGTGTTTGGCCCTCAGTGCCAACCTGCTGCTGACCTTGGCCGTGATGAAATTCCCGCTGCGTGCCCCCCTGACGCTGCCCGGCCTGGCCGGGTTGGTGCTGAGCGTCGGCATGGCGGTCGATGCCAACGTGCTCGTGTACGAACGCCTTCGTGAAGAGTTGGAACGCGGCGCCGCGCTGCGGATGGCCATCCGCAACGGATTCGACCGGGCCATGGTCACGATCATCGACTCGAACCTCACCACGCTGATCACCGCGCTGGTCATGTACGTCATCGGTACGGACCAGATCCGCGGTTTCGCGATTACGCTCTCCTTGGGCATCATGATCAGCATGTTCACGGCCGTGTTCTGTGCCCGCGTCGTGTTCGACATCTTCGAACGCACCCGCCGAATCACCACGCTGCGGATGACCAAGCTGTTTGATGTGACCCACATCGACTTCCTGGGCAAGAAGGCCATCGCGGTCGGTCTCTCGCTGCTGTTCATCATCATCGGCCTGGTCGCGACGGCGGCACGCGGCAAACAGATTTTCGACATCGACTTTCTGGGCGGCACATCGGTCACGATGATCCTGAAGGAACCGGCCGAAGAACGCGGCATTCGCGACAAGTTGCGCGCGGAGTTCCAGGACATGCGCGTCGACGGTTCCAGCGTCGAGTACTCGGTCAATCGCGTCGATGTGGAAGGCATGCCGGATCGAACGGTCTGGAAAATCGACTCGTCGCTGCAAGAGGTCGAGCAACTGGAGAAGATCCTGCAAAAAGTATTTCCTGTCGCCATGCATTCGGTGACCGTCGGTCAACTGACGGAGGAGCGGAGTCCCGTCAGTTCACCGACGCTGGAAGCTCCCGAAGCCCCCCCAGCGGCCGCAGAGAGCAAGCCGGAAGGAAAGCAGCCTTCTGCGAAGCCCGTACCGGCTAAGGCGACAGAGGAGAAGCCTGCAGAAGCCAAACCGGTAGAGGCGAAACCGGCCGAGGCCAAGCCGACAGATGCCAAACCGACAGATGCCAAACCGGCAGAGGCGAAACCGGCAGACGCCAAGCCGACAGAGGCGAAACCGGCAGACGCCAAGCCGACAGACGCCAAGCCGGCAGATGCCAAGCCGGCAGATGCCAAGCCGGCAGACGCCAAACCGGCAGACGCCAAACCGGCGGAGGCGAAACCGGCAGAGGCCAAGCCGGCGGAGGATGGCGCCGCTCGGCGCGATTTGCCTCCGGCGAACGTGTTGGCCTGGGCCGGCGGAGACGAGCGGTTGCTGGCTCTGGCGGACGCTGCCGAGCGGCCCCAGGATCCGGCTCCGAAAGCGGACACCGCCGAGAGCAAGGAGAAACCAGCCGGGGATGCCGCCGAGGCCAAACCCGAGCCGAAGCCGGCCGAGGGCGACGCCAAGCCGGCGGAGGCTCCACCGAAAGATGGAGCGGACAAGACGGCGGCCAGCGAAGAGGCGAAACCGAAGGCCGTCGCCAAGCCGGCCGAAAAAGTCCGGACGACAGCTACGTTGACCTTCGATTACAAGCTGAACGGCCGAACGGTGCAGCACGAGATCGTCGAAGCGGCAGGGATCGTCGACGTGCTGCTGGATGAGGACGAGGACATCACGGTCATGCTGAACGCCAAGGACCTGTCGGACAACCCGGACTGGAATCTCGACGACTCGCTGGGGTACAAGGAATGGATCGTCACGCTCACCGCCGACCGGGCCGTCGCGGAGAAGGTCTTACGGCAAATGACAAGGAAGATGAGCGAGGCGCCCGTCTGGTCTTCTTCCAGCAAGATCGGTGGCAAGGTCGCCGGCGACACGCGGAACATGGCGATCGTCGCTCTCGTGACTAGCTGGATTGGGATCGTGATCTACATCTGGATTCGCTTCCAGAAGGTCGTCTTCGGCTTGGCGGCTGTGATCGCGCTGATTCACGATGTCCTCATCTCGCTGGCCGCGGTCGCCGTCAGCTTCTATCTGGCCGGCCTGCTGGGTTTCATTCAGATCCAGGAGTTCAAGATCAGCCTGACGGTGGTCGTCGCCTTCCTGACGATCATCGGCTACTCGGTGAACGATACGATCGTCGTGTTCGACCGCATCCGCGAGGTTCGCGGGAAGAGCCCGGCGCTGAGCGAGGCCATGGTCAACCGGAGCGTGAATGAAACGCTCAGCCGGACGTTGCTGACGGGTCTGTGTACGATCGTCAACACCGTGATCCTGTATTTCGTCGGCGGGGAGGGCATTCACGCCTTTGCCTACGTGTTGTTCATCGGCTTCGTCAGTGGGACGTACAGTTCGATCTACATCGCCTCGCCCTTCGTGCTCTGGCTGTACGGCGGAAAGTCAGGGGCCAGGACCGCCCGTGCGTGACGCGGCAGCGGCTCAGAAGCCCGGCTTTTTCCGAAAAGCCGGGCTTCTTTTTTGGGAAAAGCCCGCGAATTTCTCCAGACGGACGAGAAGCACAATCGGCAAAAGCTGGACGTGCCCGCGGGCAATGGTTACAGTGAAACTGTCGGTCACGCCATGTTTTCTGGGGTCGCCGCCGCGTCCTGTCACGTGCGTCCGTTGCCGGTGGCTCCCCCGCCCCGCATTTCGGTTGACTGCCGCCGATGAATGAATCGCGCCAAAGATGGCTGGTCTTGTTGGGTTCGCTTGGCTTCAGTGCGCTGTTGCTGGGAGGCGTGGCGGGCGCTTGGGCGGTGTGGCGCAGCATGCATGCACAACTGCAGGACCCGGAATTTCTCAAGGGGCAACTGGAACGGGTCGGCCCGCAAGCCGTCGACGCGAACAGCCAGGCCCCGCCGGCGCTGATCCGCGTGAGCGTGGCCCGGCGGAAGAAAATCCAGCCGCAGCGGTCGATCATCGGCCGCCTGGTCGAGGTCCGCAAAGTCACGGTGGCCAGCGAGGTGACGGGCAAGATCATCGACTTGCCGGTCGATCAGGGAACGCCCGTGACTGCCGGCAAGACGGTCCTCGCGCGGGTCGACGATGTGTGGTGCCGTCTGGCCGCGGCGCGCAGCGAGGCGCAAGTGGCTTCCGCGAAAGCACAACGGGCTTCGGCGCAAGCCCAACTGGCCTATCAACGGGCGGAACTGCGGCGCGAGACACGGCTGAGCCAAACCAACGTCGTGACGGACAGCGAACTGGAGTCGCGGCAGGCGGCGGTCCAGGACTTGGAGGCCAAGGCCGCGGAGGCGGAGGCCGCTCTGGCACAGGCAGAGGCGGCCTTGGCGGAGGAGAACGAACGCATGTCGCGTTCCGTCATACTGGCCCCGTTCGATGGCACGGTCGTCGAAAAGCAGGCGGAATTGGGAGGCTACCTCTCGCCCGGCGATCCGATCGTGGACATCGTTTCCCGCGGCCAAGTCGACGCGCAGCTGATGGTTCCCGAGTCGATGGTCAACCTGATCGAGCTGGGACAAGTTCTGCCGATCCGCATCGATCCCCTGGCGGAAGAAGTCCGCGGGGCCGTCGTTTCGGTGACTCCCTACGGCCCCGGAGCGTCGCGCACCTTTCCGGTGCTCGTGCGTCTGGACGATCAAGGCGGACGCATCAAAGTGGGGATGAGCGTGACGGCCTCGATCGCCACCGAG
>CAYUFW010000274.1:6160-8016 GCA_964443915.1 uncultured Pirellulaceae bacterium
GGTGCGTTGGTGTGCGTGCCGCGCGACGCTGCGGAGGCGGAGCGCGAGGCGCTGGTCGTCGGCCGCGATGCCGTCCTCGTGCGGCCTGACGGCTCGACCGTGTGGGTCACGGTGTCCGCGGCGAAGGGGCCCGCGGCGAAGGGGGAGGACGTGCAGGTCCAGCCCGTGCCGGTGACGATCACAGCCCGCATGCCGACGGAGTACGCCATCGAACCGGAGACCGAGGCGGGACGGCGGTTGCTGGGCGACGGCACCTCGGTCGTCATCGAAGGCGCCGAACGCCTGACGCCGGGCCAGTCGGTGCGCATCGTGACTCTCGCGGAGGCCTGATCGTGGATTTCATCCGGTTCTCCATTCAGAACCCGGTCAAGGTCGCGGTCGGCGTGATCCTGGTGATTTTGTTTGGGATCATTGCCTTGACGGCAATTCCCATTCAGCTGACCCCGGACGTCGAGCGTCCCGTGGTGACGGTCCGCACGGTCTGGCCGGGTCGCAGCCCGGAGGAAGTGGAAAAGTCGATCCTGGTGGAGCAGGAGGAGAAGCTGAAAACGCTCCAGGGGCTGTGGAAGATGACTTCCACGGCCCAACTGGGGCAGGCGTACATCACGCTGGAATTCAACATCGGGTTTCCCATCTCGCGGGCACTGCAGGAGGTGGCCAATCGCTTGGATGAAGTCCCGTCCTATCCCGACGACGTCGATCGCCCGGTGATCCGGGCCTCGGACAGCGCCAGCGACGACGCCGTGGGCAACTGTTTGCTGCTGGCCGATGATCCGGACTATGAAGTGGCCGATTTCTACGATCATGCCGACCGCTACCTGAAGCCCGTCCTGGAACGAATCCCCGGCGTCTCGGAGATTGGCATCTTTGGCGGCCGCGAGCACCAGGTGCAAGTGCGGTTCGATCCGGCGGCCCTGGCCCAGCGTGGCATCAGCGTCATGGAACTGCGCAACGCCCTGCAGGCTGACAACGTCAACGAATCAGCCGGCGATCTGGCCCACGGCCGCCAGGACTTCCGCTTCCGCGTCCTCGGCCAGTACGATTCGCTCGAACCGCTCCGCCAGACCGTCGTCAAGTACGACGACCGCGGCGCGCCGATCCGGGTGCGGGACATTGCCGAGGTGGCCCTGTCCCTGGAAAAGAAGGTCCATTTCGACCAGTGCAAAGGCCGGACCTCGATGACCCTGTTCATCAAACGGGAAACCGGGGCCAACGTCTTGACGATCATGGAGCAAGTCCGCCAGGCGATCGACGAGTTGAACGCCCCCGGCGGGGTCCTGAAGTCGTACAAGAACGACCGCCACGGATTGAACCTGCGGCTGGTCGTGGACGACACGTACTATATCCATCGGGCCGTCGGACTGGTTCAGGAGAACCTGGTGTTGGGCGGCAGCTTGGCCGTGATCGTCCTGCTCCTGTTTCTCCGCAGCACGCGGCCGACGCTGATCATCGCCGTGGCCATCCCGATTTCCGTCATTGGGACGTTCGTGGTCATGGCCCTGACGGGCCGCAATCTGAACGTGATCTCGCTGGCGGGCTTGAGTTTCGCCGTCGGCATGGTGGTCGACAACGCGATCGTCGTGTTGGAGAACATCGACCGCCACCTGGCGCTGGGGGAGAGGCCCGCCGAGGCTGCTTATCGAGCGACCAAGGAGGTCTGGGGCGCGATTCTGTCTTCGACCTTGACCACGGTCGCCGTGTTCGCCCCCGTGCTGACGATCAAGGAAGAGGTCGGCCAGCTGTTCTACGACATCGCGCTGGCCATCAGCGCCGCGGTGATGTTGTCGCTGGTGGTGTCCATCAGCGTGGTCCCGGCGGCCGGCGCCCGGTTCCTGCGCCCTCGCCACGGAACGCGG
>CAYUFW010000274.1:8026-10975 GCA_964443915.1 uncultured Pirellulaceae bacterium
CGTACCGAGATGAGGCACTATCTTCACTTTCCCGAATCCGGGAGCATCAGAGACTATCCCCAAAACAATCCTGAAAAATTCGCTGTTCGGGCTGGCTCCCTTGGCGGCTTGGAGCACCAACGCGTTCTCGCGCCTGATCCATCTGATGACGTTTCCCAGCTTGGCCGGGGTCTGGCTGCGGCTGGTCGTCATCGCCGTGATTACCGTCGTCGCGGTAGCTGCCAGTTGGATGCTGATGCTGCCGGCCAGCTACCTGCCGGACGGCAACAAGAACTTCACCTCCGGGATGATGTTCAATCCGCCCAGCTACTCGATGGAACAGAACACGCTCGTGGCCGAGCGGCTGGAGGCGGCGATCCGGCCCTACTGGGAAGCCCAGACCTCGGAGGAGGCCGGCAAGATCGCGCCCCTGGTCGACGTGCAAACCGGCAAGCCGATTACCAACGTCCCGGTGCTCGACGAGTTCTTCTTCGTCGTCTCCCGCGGGCGGGTGTTCATGATGACCACCAGCAAGGACCCGGAAAACGTCCGTCCCGTCAAGGCCATCTTGAACCGGGCCATGAGCCAGATCCCCGGCAGTTACGGCTTCGCCTCCCAACGGTCGATCTTCGGCCGTAACGCGGGCGGCTCCAACTCGGTCGAGGTCGAGACCGTCGGCACCGACCTCACGCGGCTCAAAAGCAGCGCCGCCGCGTTGCAGGCGCGGCTGATGGACACGTTCTCCAAGTTCGCCGTGCGCAGCGATCCGATGACCTTCAACGAGTCCGGTCCGGAGCGGCAAATCCTCATCGACCAGGTCCGCGCCAAGGAGTTGGGATTGAACGTCCAGTCGCTCGCGCTGGCCGCCCGCGCGCTGGTCGACGGGGCGATCGTCGGCGACTTCAGCTACGAGGGCGACAACATCGACCTGGTGCTGATCCGGGACCAGCGGTTGGAACTGACGCCCGACCAGTTGGCCGACGCCCCGTTGGCCATCCAGGAGAGCGGCGGCCAAGCGACGATTCTGCCCTTGGGCGAGCTGGTTCATTTCGTGGAAGCCGACGCCTCGCAATCCATCCGCCGCGTGGAACAACGGCGGGCCGTCACGTTCACGGTCAACCCGCCCCCCGAGATGGCGCTGGAAGAGGCCCAGGCGGTCATCCTGGAACTGGTCGCCGAGCTGCGCCGCACCGGCGGCATGACGGCCGACGTGCAAGTCAACCTGGCGGGCAACGCCGACAAGCTCACCCAGGTCCGCACGGCGTTGTTGGGCCGCTGGGACGGCTGGAATCTGCCCTCCTTGAAAAGCGTGGGACTCAGCCGCCTGTTTCTGGCCCTGCTGATCACCTACCTGCTGATGGCCGCGTTGTTCGAGAGCTGGCTGCATCCTTTCGTGATCATGTTCAGCGTGCCGCTGGCCATGGTCGGCGGCTTCGTCGGCCTGCGGCTGGTCCGTCAGTTGGACCCCACCCAGCAACTGGACACGCTGACGATGCTCGGTTTCGTGATCCTGATCGGCGTGGTCGTCAACAACGCCATCCTGCTGGTCCACCAGGCATTGAACTTCATGCGCGGCTTGGGGGAAAGCGAGCACGACTTCTGCGAGCCGTTGCCGCCACGCGAGGCGATCCGCGAGTCGGTCAAGAGCCGCATCCGCCCGATCTTCATGACGACGCTGACCAGCGTCTTCGGCATGTTGCCCCTGGTCCTGGCGCCCGGTGCCGGCAGCGAACTGTACCGGGGACTCGGTGCCGTCGTCGTCGGCGGATTGGTGTTCTCGACGCTGTTCACCCTGCTCGTCGTGCCGCTGTTGTTCAGTCTGGTGCTCGACGCGAAAGCCTTCCTGCTGCGGATCACCTCACGCCGGGAAGACGCTTCCGCGGAATTCCCCGCTAGCGTCAAACCGAGCCCGCGCCGCCCGGAAGTCCGGGAGCCGGTTTCGAGTCCCAGGTAGGCTCCAGGCGGGACGGGAAAACGACGCGAACGACTTGCGCGCAAGCCGGGCCAAATGGCCTCGCCTGGTTCCGGGACACTTGTTCGGCACAAGTCAGGAGGACATGACGGACGGACGTTCTCCAAGCGGGCCGTTTGCGACGCCGCCACGTCCCGTTGCCTCACTCATCCCACAGGGTATACTTGCACGCTCCTGTGAGCAGCGGGATTCGCCGGTCAATCGTCCGAATAGAAAGGCTTTTTCTCATGCGGTTTTCCCAACGGGTCTTTTGCGGGCAACTGACCCCGGAGGATGTCGGCCGCCAGGTGCTGCTGGCCGGCTGGGTGGATGCCTTCCGGGATCACGGCGGGTTGCTGTTTGTCCACCTGCGCGACCGCAGCGGCATCGTGCAGATCGTTTTCAGCCCGGTAGCCGCGCCCGCCGAAGTCTGCCAAACGGCCGCCTCCCTGCGGGCCGAATACTGCATCGCGGTCAGGGGCGAAGTCAGAAAGCGGCTCGCGGGCACGGAGAACCCCCACCTCGAAACAGGCAGCCTTGAAGTCCTGGTCACCGAACTGACGGTGCTCTCCGAATCGGACGCGTTGCCTTTCGCCGTTTCCGACAAGGCCCTCGTCGCGGGCGCGGCCTCCACCGGCGCGGACAATGTGGCCGAGGAACTGCGGCTCCAGTACCGGTACCTGGACATCCGCCGGCCTTCCATGCGTGACAATCTGACGGCCCGGCACCGCGTCTTTCAATGCGTCCGCGAGTTTCTCGACGCGCGGGGTTTTCTGGAAATCGAAACTCCCGTGTTGACGGTCAGCACTCCCGAAGGGGCTCGCGATTACCTGGTGCCCAGCCGCGTCCATCCGCAGAGTTTCTACGCCTTGCCCCAGTCGCCGCAGCTCTTCAAACAACTGCTCATGATCGGCGGCATGGAACGCTACTTTCAATTGGCCCGCTGCTTCCGCGATGAAGATCTGCGCCCCAATCGGCAGCCGGAATTCACCCAACTGGACATCGAAGCGTCGTTCATC
>CAYUFW010000274.1:10985-11304 GCA_964443915.1 uncultured Pirellulaceae bacterium
GGCCTGCGGTTTGTCGATGTGACGGACGTGTTTTCGGAAACCAATTATTCGATCTTCCGCCAGATCCTGCAGCGGGGAGGCTGCATCAAGGGCATCAACATCAAAGGCCAGTCCGACAGGCTCAGCAAGAACGTCCTGCAGAACGAATACGCCAAGGAAATCGTGCCGTCGTTCGGGGCCAAGGGCATGACCTGGATGCGTGCCGAAGGGGGAAAACTGGAATCCAACATCGTCCAGTTTTTCAGCAACCGGGAACGGGACGAGTTGCGCAAGAAATTCGACGTGGCCGACGGCGACGTGCTGATCATGATCGCCGACC
>CAYUFW010000274.1:11342-11565 GCA_964443915.1 uncultured Pirellulaceae bacterium
GTCGGCGCTCGGCCAGCTGCGCCTGCACCTGGCGAATCGCCTCGGGCTGATTCCCGGCAATAGCTATTATCCGCTCTGGGTCACGGAGTTTCCGCTGTTCGAGCCCACCGAGGAAGGCGGCGTCACCTCCAGCCACCATCCGTTCACCGCACCGAACCGCACCGATTTCGATCCGCAGAACGTGGAAGAACTGCTGCAGTTGCGCTCCCGGGCCTACGATCTG
>CAYUFW010000275.1:0-11552 GCA_964443915.1 uncultured Pirellulaceae bacterium
ACTTGAACTCGCACGCCCCTGCGGGCACGACCTTCTGAGCGTCGCGTGTCTACCAAATTCCACCACTTGGCTGCATCCAGTGACTCGGACGGAAATCGAACCGGGCACCGATGCCCGGATTGGTCCGGCCAGGTTGAGGGCCTGGCTGTAAAACCAACATCACACCGAGCCAAAGTAGTGACGCGGACGGCTATCTCTTGTTTGATCCTCGCGTACATGCCGGCCCCTGTGGCTTTGTGATATGCCTCGGCCTTCCCCCATATCTGGCGGAAGGTGGAGCACTTACCCACAGGGTATCGCGGCGGCGGTCCACTTGCAGGTGGGGGAAACGCCCGGAAATCGCAACGTCGGCCAGTCGCCCAGCGGCGGCGTCAACGATTTGCCGCAGCCGATGTGGCGGCCCCCAATGCTTCCAGCCAGCCGCGCCGAGCCTTCTTCCCGCAAAGCCGCAAACGGCCCTTGTCGGCGGAACGTCAGGTGTCAGGCGTCACGAAGGAGGTCATCTTTCGGGGCCACCACAGCCGAGCAATGGGCTTTGACCCTCCGGCCCCGACGGATGATCCGAGCGACGGCTTGACCGGCTGGGTGCCGCGCGTAGTATCGTGGCGACTGCTCGCAACCCCAGCCACACGGCCGAACGTCCAAGGCGACGGCGGCCTTGATTCGTGCCGGGAAAAACGTGTGAACTTGCCGAGTGTTCAAGTTCCGGGGCCGTCCGTATCTTGACCAGCCGTTTCGTCACGTTCCCGAGTCAGCTTCCCGGCGAGTTCGCCGAGCAGCGGAAGGCGGCGGCAGAGCAGACGGCACAGTGGCTGCAGACGCATCTTGACGCGTCTCAGGCCAACGCCCGCTGCCGCTCGTCGACGCCGTGAAATAGGGGGCTGTCGTGAATCAGCAGTCCCGGTGTCCGCGGACGTGAGGCCCAAAGCTGGCTCAGCATCAGGTCGTAGCAGAAGACCTTCATGTTCTCAATGCCGGTCGCTCCAGCCCGTTCGATCTCGACGGCGAATTGGTAACCGTTCTTTTCGACGTTGATGATCAAGTTTCCGGGAGCTTCGTAGAGCGTCTGCGAGTTCTCGTTGAACAGGGCGATGGCTTGTTCGCACGCGACTGCCCGCTCGTCCAAGTCGCGGCGGGTCGTTTGCCGCAGGGTCTCCAACTCGATCTTCAGTTGGCTTTTGCCCTCTTCCAGGTCGCGCAACTCCTTGATTTGCCGCCGGATGTCGGCCAAGCGAGACACCGCATCTTGGTGCAGAGCCTGCAGCCGGGAGTACTCTGCCAGAGCACCGTGCGTCTGCAGAATCTCCAGACGCTGGGCACGCTGAGCATCGAGCGTGGCAACCTGCGCCTTGCGTTGGCCGATCTCCCGTTTGAGACGTTCGATTTCGCCCGCCAGAAACGATCGTCTGCCAGTGACCAACGCCTGATGGAAGTCCCGCACGTCCTCGATGCGTTTCTTCACCAAGCCGGGCAACGCTACACCGGCTTCGGCGTAGACGCGCTCCAACGCTTCCGCGTTGCCGGAGCCGGCCGGCTCCAAGCCTTCGTCGGCAGTGCTACGCTCGTACTGCCGGAGAAGCCGTCCCGCGGCGACATTATCGTTCGTCATCGCGTGAATTCGCGACGTCAGATCAGATGCCTCTGCCTCGATCCGCTCGTATTCCGGATGCACTCGAAACCGCCCAAGGTTCTCCGCCGTCGCGTGCGCGGTCTGTTCGACTCGGACCCGTTCGGCTTCGAGTTCTCCGAGCGATCCTGTGAAGGCACGAGCCACACCGGCTTCCGAAGCCGACTTGTACGCCTTCAGCAGAGTCTGTCGCTCGCGGAGCAGTTGCCACTGCCGTGCGTACTTCCAGCCCAGGTCGAGCAGAAAGGCGTCGGAAATCTGCTGCTCTCCGACTTTCGTGTGACGGTGGTGGCAAAAAGCGTCTGCGAATGCCTCGCGTCCGCTTCTCGCGAAGAAGGGGAAGAGGCTGCGAAACCTGGGAGTGAACGGCTCGTCACCATCGGCGGGCGGCAGGTTGAACGTGAACTGCCCAAGGAGCCTTGTCCAAGCTGAATCCCGAATGGAAAGCCCTTCCGCTTCAGCGACGGCTTCGATCTCCGGCGGCACGAAGGACAGATCACCACTCAGCAGAACACGTCCAGGGTGATTCAGGGCGCGCGTGGCCGAGAACTCGTGACCTGCCAGCCGCAAGTCCAAGGTAAACACCGATGATTTCAGCGCTGGTTTCTTGAGGCTGGTGCCTTTCTGGCCTCCGAGACAGAAGTGAATGATCTCCAGCAGCAATGACTTGCCGACCCCGTTCCGCGAATCCTTACGCGTCGATTTGTCGGTCTTGTCGGCCAGGATGACGTTAAAGCCAGGCTGAAACGTCACCGCCCGAAACGAGTCGTAGTTGCCTCGAACCGCTCGAATCATGGCTGCACCCGCTTTAGGAGCCCCCGATCCAGTTCGACCAAGCCGAGGGCGTACAACAGATCCAGCCCCAACGCGAACCGTTCGAAGGAGGCGATGCCGGGAACGTCGCGCATGTCGTCCCACAGTTCGGTAATCGTCTTCCCCGTTTCCAGGTAGGTCAGCAACTGGCCACCAATGCCGATCAGCGAGTCGTGCGGCTGGATGTGCTTGGTGGGCAAGATCATGGTTCAAACACCTCGCACTTCTGGAACAGGTAACAGAGCACAGCCAATCCCGCCGCTTGGCGTTCGAAAGTGTTGCTCCCGCCGCTGGCAAAGTCGTGGAGAGCCAAGAACAGCGCGTCCCCGTCCAACCCGCGTTGTCGGTGCCGAGCGTACTGGGTCAGAAAGCCGGCGCGTAGTCGCTCAGGAAAACGGTCGTCAACCCGAACCACACTCTCGACGAACTTCTCCACCTCGCGGAACATGGCCAATCCGACTTGCATGCGGCGATGAACCTCCCGCGTAAGGCCGTTCTTGCGCAGCTTCTTCGTCGGGGGAGTCGGGATGTGTGGCTCGGTGGGCATCTCCGGCGGTGCCAGCAGCCCTGAACAAACGACTTCGAGTTCAGCAAAGCCGACATCTGGTGTCGCCTGCTCCAGCCGCGAATCGACCCACGCTTCGTGCTCCTGCTTGATTCGCAGCAACTCCTCCACGGTGTAGGTCGATCGTTGTCCGTCGATCAGGTCGTGATGCGTGCCGCAGACAAGAATCAGGTTCTCGTATGACCTCAAAAAATCCGGCGACTTCGTTGCGTCGGGGCGAGGGCCGCCAGGACTGTGGGCGTAGATGTGTCCCATTTTGCCAACCACTACCGGACGGTCGGTGGGCGTGCCTTCCGCAACCAGACCGGTTCGACACACGGCACAACGCGCGGCGCTGAGCCCCCACAACACCTTCATGTCGCGGTCCAGATGATCCCTGTGGATGGATGAAGGGTTTGCGTTGCCCATGCCGTATTCTGGGCGAATCTCGATTTCTTTTCAATTGCAGGTCGCATGGATTCCAAGACAGATCAGACCCGCACGGCAAGCGGAAGAAGCCTGACAGACCGGTCGTCGGCATGCCATCACAATTCCCAGACGCGTAGCCATTGCGATCGCTGCGGCCCGATTCTACGCTGGATGACCTTACTTGTCCGTCAACTCCAGGAGGTGATCCATGTCAGAACGTTCGATTGACCGGCGTGATTTTCTCGGCACGATGGGCATCGGTTCGCTGGGCGCGGCGGTGGCCGGACCGTTGGCCGCCGGGGCAATCGCGGCGGAGGCGGCAAAGCCGGAGAAGAAATGGCAGCCGGTCTCTGACCGCAAGATCCGCTGCGGCATTGTCGGCTACGGCGTCTGCCGGTTCGGGGCCGCGTTCAGCTTCCAGGATCACCCCAACGTCGAGATCGTGGCCGTCAGTGACTTGTTTCCGGACCGCTGTGCGGCGCTGGCCAAGGCTTGCCGTTGCGAGAAGACCTACGAATCGCTGGAGGTGCTGGTCAAGGACCCGAAGATCGAGGCCGTGTTCCTGGCCACCGATGCCGCGAGCCACGCCCGGCACAGCATCGAGGCGCTCCAGCGCGGCAAACACGTGATGACAGCCGTCCCGGCGACGTTGGGATCGATCGAGGACGGCGAACAACTCTTGGAGGCCGTCAAGAAGAGCGGCCTGAAATACATGATGGCCGAGACGAGTTCTTACCGGGCCGACTGCTACGCCATGCGGCAGGTTTACGCGGCGGGCGGCTTCGGGCGGCTCGTGTACTCCGAAGGCGAGTACCATCACTACATGGCCGGCGTCCTCGACTCGTACAAGGATTGGCGCCGGGGCATGCCGCCGGCCTGGTACCCCACCCATGCCACGGCCTACTACGTGGGCGTGACAGGCAAGCGGCTGTCGGCCGTCTCGTGCCAGGGCTTCCGCGGCCAGCAGGAGGCATTCCAGCCGGGAGCCAATCGCTACAACAATCCCTTCAGCGACGAGATCGCCCTGTTCCAGACCAGCGAGGGCGGCTCGTTCCGCATGTGCCGGACCCGGTCGATCCACAGTCTGGGTGCGGAAACGGGCCGGGTCTTTGGCGAGCGCGGCTGGATGGACGGCACGACGTACCTCGGCGCGGAAAAGAACCTGCCCGACATCGACCGCCCGCCGCTCCCGCCCCAGGTGGCCGATGGCGGCCACGGCGGCTCCCACGGCCGGCTGACCCACGAATTCATCACGGCGATCATCGAGAACCGCGAACCGCTGGTGAACATCTACGAAGCATTGGCCATGACCGTGCCCGGAATCGTCGCCCACCAGTCCGCGCTGACAGACGGCGAAACACTGAAAATCCCCCAGTTCGATCCGCAGGCGTGACGTCAGCGGTGCTAAGTTGCAGGGGGCCGTTTGCCCGCCGCGAGTTCCTGCTCCCACTGATCCATCAGCGGCCATTCGGCGGCGCAGGTGCCGAAGTCGGCCATGTGCTGGTAGCGCTGCAGGCGCGTAACGACGGCGTCCAGCAGTCGGTCGTCCTTGCGAAAGTACGGGCCGTGACTGGGCAGCAGCCATTGCACGTTGCTGCCCCGGATACGTTCCAGCGATTTGACAAAAGCCGGCAGATCGCTGCCGTGATGCGCGTCGATCGCGCCCACGCAACCGTCGCGGAAGAGATTGTCGCCGCTGAACAGCAAATCGCCCAGACGGAAGCTCAGTTGGCAATTGCTGTGTCCGGGCGTCACCCACACGTCCAATGTCAGGCCGCCGACCCGCAGACGGTCGCCTTCGTCGATCTCGTGCTCGACCTCGACCGGCGGAAAAGCCATGTCGATGCCCTGCGCCGCGATTTCGGCAAAGCTGAACAGCCGATCGCCGCGGCGCAGCGCGTCCGCCGCGACGGGATGAGCCGCGGCCGTCGTCCGCAGCATCTGTTTGGCTTTGGCCAGGCCCTGAATGTGATCGACGTCGGCGTGCGTGGCGACGATCGTCTGGCACTGGGACAAAGGGAAATCCATCTCGCGGATCAGCTCGACGATCTCCTCGACCGTGTCGTCGTAGCCGATGTCGATCAGCAGCCACTGGTCGGCGTCGTAAATCAGGTACACGTTGGACCCGATGATGTGGCCGGCCTGGTAGTTCATCTCGATGACGTGCGGAAAAATCGGCGTACGTTCCAACATGGCTTCTCCTCCCGGAAGAGGTTCGGTGCGAAGCTCTTGCCGACTGCCGATTCTAGGGGGCGCAGGCTGGTTCCACAAGGCGCGAGGCAACTCGGGAGACGACTGGCTGGTGAGTTCGACTCCATCTCGCCGACAGCACGAAATCAGTCTTTTCGTGTCTTTCGTGCCTTGCGTGGTTCTTGCTCTTGCCGCCGTCCGTGAAGACCGATAACACGTTCTCGGGCTTCCTGCTGATGCGGAGTGGTTGCGACGATACGTGGCCGACGGCGGCACGCTTGTCTTCACGCCGTGATTTGCCTGTCAAGCCGCACCGTGAGGCCCGCTGTGGCACGGCCTAATTGTTGGCCGTGCCTGCCGGGCAACTTGCCGCCCTCCACGCCGCGCTCGCCTGAGCCAAGTGGACCCAGGCGACCCACGAAGGCGATACGCTTTGGGCGTCCTCGGGCAAGGGACGAATCCTGCTGTGCCGCGAATCGATCGACGCGGCCGGACACGACAACGCAGCGATTGCCGGCTGGCAGCAGCGGTGGCTGAACGCCGTGAGTTCCTCCTCATGTGGCTGGCTCCAGGTGGTCGCCAAGGGACTGCAGTCCGCGGCCTGGCGCGACGGCAGTCGCTGGCGGCAATGCCCGGTACGGCTGACGGCGGCAGCCCCAACGGAAATGATCTTGGGCGATCTGCGAGTCAGGGTGAGTGAGGACTAAACCCCACGAAACAGGAGGGAGACGCACACGTTCCGGTGCCTGGGAAGCTGTGCAGAGATGTCGAAGCCACCGGTCCGGCCATCCGATGCGGATATCCATGTCCTGTTTGACTGAGCCAGCAGAACCCCCGGTATCCCAAGACCAAACGGCACGACTGCCGATTCTGCAAGACTAAATTCTGTAAAGACTTGCTGCCTTTCAAGCGGCACCGCAGGAAGGACGATAGAACAGCGGCGGATCGCCTGCGAGCCCATCGACAGCGGGAAGAATGACAGGCAAATCCGCCTTCAGCCGCCCAAGACGAAAACCTATAATCCGCTGCCCTTTTTCCGTCCGATTTTCGCAGCATTCCCTTTCCTACCACGCTAGCAGCAAAGGCCCCGATGCGCAATGAATCGCTCTCTTTTTTTCCTCTTGGCCTGTTTGCTGCTCGGATCCGAAGGCTGCCGGGGTTACCATTCGCCGTTCGACGCTCCGGGAACGCTCCAGCAACAGCGGTTGAACGCTTCGGTGCATGATCCTTACGTGGACGACGACGCCGGACCGGAGGTCGTCGGTGGCCGGCCTCGCGATTTCCAGAAGCCCTGGTCCGAGGCGGACCGCAGCCGGTCGTGGCTGAGCGGCGCGTGGGGCCGCCAGCCATCGCCAGCAACGCCGCCGGCCCAGATTGCGCCTCAATAGTGGTGCTTGCTTGGACCGGTCTTCATTAGCCGCAGGGCGCTAGCCCCGCTTCGTCGCTGCAGGAACCAGGGCTGGCGCCCTGCGGCTGATTCGACGGAGCGGGGAAATGGGTGGCCGGCGCGGGTAGCGGAGTTACGCCATCTGGGCTGAATGGCCTGGAACGGCTATCATCTTCTCTTAACGGGGCCCGAAGCCGCGAGCCAGCCAGGGTGGGCCAAGTCTTCGCGGCCCACCGCATTGCTGCCGGTCTCCAGCCGTGGGCCGCGAGGCCTTAGCCGACCCAGCAGAAATTCCCAAGATACGGACACTGATCCATGAAGCGCCGCCGTCCGCCTGAATCCGAACATCCCGACCGTTCCGAGCAAGACGTGCCGCCGCGTGGCCAACGGCTGCAAAAGGTCCTGGCCGCCGCCGGTGTCGGCAGCCGGCGCGAGTGCGAGGAGTTGATCCTCGCCGGCCGCGTCGAGGTCGATCGCCAGACGGTCACCGAACTCGGCACGCGCGTCGATCCGCAGCGGCAGCAGATCCGCGTGGACGGGACGCCGCTGACTCGTCCGAAAAAACTGTACTTCGCCGTAAACAAACCGCCGGGCGTCGTTTCGACCAATCGCGACCCGGCCGCGCGGATGCGCGTGGTGGACCTGGTGCGCAGCGACGAGCGGCTGTTTGCCGTCGGCCGCCTGGACCGGACCAGCGAAGGACTGATTCTGGTGACCAACGACGGCGAGTTGGCCAACCGCTTGACGCACCCACGATACGGCGTCGACAAGACCTACATCGCTCGCGTCGCCGGTTGCCCGTCAGCGCACGAATTGGACCGGCTGCGGACCGGAGTTCATCTGGCGGAGGGGATCGTCCGAGCCGCTTCCGTGCGCGTCAAACGCCGCCAGCGCGAAACGGCCGAACTGGAAATCGTCCTGAACGAAGGCCGCAACCGCGAGATCCGCCGCATGCTGGCCCGCATCGGGCACAAGGTTTTGCAGTTGAAGCGGATCGCCGTCGGCCCGTTGCGACTCGACGACTTGCCGGTGGGCGCCTGCCGGCCGCTGACGCGCGAGGAGGTCCAGATGCTGGAGCGGGCGACGGCACGGGCGTTCGAGAAATCGCAGCGGGCGAACCGCGAGGGAGACCGCCGCGCCGCGGGCGGGAGCGGGTCCCGTGAGACCGGACCGTCGCGGCGCGGCGGCCCAACGGGCCGGCCCGAGAAGCCGGCCGGCTTCGGGCCGAGAGCCGCTGCGGGGCAATCGCGGCGGCCGCCTCGAACCGGCAAGAAGCCCTGGAGGAAGAAGGACCGGTGAGCAACCGGGGGGCTAACGCCGCCCCGTTCGCCGATGAAGGTGCAAGAGGCCCGCGAGGAAGAAGGAACGATGAGCAACCCGCTTCACGCTTCGTACTATGCCGATCAGGCGGTACAGCAGACGGTCACGATCGCCGAGAACGTGCCGATTGCCCGCAACACGTGCCGGCTCCGTTTCGAGTGCCCGCCGCTCGCACGTGCTGCCGTCCCCGGCCAGTTTTTCATGTTGCGGCTGGCGGACGTGAACGATCCGCTCCTGGGCCGCGCCCTGGCTCTGTACGACACGATTCGGGACTCGTCCGGGGCGCCGCGGGGAATCGATGTGGTCTACCTAGTGAAAGGCCGATTCACGCGGCGGCTCGTGGAATGCCCGCCGGGTACGCGATTGACCGTCTGGGGGCCGTTGGGCAACGGCTTTGCTGCGCAGGCGACGGAACACCTGATCATGGTCGCGGGCGGGATCGGGCAGACGCCGTTCCTGGCTTTGGCGGCCGAGTCGCTGGGCCGGCGGCATTACGGCGATCCGCCGCGTGCGGTGACACCGGCGGCGAAAGTGACGCTCTGCTACGGAGCGCGATCCGCCGACTACCTGGCGGGCGTCGAGGATTTCCAGCAACTAGGCGTCGACGTCCGCCTCAGCACCGACGACGGCAGCCGCGGACATCGCGGGTTGGTGACCGACTTGTTAAGCCAAGTACTGGCGACGCGGGCGCCAGACTCGCGCGTCGTCTGTTGCGGCCCCGAAGTCATGTTGCAGGCGGTTGCCCAACTGGCGGCGGCCCACGAGGTGCCGTGCGACGTTTCGCTGGAAACCCCCATGGCCTGCGGCATCGGCATCTGCTTCTCCTGTGTTGCCAAGATCAAAGACGCCAGCGGCCAATGGGACTATAGACGGACGTGCGTCGAGGGCCCGGTGTTCGACGCCGCGAAGATCGAGTGGTAGAATGACAACGGTGGATGAACTCATGAGTTCCACAACCGGAGGGCGGCGGAGCATGACTGTGTTCACGGCAACTGAGACGGAATTGATGACTGCGGAACAGTTCTTCGGGTGGGTGAGCCTGCCGGAGAACCGCGATCTGCACGTCGAACTCGAACGGGGGGAGATTACGGACATGCCGCCGCCGGGGAAATTCCATGGGTTCGTTTGTGGAAACGTGACGAGAATCCTTGGCAACTATGCCGCCGAACATGGTCGAGGCTATGTCTGCGCCAACGACGCGGGCTTGATCGTCGAGCGCGACCCCGACACGGTGCGGGGACCGGACGTGACCTTTTACGAAGACAGCCAGACGGCCGACGACATGGAGCGCCAGTTTGCCGCCGAACCGCCCGTGCTTGCCGTCGAGGTCTTGTCCCCCAACGACCGCGTCAACCGCACGGTGCTGCGCATTTCGCAGATGCTGGCTCTGGGAGTCAAGATGATTTGGATCGTCGACCCGGAGACGCGCGACGTGAGCGTGTACCGGAGCGGGAGGGATCCTCAGCTGATTCCGTCGTCGCAGGAGTTGACCGGCGAAGACGTGCTTCCCGATTTCCGTTGCCCCGTCGCCGACTTGTTCGCCGTGCCGGGACAGAAGCCGGGCTGAGGCCGCTTTCGCCGCGCGGGTCAGTCGCTTGGGCAAGGGCCGGGAGTAGGCCGGAACAAGTCCGCGCAGTTCCGGCAGAAACGCTCGTGGTTTTCCTGCCGTGCGGAATGCCGGAACTGCGCGGACTTGTTCCGGCCTACGGTTTGCCGTTTCGGATCCCGACAGTTGGGCTTCTTCATGCGCCGACCGGCAAGTCAATTCCGGTGCAGGCTTTCCCACAGCCGTTCGCGAGGGTCCTTGAGGCCGTCAGCCAGACGCTGGAGGGCTTCCGTTTCGATCTGCCGCACGCGTTCGCGGGTCAGGTTCAGCTTTTCCCCGATTTCCTTCAGCGTGTGGGGGCCCATGTCGCCCAGGCCGAACCGCATTCGCAACACGGTGGCTTCGCGTTCGTCCAGCCGGTCGATCATTTGCAGGACGCTAGACAGGACGTCGTGGTCCAGCAGTTCATCTTCGGGCGTCTTCGTCCGCTCGTCCATGACCATTTCGCCCAGCGACCAGCCCACTTCGGCCTGATCGGTCTGGGGCGTGGAATTGTAGATGCGGATGGCTTTCTTGATGATGGGCAGCTTTTTCTTAGGCAGTCCCAGCACGCGGGCGATTTCCTCGTGGGTCGGCGTGCGGCCCAACTCCTCGCTCAGCCGGGTATTAGCTCGCCGCCACTTGGACAGCAACTCGACCATGTACGCCGGAATGCGAATCGTCTTGGCCGAGTTGATCAGGGCCCGTTTGATCGACTGCTTGATCCAGTAGCTGGCGTAGGTGCTGAACCGGGTGCCGACCGTGGGATCGAAGCCCTCCACGGCGCGAAGCAGCCCCAAGTTGCCTTCCTCGATCAAGTCCTGCAGACCCAGGCCCTTGCCCGAATAGCCGCGGGCGATGTTCACCACCAGGCGCAGATTGGCCCGCACCATGCGATCGCGGGCCTCGGCATCGCCCATGGCGATCCGGGCGGCCAACTCCTGCTCGTCCTCGGCCGACAGCAGCGACGTCTCGTTGATCTCCCGCAGATACGTTTCCAGCGGCGTTTGCAGGGACGAATCGGCCTTGCCGCGCCGGCGGCCACGGCGGAATTCCTCGAGTTCGTCGACCTCGGAACTGGGAGGGTCCGCAGGCTCTTCCTCTGCGTCGTCCTCCTCGAACAAGCTGGAGTCAAGGAGCAAGTCCTCGTCCAGCAACTCGTCCATGTCGGCCAACGGCTCGGCGTCGACGAGATCGTCCGAAGTGTGAAGATGATCGGCCTCGGTCAGTTGCATGAGCGGGGTTGCTTTCACGTGGCACAGGCATCCCGCCCGTGCAAGGCGCCGTCGCAATCCGTTCTGATGAAAAACTCAAGTTGGCAAACGGACTAGCTACGCATGTCTCTCACTGCGAGCACCATCCTGTATCGACCTGCCGCCAGCCATGACTGGAGTCAGCTTGGGAGCTGATGAAGTGCGCCAGATGAGCCCGGTGTAGGAGACGTGCCTGACGGACGGGCTGACCCGAAATTGGCGATCGAGCCGGTCGCGACTAGGCTTCAGAGAAACGGGCCGGAATGGCGATTGGCAAAAAAGAGCGCGGTGAGACGAGAAGTAGGCCGGAACAAGTCCGCGCCGTTCCGGCAGACCCCACCACGGTTCCCGAATCGCCGGCAGCAGGAGGAGGAGAGGTAGGCCAGAACAAGTCCGCGCCGTTC
>CAYUFW010000276.1:0-11547 GCA_964443915.1 uncultured Pirellulaceae bacterium
TGCCGAAAATCCGCTTCCTGCGCTGCTGATCGGCAGTCTGACCACCGTGATCCTGGCGGGCGGCTGGCTGCGGACGGGCTCCCAATGGCTCCTCGCTGCGATCATCGCCGC
Organism: uncultured Pirellulaceae bacterium; assembly: GCA_964443915.1. Classification (GTDB taxonomy): domain Bacteria; phylum Planctomycetota; class Planctomycetia; order Pirellulales; family Pirellulaceae; genus Anammoximicrobium. The sequence continues at coordinate 112 of CAYUFW010000276.1, forward strand.
GATCGTCTTGACCATCGGCGCGGTGCTCGCCGAACGATTCATCGTCACCGATCGCGAGCAGGTGACCCAAACGCTGTTCGACATCGCCGCCCTGGTCGAGCGCAACCAGGTGCGAGAGACCCTGGAGTACGCTTACCCGAAGACCCCAGCCGTGCGCAGCCAGGCAGCCGCCGAGTTGCCGTTGTATCGGTTCAGCGAAGTGGACATCAAGCGCAATCTGGAAGTCGAGGTCTTCCCGCAGCGCGATCCGCCGATGGCCACGGCCGAGTTCAACGTGGTCGTGGTCCTGAGCACGCGCGACGGCCTGATCGCCAATCGCCGCATTCCGCGGTACGTGGAAGCGACGTTCTACAAAGACGACGACGGCCAGTGGCGCGTGGGTGCCTACAACCATTTCGACCCCCGCCGGGGTTGGACCGTGGACCCGGACGATCCGCGTGGCGACGATCGCTAGTCGCAGCACAGGCCGGCGAACGGTGTGGCGTTAGCCCACCGGTTTTCCCAGAGATGGTCTGCCGCCATCGAAGAAACCGGTGGGCTAACGCCACACCGTTCGCCGGATTTTGAGTCGAAGTGGACACTGGGCCGCGAAAACTGAATTGCCGAGCGGCTACTGCGCCGGCCGTTCGACCTGCAACTCTTCCTTTTCGGGATCGTAGACGTACCGCTGGCCGGCGGGCAGTTCCGGCAGTTGGATCTGGTTGGCGTCGATGATCTGCGACATGAACTCCTCGTGCGTCTTCGGGCCGTTGCCGTTGGTGGCTTTGAACAGCTTAAGCGCCGCGGGGATTTGCATCTCGAAGACCGCCCGTTCGCGGACGGTGAAGTACGCCTTGGCGGGCGTCACGAGGACGCCCTCGTGCTGGTCCAGGCTGCGGCCTTTCACGCCGACGCCTTTTTCGGCCTTGACCCGTTCCATGTCGGCGGCGGGGGCGGGACTTGGCGCCGCAGCCGGAGTCGCTTGCCCTGGCGGTGCGAGTTCCGGACCCGTGGCCGGCGCGAGCGCCGGCGGTGGAGACGGCGACAGCGGTTGAACGGCGGGAGCGGAAGAACCCTCTGGCGGCCGGCTCGGCTCGGGCGGCTGACTCGCTACCACGTCGGCCACCGGGGCCACCTCGGGCGCCGGGGCCGGTATCGAAGCGTCCGGGGCAACGGGGGTGACCGGCGTGCTGGCCGACGGCGGCTCCGCCGGAATCTCCCTTCCGCAACCCAGCAGGACAGCCAGCGACAACAGAAGACAGCAATCCAAGACCTTCATCGTTGTTTCTCCTTGCGCGGCCTGAGGCCGCAACCAAAGTAGGTTGGCACTCCGTCCCGACCCGGTCGGGACGGAGTGCCAACCTACGTAAAATGTGCGCACATCGTGCGAACGTAGATTCTCGCGTGGTTTGCGGCTACAACTCCGCCGTCTGCAGCGTCCACTTCTCCATTTCTCGCAGCGTGGGGTACTTGGTCATATCGTACTGCAGCGGCGTCAGCGTCACCAAGCCCTTCTTGAGCGCGGTCAGGTCGGTTTCGCGGTCCGTCGGCTGCGGGGGCGGATCGGCGGTGGCCCAGTAGTAGGTCCGCCCGCGCGGGTCCTGGCGTTTGAGGAAGCGTTCGCCGTACAGTTCCACGCCCATCGGAACGACTTTCACCGGCGCCGTGCCGGCCAACGCAGGCGTGGGGATGTTCAAGTTGTAGAGTTGTGCTTCCGACGTCTTCAGTTGCAGGATCTGGGCGATGATCCGCCGGGCGAGCCGCGCGGCTTTCTCGAACTGGGCATGGGCGTCGAATTCCAGCGACACCGCGACGCTCGTGATGCCGAAAAAGGCGCCCTCAATGGCCGCGGCGACCGTGCCGGAGTACAGGATGTTGATCCCGGCATTCAACCCGCCGTTGATGCCGCTGACAATCAAGTCGGGGCGGCGGGGACAAAGTTCAAACACGCCGATCTTAACGCAATCGGCCGGACTGCCTTCGACCGCCCAGCCGCGCAGCCGGTCGCCGGCGTACACTTCCTGGCAGACCAACGGGCTAAGGAAGGTGATCGAGTGGCTGACGCCGCTCTGTTCGTGCGCCGGCGCGACGACGCAGACGTCACCCAGGTCCTGTAACTCGCGTTCCATGGCCGCCAAGCCGGGTGCGTGAATGCCGTCGTCGTTGGTGAGCAGGATTTGCACGGTGCGCGTTTCCGGTGGTTGCCGCGGTCTGGAGCGATGGCGGCTCAGTATACGTCCGCCCCTGCCCGCCGACAACAGCCCGCCGACAACGGCCCGCTGGACGAGTCTAGCCGGCGGTCCTATAATCCGCCGCTTGTCGGGTCCCGCCGCGACGGTGCGGCGGGGCCTGTTCGCTGGCATCTTGGTCGTTGGGGCTGCCGTTCATGAGCCGATACGGGTTGGATCCTGCCTTGCCCGGGGGGCGAGCCTCGGAAGAGCGCGTTTTGGTTCTGGATTTCGGCTCGCAATACGCTCAATTGATCGCCCGTCGCGTCCGTGAACAGAACGTCTATTGCGAGATCGTCCGCCACGACATTTCGGCCGATCGCGTGCGGGCGCATCGGCCTCGAGGCATCATCTTGTCCGGCGGTCCCCGCAGTGTTTACGAACCGGGTGCGCCGCGCTGCGATCCGGAACTGCTGCGGTTGGGCGTTCCCGTGTTGGGCATCTGCTACGGCATGCAGTTGGTCTGCGACGCGCTGGGCGGACACGTGGACGGAGCGCCCTCGCGGGAATACGGCCGAGCCCGCTGCCACGTTACCTCGCACGAGGATCTGTTCGCCGGGGTCTCCCCGGACATGGCCGTGTGGATGAGCCACGGCGATCAGGTGTTCCGGGTTTCCGACGATTTTCTCCCGCTGGCCCGCACCGAGACGTGCCCCATCGCCGCCGTGCGGCACCGGGCCCGGCCGGTGTACGGCCTGCAGTTCCATCCCGAAGTGACCCACACGCCCCAGGGCAGCACCATTCTGCACAACTTCTTGCGGATCGTCTGCGGCTGTGAAGGCACCTGGCACCTGGGCGATTTTGCCCGCGAGACAATCGAGCAAGTCCGGCAGCGCGTCGGCGACGGACGGGTCATCTGCGGGCTTTCCGGCGGCGTCGACTCGGCCGTCACCGCCGCTTTGCTGTACAAGGCCATCGGACCGCAGTTGTCCTGCATCCTGGTCAACAACGGCCTGCTGCGAAAGGCGGAACAGCAGGCCGTGATTGCGGAATTCAGCAACCACTTCCAGACCGACCTGCACGTGGTGGACGCCGAGGACCGCTTCCTGTCGGCGCTGGCAGGCGTCGTGGAACCGCAAGAGAAGCGCCGCCGGATCGGACACGCCTTCATCGAGTGCTTCAAGGCCGAGGCGGCTCGGATCGAGGGCGCCCGGTTCCTGGCCCAAGGCACGCTGTACCCGGACGTGATCGAAAGCGGCGCCGCCGTGGACGGCCCGGCCGCCACGATCAAGCTGCACCACAACGTCGGCGGCCTGCCGGAGGAACTGGGGTTTGAGTTGGTCGAACCGCTCCGCGATCTGTTCAAGGACGAAGTCCGCAAGCTGGGGCAGGAACTCGGCTTGCCCGACGAGGTCGTCTGGCGGCACCCGTTTCCCGGCCCAGGCCTGGCCGTGCGCTGCCTCGGTGCCGTCACCCGCCAGCGGCTGGACGTGCTCCGGGAAGCGGATGCGATCGTGGTCGAGGAGGTCAAAGCGGCGGGCCTGTACCGCACCACCTCGCAGGCGTTCGCCGTCCTGCTGCCGGTGCAAAGCGTCGGCGTGATGGGCGACGCGCGGACCTACGAGGACGCCGTGGCTGTGCGGTGCGTGAACACCGACGACTTTATGACCGCCGACTGGACGCACCTGCCTTATGACCTGCTCGCACGGATCTCCACGCGGATCATCAACGAAGTCCGCGGCGTCAACCGCGTGTGCTACGACATCAGTTCCAAACCGCCGGCGACGATCGAGTGGGAATGAAACAGGGCGAAGGGTGAAAACTCAGCGCCTTCGTGGCGGGGCCACGCACAGGATCTGCAATTCCTTTGCCCAACATTCCTTTGCCCCGCCTTCCCTTGCCCATTCGGTCAATCGCCGATCGGCTCGCTCCCAAGTTGTCCGAGGCCCATCACGGTCAGCCCTCGATGTGACGTACTCGCCCCGTTTGGGGCCCAAAACCGACCGCAGGTCGTTTTCGATCGATCCCAGAACGCCCTCTGATGGAATACCGCTGCGCCAGCGGCGATATTGCCCGTTCGTAGTGTCGCCTTCAGGCGGTTCTTGGCCGGCCCAACGCCAGCGCCAACCGCCTGAAGGCCCCACTACCAGCGAAGAGCATACGGAGTTTTCACCCTGACGACCCAGTGGCGAGATCTCCTCGTGGCCTACCTCCACGATGCGCGATAACCCGTGACACGGTATCTCGGCGATCCTTCGCAGCAGTTCGCAGACCGTCTCCGCCGTGACATAGGTGGGGTTCGTAACGCGAATCAGTTCCTGAGTCGTAGCGTTCAAAGCCCCCAGCACGTTGTATCGCTGGCGTCCGGACGCGGCACGCACGAAGAGGCGGACGGTGCACCAGACTCAGCCCAGGAACGACGCCAGCACGAAGTGCGCCGCGTCCACAAAAAACACCGCACGCGTTCCGGCCTGGGACCCTTTCGTGAAGGCGATGTGGACGAAGTACCGTCACAACCTGCCGCCGGCCGTGACGCCAACGGCTCTGGCAGGGAGAAACACAGAACGATGAACCATCTCGCAGTTCGATTACTGCCTTTGGCAGTTGCGTGTCTCTTGTGGGCGTCACTTCACGGCTACACCGACGAGTGGCCGCAGTGGCGGGGACCGCTGCGCGATGGCATCTGGCGCGAGGATGGAATCTTGGAGCGGTTCCCGCCCGGGAGACTACCTGTCCGGTGGCGAACGCCGATCGGACCCGGGTTCTCCGGGCCGGCCGTCGCCGGAGGTCGGGTGTACCTGATGGATCGCGCCGTCGAGGAAGGGGCCTCGGCCGACGTGAAGACCCGCTGGGACTACCGTGACAAGACACAGGGCCAAGAGCGTGTGCTGTGCCTGGACGAGGCTACCGGCAAGGTCCTCTGGCGGCACGCCTGGGCGTGCGCGTATGAAACGGCCTACGGCTTCGGGCCACGGGCCACGCCGACCGTCTGTGGCGATCGGGTCTATACCCTCGGCGCGATGGGCGACCTGTGGTGCCTCGACTCGGCCACGGGCCGCGTCGTGTGGCAGAAGAACTTCGTCCGCGACTACCGCGCTGCCGTCCCGCTGTACGGCTTCGCGAGCGCTCCGCTGGTCGATGGCGACCGGGTGATCGTGATGGTCGGTGGGGAGGGCCAAGTGGTGATGGCCCTGGACCGGCACACCGGCCGGGCGTTGTGGAAGGCCGGTACTGCATCCGAACCCGGCTACTGTGCCCCGGCGATTCGTACGCTGGCAGGCCGACGACAGCTTGTCGTCTGGCACGGGGATGGGCTGATGGGGTTGGAACCCGAGTCGGGTAAAGAATTGTGGTCGGTTCCGCACCACGTCAACATCGGGATGGCCATCTCGACACCGGCTGTCGCGGATAACCGGCTGGCGGTGTCCAGCCAGTACGAAGGTGTCCTGATGTTGGAGTTCCGGCCCGGTGGAGCGGCACCTGCGGTTCTGTGGAATGCTTCGGCGAGTTCTGCGCCGGAACGCCAATGGAAGAAGGCCGGTTTCAACACCACGATGAGCACGGTGCTCTTGCTCGACGGTCATGTGTATGGCGTGTCGTTGTACGGTGAGACGTGCTGCCTGGACGGGGACACGGGCCGGCGTGTCTGGACGACGCTTCGGCCGACCAGCGGCGGGACCGAGCCTCGGGAACGCTGGAGCACGCTGTTCATGGTGCCGCATGGCGACAGGGTCTTCATCTGGAACGATCACGGCGACCTGATCCTCGCCCGTCTGACGCCTGCGGCCTACCAGGAGATCAGCCGCGCGCACGTTCTGGAGCCCGACATGCCCTCGACGGGCAGCGGCGGTCGCCGGGTCGTGTGGTCGCATCCCGCCTTTGCCAACCGTTGCCTGTACGTGCGCAACAACCACGAGATCGTCTGCGTCTCCCTCGCAGCGCCGTCCCGTTCACTGGCAGGCGAGGAAAACAGATACCAGGAGCCAACGCCATAAATCGCAACGTAGGCCAGCCACAGTGCACCGAATGACTCCCCTTGTGAGGACCCGTCCATGCCAAAAACACTCGTACTCTGCGGACTCGTGATCATTCTGCTTGCTCCTCCTTCCCGGAGATTGCTCCCCGCAGAGCCGGCCACGCCGTTGGCCTTCGATGTCAAGCTCGACGTCGTCAAACAGGATCTCCACCCTGACTTCTGCTGGTTCCATCCGCGCGTGGCGGCCATTCCCGGGGCGGGGCGCGAGGGCCGGCCGGCGGTGGTCATGACGCTCCAGAAGCACCTGGGCGTCTCGGATCACTACTCGGGTCTGTGGATGATGCGGACGGACGATCTGGGCCAGAGCTGGACGGGGCCGACCGAGATCCCGGAGTTGGCGTGGGTGACCGAACCAGGCGGCGTGGTGAGGGCCGTGGCCGATGTCACCCCCGGCTGGCACCCGCAGACCGGCAAGCTGATCGCGATGGGCTGCACCGTGCGGTACGGCAAGAAAGGCGAGCAACTGTCCGACGTGCGGCGATTCAGCCAGACGGCCTATGCGATCTATGACCCGAAGACCGGCGCATGGTCGAAATGGCAGATCCTGGAGTTGCCCGGGGACGACAAATTCAATATGGCGCGCAACGCCTGCGCCCAGTGGCTCGTTCGGCCGGACAGCACCCTGCTGGTGCCGATCTACTTTGCGAAGGCCGCCAACGTGCCGGCCGGCGTGACTGTCCTGCACTGCGCATTCGACGGCCAGAAGCTGACGTACCTGAAGCACGGGGATGAATTGTCGCTGAACGTCGTGCGCGGCTTGTGCGAGCCTTCGATCATCGCCTTCCGGGATCGCTTCTACCTGACGATCCGCAACGACATCAAGGGCTATGTGACCGTCAGCAACGACGGCCTGCACTACCAGCCGATCAAGGCTTGGACGTTCGACGATGGGAGCGAACTGGGCAGCAACAACACGCAGCAGCACTGGCTGGCGCACCACGACGGCCTGTTCCTGGCGTATACCCGCCGCGGAGCCAATAACGACCACATTCCGCGCAACCGGGCACCAATCTTCCTGGCGCAAGTCGATCCGGAGCGGCTCTGCGTGATCCGCAAGACCGAGCGGGCGATCATCCCGGAGCGTGGCGCGATGCTGGGGAACTTCGGGGCGTCAGCCATCGACGGCGGCGAATCCTGGGTGACCGACGCCGAGTACATGGCCAAGGGCCAAGCGAGCCCGCGGGGGGCCAATGGGAGTGTGTTCGCGGCCCGCGTGCTGTGGTCGAAGCCCAATGATCTCGCCCCGGGGAAGGCGAGATGAGCGTGGAACACGGACAACTTCTCGTTGACAACGGATCGCAGACAACGGCCGATCAACTGGCTGAAATGAAGGCCTACGGCCGCCAACGGCTGGTCTGCCATCTGATCGACCTGGCGCTGGACACGACCACTTTGGCCGTTGTGGCATTGCTCCTGGCCAAGCCGCTGGATCAATGGTTGCAGTCCTGGGCCGTGTTCCAGGCCGCATGGATACGGCTGGGCGTCTTCTTCCTCGTTGTCGCGGCCACGCAGTACGTGGTTTCGTTCCCCGTGACGCTGCATGCCGGTTTCATCCTGGAACATCAGTTCGGCCTCAGCCGACAGACGTTCTGGCGTTGGTTCCGCCGCGATCTGCTGAAGCTGGCGTGGACGGTGGCATTAGGGCCGGCTGTACGGAGCATCTGCTGAGCCAAGGCGCGCGAGACAACGCGGACTTCGTCCCCACGGGAGGTAGCACCATGAAACTGCAAGCCTTTGCTGGCCCACTCCTCGTGTTGCTGTGGATTGCGACCTCGTGGCCGACCACCGCGTCCGCGGCGGACCCGCCCAAGCCTCAGCCGCAATCCGCCCAGCAGGAACGATGGGAAGGCATGTACCGCGGCGGTCGCAAGGCACCGTGGGACATCGGTCGGGCGTCGGCAGAGTTGAAACAGGCGGTCGAGAACGGCACAATGCGACCGTGCCGCGTTGTGGAACTCGGCTGCGGCACCGGCAACGACGCCATCTACCTGGCCGGCCGCGGCTTCGACGTGACGGCGATTGACATCGCGCGGAGCGCGCTTAGCCAAGCCGAGAAGAAGGCGAAGGACGCTGGCGTCAGAGTCCGCTGGGTCCATGCCGACGTTCTGGACCCGCCCAAGTTGGAGCCGTTCGATCTGATCTACGATCGCGGCTGCTATCACGCGCTCCGGCGGCAGAACGCCGCCGGATACGTCGCGACGCTGCGGCGGCTGTCGCATCCCGGGACGCAGGTGCTGATCCTCGCCGGCAACGCCAACGAGCCGCTGCCCCATTCTGGCCCGCCCCGCGTGCGGGAAGCCGACATCCGCGCGGACTTCGGGCCGTCGTTTGAGTTTCAGTGGCTCCGCGAGACGCGTTTTGACACGACCGAACCGAACGGCAAGGGTGCCTTGGCGTGGTCGATATTGTTGCGGCGGAAAGCCAAGGAACCGGCTGCCAAACCCCAATAGCCGGTACGCTCGCAGCGCCGAGTCTGCCACGTCTTGACCTGGACGGGGCGGCCGGCAGCAGTGCTCGGCAGAGCGCCGGCACGAGTCCGTCCGTACCCATAGTCGTAACCTGGTAATCCGCCGACCGAGATCCGGGGGAAGCAAGATGCGAATCGCCACCATCCTGCCGGCCATGCTGCTGGCCCTGACGTGGTTTCCGGCCCACGCTCAGGACGTCGCGACGCTGAAAGTCGAGGGCCGGGGCGTTGAAGGGCGCCCGCCGTATCGCGGCGGGGGAATCGTCAAGTTCCTCGATGTCCAGCTCGGCGCTCAGGTCGTTCACTACAAGCCAGGGGAAGGGCTGCCCTGGCCCCTAGAGATCACGTACGACGTGCTGGAACCGACTTCGGTGCTGCTGACGTCGCGCCTGGGCACCGAGCATTGGCGGTTGTGCCACTTTGCCACCGAGACGATGTCGGCCCTGTACACGGACGAGAAGATCAGTCTGGCGCAGCGCGGCTCACAGACAGCCAAGGCCACCAAGGCGCACTTTGGCAAGTCGTACGGACCGCTGCCCGACAGTGGTTTGGTCGGCATCCGCGGGCACTACTACTTCCTGATTGACCAACCCAACGGCCAATGGCTCGACGTCACCGACCCGCCGGCCTTTTTTGACCAGCCGGAGCCAGCGCAGAGGCTGACGGTCACGCTGGCCGACGTGACCCGGTATGAACTGTCGATACCGACGATCCAATCGACCTGGAAACCGGGCGGGCCATTTCGGGTTCGTCTGATCGTCACCGATGCTGGCGGCAAGACGCACCCGGTGGTGAACGCGCCGTTGGTCGCCACGTCGGGCGAGTGGCGGGCAGCGCTGACAACCACTTGGACTCCGCTGAACGAACCGACGGGATGGATGAGCGGCACGCTGCCCGCCACACTGCCCCCAGAGCTGACCGTGATAGGCACCGTGACGGTCGCAATGCCGGCGGGGCTGCAACAACGGGAGGTGACTGCCCGCTTCCCGCGCGGCGCGGGACTAACTGGGGCCGACGAGTTCCACATTGCCACGCAAGGCTACCAGCTGTCGCGAAACGCGGCCGGAGTCGTCCGTGAGACGCGCGGCATCTGGGTGTCCACCAGCGACAGCAGTACGCGAAGCCGCTGACGGAGGCGGCCGAAGACGACTGGGTCCGGTGGCAACGCCAAGCCATCGGGGACATCGTCGAGCGCACGGCCAAGGGCGTCCGGCAGGCCCGTCCGGGTGCGAAGATGTCGGGGGCGGTGTTTGCGAACCTGAGCGGTGGGGCCAGCCAGGGGCAGGACCCGGCAGGCTGGGCGCAGGCGGGCTGGATGGACCTCATCCTCCCGATGGATTATCAGATGCAGGCCCTCCAAGTCCGGGCCAACGAGCGGCAGTTCCTGGCAGCCCTGGCCAATGACGATCAACTCGTGACCGGCCTGTCGCTGTACATGCGGGCGGGCGGCGCGGTCAGTTCGCGGCCCCCGGAACTCGTGATGCAGCAGATCGAACTGGTCCGCCGCATGGGAATCCGTGGCTACTGCCTGTTCGCCTACAGCCATCTCAGCGAACAGCAGGTCAAGATGCTTCGGGAGAAGATCAACACGGAACCCGCTGTGCCATACTTCCGCTGATCCACCCTCCCAAACGGTCACGGCCCTGATGGCGATGCTGAGTCGTGTGCGGTCGCTCACCGGATTTACGCGTTCATTCTCCAAATCGCCACGTTCAACACCGCTGCATAGCTGACCCACGCAAGATACGGGGCCAGCAGCCCGCCGGCCACCCGCGACCGTCGCCAGAACGTGACCAACGTCGCCAGGATGACCGCCCACAGCAGGACGATCTCCACGGCTGCGGCGCCGGGGTTTTGGAGGCCGAAGAACAACACGGACCACACGCTGTTCAGGGCAAGCTGGATCGCAAACAGGGTGAGTGGCAGCTTGGCGCCGGCGAAGCCAGCCTGCCGCCACACCAGCCAGGCCGCGACCGCCATCATCAGGTAGAGCAGCGTCCACACCGGGCCGAAGATCCAGCCCGGAGGCGTCCAGGTCGGTTTGGCGAGACTGGCATACCAACCGGGAACCTGGGGCGTCGTGGCCAGACTGCCAATGCCGGCCGCGGCAAAGCAGATCAGTATGGAGACGAAGAGGCCGATCGATTGTTGTAGCGCACCGAGCTTCATTTCCCAGCCTCCTGCGTCAGCCATCGCTCCACAATCCATGGTGTACCGTTACCGCGTTCGCTTCATCGAGCCGAGGAGGCCGCCAATCGCACGACGATCTCTGACGCCCCGTTTTTCGTGAGCCGGACCTCGCGTTCCACTTTCCCGTCAGGCATCTGGACCACGAGTCGGTATTTGCCCAGGAAGCCCCGACAGGCGAATCGCCCGTCGTTATCCGTGGTGGCGGTCACACTGGTTCTCCATTCGTCGTGAATCAGCCGCCGCAGCTGTTCGTAGACCAGCTTCGGCGACATGTCGGCCCGCAGCATCCCGCCGCCCGGCAGCCACGAGCCCTGGTCGCACAAATCCCACCAGGTAATCGCCCTCATAGCCGGGTGAGCGAAGCAAACGCGGTAGAACTTGACGGCGTAGTCAGCTTGGGCTGCCTCGTCCCAGACGCCGTCGCGGTGCGAGCCCGTGACCTTCTGCCCAGACGAAGCCGGCGTGAATTCCGTAATATGCAATCCCTTGCCGAACGAGGCGTACTGGTCCAGGATTTCCTGAACTCGATCCAGCGGGAACCGCATCGTCCGCGGTTCGTGGGCCTGGATGCCGATCCCGTCGAACGGCACATCGTT
>CAYUFW010000277.1:0-3065 GCA_964443915.1 uncultured Pirellulaceae bacterium
CACTCGTTCGGGCGCCTTGCCGTCGTCCAGCAGGCGTTTGAGCATGTGGGCGTGCATGTTGGGCTCCGGCACGTCGTAGCCGGCGGCGAGCTGGTCGAGAGTCTGCATCATCAGCGCCGCGTCGCCCCCGTCGCACGCCAACTCCGCGGCGGTCCGCAGCAAGACGAAACGTTCATCGTGTTTGTCCAACGATTGATCGGCCAGGCCGAGCAATTGTTTCGCCAACCGCGTCTTGGCGACAGGACTCGCCGCTTGTTCGGGACGAAATTGCTCGGTGACTCGGGCCGCGATCGCGTCTCGCAGGCTGCGCGCCGGCGGGGGCAATCGTGGCGCGGGCAATTCGCGCGGTTCAGGACGGCCGTCCCCGGCCGCTGAAGCGGCGGGGACAGCGGCGGGCGATGCGGGCTGGTTCTGTTCCGGCACGAGGGGCGCGGCGTGCGGGCCGACGAACGCTGGCGGCCGAGCGTCGGCGACCTCGTCGGCGGACAACCGGCCGGGCGGCGACGGGACGGGGTGTGCTGCCGCATCCGGGCGGTCATCGCGTGCGGCGGTCTCCGTGTCCGGGGAAGGAAGCTCCGCGGGATCGGCTTCATCCGCATGGGACACGGGCTGGTCGGTAACATCTGGGGCCGTTGTCGCGGGGTGATCGGCGAGGGAACGGTGCTGTCCTTCCTCTGGCGCCGTGTGAAGCGCCGATGACCGGAATGACCGGACCAGCGGAACCGCCCACAGCGTCAACAGCACGGCGAATCCGGCCGCGGCGAGACCGACGGCGATGCCGGCTACGACGCCAACCGTCCGCAGCGGTGTGGCCGGTGCGGCCGGCTGGACGACGGTCCATGCCACCGATTCCGCGGGGCGGGGCGTTCTCGACGGAACTGGATCCTCGGCGGGCAGTTCTGCGGCGATGTCTTCGATAGCCGGCGGCAGTACCGGCTCCACGGCCATCGGGGGACTCATCGGAACGCGACGCAGGACACCCGCCTCGCGTTCCCCGGTTCCCGTGGCTTCGGGCGTCGCCCGCTGGACGTTCCGGGCGGGCCTGAGCGGCGGCGGGCGCGAAGGGGCCCGAGCCGCAGTCAGCTTCGCCCGCAGTTCCTGATCGTAAGCGGCTTTCCGTTCCTGGTTCAGAAGACACAGCCTGGCGGCGGCGAGTTCGTTGAGCAACCGTTGCGTCAGTTCGGAATGCGGACCCGCTTGGTACTCCTTGATAAAGCCCATCTGCCGGTTGGCGGCCGTGTCGATGACGTTTCGGTTGGCCTCGAACAATTCGATGCCGAGCAACCGGTAGTGATTCGGCGGCTGATCTTTCGGCGGAATACCAAGCCATTCGTAGTACGGGTCGAATTCCTGGCTCATGGTCGTCGCCTTCGTTTCCTGCGAAGCCGCCCACACCCCTGGCACAGTGTAGCAACTTGCGCGCAGGGCTACCACCCAGTATAGGCGCCGCGGAGCAATCGGATGCCCTGAGTTGTTCGGCTTTCGTCGTCCCACCCTTACTCGCCCTGCCTCCGGTATTCGCAAGAAGGACCGCCGGAAAATTTGCATGGGCGGGTGACCGGGAATTAGAATGATCTCCAGCGGCGGCATGGGTTGGCAGGGGACGGTTTTTCCTGTCACTTCGTGATCAGAGCGACTTATTTGCCCTGGCCAAGTGAGATTCGCGCCCCGCCGGGCCGCGTTGGGAGGCAACATCATGTCACGGGTGTACGTATTCCCTCTGGCTGTTGTGCTGGCGCTCGGCAGTTCTGCAATAGGACAGGATGTGCCGTCCGCCCCAGGGCCGCGGGGCGAGGCGGCGTCCCGCGCCGCGCAGGGGCCCGCCGCGAAACCGGCCAGCGCGAAACCGGCGGACGCGAAACCGGCCAGCGCGAAGGAAAAAGAGCCTGCCGCCGGAAAACCCGCTGTCGAACCGGCTTTGCGCCAGGAACACGTCATCTACGTGCCGTTCAAGAACCTGCGCGATGTGTTCGAGAAGGAGGATTCCTCGATCGTGCTGCCGTACGCGCAGTTCCTGGAGATGTGGAATCGGCTGGTCCGGCCGGACCAGCCGCCCGTCGAACCGCCGGTCAACGGGGTCGTCACCCGCGCCGACTATGTGGGAGCGGTCAAGGGAGAACTGGTCCAGTTGGATGCGGCGCTGGACGTCGAAGTACTGAGTGCCGACTGGGCCCAGCTGCCGGTGCAGTTCGGCGATGCGGCGATTGGATCGGCCCGATCGGAGGACGGCGCCGTGCTGTTGCGGGGCGTGGGCGAGGGGCGGTACGAGTTGCTGGTGCGGGGACAAGGCAAACACCAGATCAAGCTGAGTCTGGTGACGGGAGTGAAATCGGCGATCGAAGGCCGGAGCTTCACGGTGCAGTGCCCGGCCGTCGGGGTCAGCAATCTGGAGCTGGAGATACCGGAGAAAGATCTGGCGGTCCAAGTGACTCCGCAACGGACTTCCGAGTTGCAGTCCGAGCCGCAGGGGGCGACTCGCGTCCGCGCCGTGCTGGGATCCACCAACCAGTTCACGGTCAGTTGGCAACCCAAGTCGGGCGGCACCGATCAGGCGGCTGGTCTGGCCAACGTGACGGACACGATTGCCGTCGAGGTGGGCGACGGCGTGGTTCACACGCACGCCGTTTTCGACTACCAGATCCTCCGCGGGTCGCTGGGCGAACTGACGGTCGAAGTGCCGGCCGACCAGCGTCTGCTGGATGTCCAGGTGCCCGGTTTGCGCGATTGGCAGACGGAGACGATCGGCGATCGCCAGCGTGTGAAGGTGCGGTTGCACGCGCCGGCCACCGAGACGGTCCGATTAGAGTTGCACACGGAGACGCCCATCTCCGAACAAGCGTTCCAGGTGGGGCACGTACGTGCGGTCGGCGTCGCGCGGGAGAGCGGGATCCTGGCCGTCCGCAGCGCCGAAGATGTGGGCCTGGAATACACCGTCCGCGAGTCGATTACGCGGATTGACGCGGCCGACGCTCCCGAGTCGTTCCGGAAACCGGGCAGCACCTTCTACAAGTTCTTCACGCCGGACCACCAGCTCGCGGTCGTCGCCTCCCAACTGAAACCCCGCC
>CAYUFW010000277.1:3104-11464 GCA_964443915.1 uncultured Pirellulaceae bacterium
GCGAGTTCCGGTATCAGGTCTCGCGATCGGGGATCTTTACGCTGACCTTCCGCCTGCCGGCCGGGTTCCGAGTCGACGACGTGAGCACGGAAGCGATGGAACGGTTCGAAGTTGCCCCGGCCGACAACGCTCAGACGCTGACCGTGTACCTTGCGAAGAAGTTGCTCGGCGCCGTGACGGTCACCGTCACGGCCAGCCAAACGCGTGACAAGCCCGCTGGCGAACTGGTGCTGCCGCTGCTGGAGCCGCTGAATGTGACGCGGGAAGAGGGCCTCGTGGCGGTGATGGCCCCGGAATCGCTGGAGGTGAAGACCGACGCGGCACAGCTCCAATCGGCCCGCGCCGCGACGCCCGCGGAGCTGACCGCAAAGGGATTCCAGCCGCAGGCCCCCGAAGGTTCGACGCTCTCCGCCGCGTTCTCGTTCGTCACCCGGCCCGTGAACATTGTCCACACGATTACTCAACGGCCGCGGCGTACGACGGCCGCGGTCGGCACGGTTGCCAACGTCAAGGAAGACGTGGTCCAGGTCACCACCACCTTCCGCTATCAGATCCAGTTTGCCGGCGCCGATACGTTCCGGATCGCCGTGCCCGCCGCTGTGTCCGCGCGGCTGCAAATCGAAGGTGACGGGATTAAAGAACGACGCAAGTCCGAGCAAGCGGCCGAGGACGGCACGGTCGAGTGGACGATGGTGCTGCATTCCGAAGCGATCGGCGAGCGCACCTTCACCGCCACGTACGATCAGAGGATCGCCATTCCGGATCAGGGCACGGAGTTTGAACTCCAGCCGATCCGCGTGCTGGATGCCGACCGCGAAACGGGCGAGATCGCCGTCCACAAGGACCGGGCCCTGTCCGTCGATGCGACGCCCACGGGCTTGGAGGAGATCGATCCTCGCGAGCTTTCGCAGCCGCTGGGGGCGACCCAGCCGCACCTGACGTACCGCTATTATCAGCATCCGGCGCGGCTGACGCTGAACGTCACCAAACACGAACTTCAAGACGTCGTCAAAACCGTCGTGGGCCGCGCTTACGTCGAGGCCGTGATTACGGAAGACGGCCCCATGACCGTGCGCGCCAGGTACGAGGTGAAGTCCAGCGAGCGGCAGCGCCTGGCGGTGACACTGCACCATCCGCGCATCTTGGGCATCACCGTGGCGGGCCAGACCGTGGCGCCAGAGAAGGCGCCCGACGCTCCCGGCGGCAATCCCGAGGACAAGACGTACTTCATCAATGTGGCCCGTGCCGCCGACTCGGACGAGCCGTTCCAAATCGCCGCCGTCTTCGAGACACCGCGGCCTGACAAGGAGTTGACGGTCACCGACCTCCTGCGTCTGCCGCTGCCGCGGTTCGAGGACGGCGTCAAGTTCCAGAAAACGTACGTGCGTCTCTGGGTGCCGAAGGACTACCGGCTGGTGGGCACGCCCGACGGATTCACCAGCCACATCGGCGTCGGGCTGTGGGACTCGCGGGCCATCACTCAGGCCGCCGACAATCCTGACGGCTGGTTTCCCAAAGACACGTCGTCGTTCGACTTCCAGGTCGACGGCACGACCTACTTGTTCAGCAGCCTGACGGGGCCCACGGAACTGACCATCGGCTACTGGCACATCCCCACGATGACGATCATCGCCAGTTTGATCGCCTTGGCGATCGGTCTCGTGCTGCTGGGGTTCTCGCTGGAGACCAAGGTCTTCACGATCCTCGCGCTGGCGCTGGCGGTCTTGTTGGTTGGGCTGTTCCGGCCGTCGCTGGTCAATAGTTGGCTCCTGGCAGCGCGGCTGGGGATCGCGGGCGTGGTGGCTGTCTGGCTGGTGGCTTGGTTGTTGTACGTGCGTCGAACCGGTTGGTCCCTGCCATCGCCGGCCAGCCCCGTTGCGGCCATGCCGGGAGTACCGGGTGAGCATCCGGCCGCAACGGGTTCAGCCGGCAGGACGGTGGTCTCACTCGATGCTCCCGCCGCTGATGAGCCTCAGAACGCGGCAGGCAGAACGGAAAGGGGCAGCGATGAGCAGTAACAAGCTCGGCTGCCAAGGCAGCCCTAACGTGCTGCGTGCGACGTTGTGGCCGGTCTTTCGACCGGGCCACGTGGGCGACCGGAGGTCTCCTGAGTCCTTGGAGACCTTCGGTCGGACGTTACGGCGGGGTCAGAGACCCGCGCCGAACCCGAGACCCGCGGCGAACGCGAGGGGCATCGCAAGCTGGAAGCTTACGCCACTTGTGCTCACCTGTCTCGGTTTGGGACTGTCCGTATTGTGCCTGCTTGCTTCTCCTGCCGCGGCTCAAGTCACCCACGGGCCGCCGCGAATTCGCAACGTGTACATTCCGGCGGACCAGTTGAAACTGCTCTTTGACAGTTCGTCCAAGGGCGTGCTGATGTCGCGCGACAAGATCCTGGCGCTGTGGCGGGAAGCTCAGCGGCACGTCGCATCACATGCCGTTCCACCCGCCGATGCGGTGTTGGCGCAGGCCACGTACGAAGGGCAACTCGAGGACCACGAACTGCGCGTGACCGGCCGCATTCAGGTCGCAAAACTGCGGGCGGACTGGCAGGCGGTCGATCTGCCCTTCGGCGGACTGGCCATCGAGTCGGCGCAAGTGGGCGGACGGCCGGCCCGGTTTGGCCTCAGGGACGACGGCACCCTGTTTCTGGTGCTGGAGGGGGAAGGACGGTTCGAATTGCAGCTGGAGATGTCAGCCCCGCTGGCCAGCCAGGGTGGAGATCTGGCAACCACACTCAAACTGCCCCCGGTGCCGGCGTCGGAGATGCTGATTCGGCTTGACGAGGGCAAGCAACTGCAGTTGGGCGAGACGGCGTTGCAGGCGGAGAGCAAGGAAAACGGCCGGCAGACGTTCCGCATCGCCATCGACCGTACGGGCCTGATGCCGTTGGTCGTATCCGATCGCCTTGCGGGCGGCAAACGCACGCCCCTTGTCTTTGTCCACAGCCGTTCGCTCGCCCACCTCGAACCGGCCGGGCTTCGCTGGGAAGTCGGCCTCGAACTGGATGTGTACGCTCGCGGCACGGACACCTTTCAGCTTCAGTTGCCCGATGCTGTGGATGTCGCCGAGGTCGAAGCGCCGGAACTGGCTCAATGGACGATCCGGGCACAAGACGGCCCCACCACGGCAGTCACCCTCGCGTTCCGCAAACCCGTTCTCGGACGGCGTGCTGTCCGACTGCTCGGCTTGGCTCCGGTCCCCTTGGACAAGGAATGGAATGTGCCCACGGTCAGAGTCCTTGAGGCCGCGTCGCACGTCGGGCAAGTGTCGTTGTCCTCCGCGCCGTCGTTGCGAGTCGAGTTGGGCACGCTGGCTGGCATCAGGCCCGATGTAGGTTGGGACTCCGTCCCGACCGGGTCGGGGCCGACGAGCGCGTGGGAACTCCCGACCGGGTCGGGACGGAGTCCCAACCTACGTGCATCGTCGGGACAGAGTCCCAACCTACGTCGACCGCTTTCGTTTGCGTTCTGGGACGAGAACTTCAAATTGCCCGTGCGTGTGACGGCGCGGCGCGGGACGGTCCAAGCATCCGTGGCGACGCTGGTGGAGGTCAATCGGGCAGGTCTGGTGTTGCGGAGCAGCGTGACGGCCGAACCGCGGCATGTTCCGTTGTTTGGCGTCCAATTGCAGTTGCCGCGCGACTGGGAAGTCGCCTCCGTGTTCTCTGCGGACAAATCTGTCGAGTGGGAATCGGTGCCGGGGGCCGCTGCCGATCCTGCGGCGGATGCGAATTGGCAGACCGTACGGTTCGATCTCGAAAAGCCGTTGAGCCCCGGCCAGTCGCTGAGGGTTGCGCTGACAGCCCAGCGGCATCCTGATGACTGGTTGAAGCAAGACGAGGAATTCAACGAACTGCCGCTGCCCGAGTTGCGATTGGCGGGTGCCGACGAGGTGGAGGGAACGTTGCTGGTCCAGGCGCCGCCGGACATCGAGGTGCTGGTGTCGGACTTGTCCGACGATTTGCAGCCCGTGGCCGCCGGCCCGTCGCCCGCTGCACCCACAGAAACGCCGGGCACCGTTTTGCAGTACCGTTACCAGGACAACGCGCGCGTCAACGGCCGGCTGCAGATCCGCACGAAACCGGTCAAGGTGTCGGCGGAAACACTGGCCTTCGTGCGGCTGGACCGTGGCAAGCTGGACGTACACCATCAACTGGATCTGCACATCCGGCAGGGATCGCTGCGGCAGATCCAATTCACGCTGCCCACGGCGGTCGGCGAGAAGATCCAGATCGTTCCGGTCGAGTCGGCGGCGCGAGTCATCGAACAGCGGCACAGCCCGTTACCTAACGCCGGTGATGCGAGCGGCGAATTGACGTTGTGGCAGATCGTCCTGGACCAGCCGGTCACGGGCGACCTGACGCTGGCCATCGATTTTGGACAGACCTTTGCCGCGCCCGAGGCTGGAGAATCCGTTTCCACCAAGCCCGACGCCCCCGTCGCAGTTCCCGTTCTGGCGTTGCAGAACGTATCGCGGCAGAGCGGCATGGTGGCCGTCGAAGCGGCCGGCGATCAGCAGATCGATTGCAGGCCGGAGAACCTGCGCGATCTGGACCCGGCGGACGTGGTCAGACCGCGGGCCTACGTTCCCACGCAGCGGATCGTGGCCGCCTACCAGTATCCACGGCTGCCGTACCAACTGACGATCTCGGCCACGCGTCACGCCTCCGAGTCCGTCCTCGCGGCGATCTGCGAATCCGCCGGGATCGTCAGCGTCGCCGACCAACAGGGCCGGATGCGTCACCAGGCTCGTTTCTCGCTGCGGAGCCTCACCCTGCCGCACGTACCGGTTGCCTTGCCCGGCCGTGCTGCCTTATGGTCCGTCCTGCTTGACGGCCAACCCGTGGAAGTGCGCCGACAGCAAGGCACCTACCTGGTCCCCTTGCCAGCCAGACCAGCGGATTCGGCTGGCGAGGTACGTGACCTGACGCTGCTTTACGAAACGGACGGCCCAGACTTGGCCACCCGAGACTTCTGGGGGCGAATGCAGCTGCAAACGATCCGCCAGACGGCTCCCGAAATCGCCATGCCGACGCTGAGCACCACGTGGTCCGTCCACCTGCCTGACGGGACGGATTGGGTATCCATCGGCGGCGACTTCACCCCGGAAACGCCGCCCACGCGGCCGACGCTGGTGACTCGCCTGGCGGAAGCGATCGCCCGCCAGAGCACCGCGTCGTTGCCGTGGAAGTTCGGCGGCCTGGTAGCGGCCGGCCTCGTCGCGGGCTTCGTCGCGCTGATCCGGACCAGCAAGGCATTCCGCCTCACCCTGGTCGAGTTGCTCGTCGTCATCGCCGTCATCGGCATCCTCGTGGCCCTGATGCTGCCGGCCGTGCAGTCGGCGCGGGAAGCGGCGCGGCGGACGCAGTGCAACAACAATCTGAAGAACATCGCTCTGGGTCTGCACAACTACCACGAGGTTTACGGCCAGTTTCCGCCCGCGGTGATCGGTCCGAGCAACGTACCACGCGAGCGGCAGTTCAGCTGGATGGTGGCGATCCTGCCCTTCATGGAGCAACGCAATCTGTACGAGAAGCTGCGTCTCGACTTGCCCTGGGACGATCCGCACAACCTGGCGCTGCTGCAACCCGTCTTCTTTCCCGACTTTCTGGCGTGTCCCTCCGATCCGGGACCGAGACTGACCCAAGAGGGCTTCCTCAGGACCTGCTACGTGGCCATCACGGGCTCCGCTGTGGCCGTGCGGTCCAGCACGCGCGGCATCATCGGGTTCGACCGAGGGCTGCGAATCGACGAGATCACCGACGGCACCAGCAACACGGCGATCGTGGGCGAAGTGACCGACGGCGGTCCGTGGTTCGCCGGAGGCGCCGGCACGGCGCGCCCGATCGACGATTGGATTGAAAAAGAGATGCGGAGTCCACACCCGGGCGGAGCGTTGTTCGCGATGGCAGACGGATCGGTGCAGTTCGTCAGTCGCACGACGGATCCGCTGGTGCTCCGCCGCCTGGCCGTCGCCCAGGACGGACAGTCTGTCAGTCTGGACGGTGAGGATCGAACCGTCGCGAGAGCACCGGCGGCTGGCACCGAAGCGGCTCCGCCTGCGACATCCGCTGAACCTGCACCGCCGGCTGAAAAGCGAGAGGAAGCGGAACGTCTCGCGCCGCCACCGACCGCGCCAAAGGCCGAACCAGTGCCTCAGGTTCCAACGCCGCCGAGCACCCAGCGGGGTGAACGGGCGCGACTCTCGCTGCGCGTGGCACTCGAGACGCAGGGCCGGGCGGTCCGGTTCCTGCGCGACGGCGGTCGGGGCGAGTTGGTGCTCGGATTGCAGGACAGAACGTTCGCTCGCACGCTGCCGTGGTTGACTGTGGCCGCCACCCTGCTGGCTGCTTGGGTCTGGCGACGTGCGTCCGGACCGCGGCGTGCGATCGCGGTCGTGGTGGGGCTGGCCGTGCCGCTGGGCCTGTCGGGGCTAGTCCCGCTGGCCTGGACGCCGCTGCTGGACGGACTGCTGCTCGGCGCGTTGGCGGCAGGCGGCTTGTGGATCCTGCTGAGGGTCATCGCGGCGATCGAGATCTCCGCGCCCGGGGCCACAGCCGCAACGCTGGTGATCGGCGTCGGTTTGTTGTTCGCCGCGGACGCGAGCTTGGCAGGGGAAGCAGCCGCCGCTGGAGACACTCCGGCTTCCGCCAGCAAGGACGATCCGCGCGATTTGACTATGTTCATCCCGTACGATCCGGGCAAGGACAAGCCGCGGCAGAACACGCAGGTCTACTTGCCGCACGACGAGTTCCTGCGTTTGTGGAAACAGGCTCATCCCGAAGAGCCGGACCGCGTATCTCCGGATGTCCGGGCGATTGTCAGTCACGCCGAATACTCAGGTCAGCTCCACGGCGACGTCGCCCGTTTCGACGGCCGGATCCTGATCCATCATTTCGCCGCTGGATGGACGCGAATCACGCTGCCGCTGGGCAGAGTTGCCCTGGAAAAGATCGAGATCCATGGCCCGCGCTCGGCGCGGGTCTCTGACCCCGCCGAAACCG
Organism: uncultured Pirellulaceae bacterium; assembly: GCA_964443915.1. Lineage (GTDB taxonomy): Bacteria > Planctomycetota > Planctomycetia > Pirellulales > Pirellulaceae > Anammoximicrobium. The sequence goes on from CAYUFW010000277.1 coordinate 10,111, forward strand.
CCGACCGAAGGTCTCCCGCGATTCAGGAGACCTTCGGTCAGTCCCGTGGCTCGGTCGGGAGACCGGCCACAACGCCCAAACCGGCCGCAAGGGATGAGCGCTCGGCGCGGGTCTCTGACCCCGCCGAAACCGCCGACCGAAGGTCTCCCGCGATTCAGGAGACCTTCGGTCAGCCCCGTGGCTCGGTCGGGAGACCGGCCACAACGCCGAAACCGGCCACAACGCCCAGGCCCGCCACAACGCAGCCCCCGGACGGCGCAGACAACGGCGACCAACCCACGATCTATCTCGACAAACCCGGCCCGCACGTCGTCGATGTCCGGTTCAGTGTCCCCGTTGGTCGCTTGGGGGCGACCGGACAGATGACCATGCCTCTGCGCGGGGTGTCCTCAGGCCGAATGCTGTTCCAGTTGCCGGCCGAGGACCTCGACGTCGACGTCCGCGGCTGCCCCGGGGGCTGGCGCCGGAAAAAGCTGGACTCCGGCGACACGATCAGCGTCCCACTGGGTGCCGCCAACGAGTTGTCCATCCGTTGGCAGCCACGGCGTGTCGAGGCACGCGAAGGACTGCTGGTCAGCGCGGACCAGGCCCTGCTGATCGACGTGCTGGACTCCGGCGTCCATTTGCGCAGCAAGCTCCACTATCGGATTCAGCAGGGGATGCTCCGCGAACTGCAACTCCGCATTCCGCCCGACATGGCCGTGCAGAGCGTCCAGGGCGCTGAAGTCGGCGACTGGTCGATCGAAACCGATCCCGCCGCCGGCACCAGTCCGGCAACGCAACGGTTGGTAGTCTCGCTCAAGACGCAACTGACGACGGGCACGGACGTGGACATCCGTGCTTACCGCCGCGATCGTCAGGCGACGGGAACCATCGACATCCGCGCCCTGGAGCCGCTGGGAGTCGTCCGCGAAACGGGGAACGTGGCCGTCGGTTGTGCGAGCCAGTTCCGCGTGCGCGTCGCTGAGACGGACCATCTCGACCAGATCGACCGCACGGGCGTGGATCTGCCCGGTAGGTTGGGACTCCGTCCCGACGAAGCAGCAGCGGTCGGGACGGCGTCCCAACCGACGAAGGACGGTACTGCCTTGTTGGCGGCGTACCGGTACACATCGCGGCCGTGGCGTTTGCAGTTGCAGGTCGAGCGCCAGCAGTCGCGGGTGGAGGTATCCGATCGCACGGCCGTGGCCGTCACGTCGCGTCAGATCGTGTTGCGGAGCCTGCTGACCGCGCACGTCACCGGGGTCCCCACGGCGAGGTTCGCGTTGCAACTGCCGGCTTCGCTGCGGGTGTCTCAGGTTGGGCGTGACTGCCATGCCGCCAGAGCAAAGGGCGGACTTTCGCAGAGATTAGT
>CAYUFW010000278.1:0-2520 GCA_964443915.1 uncultured Pirellulaceae bacterium
ACGTTGGGGCTCGCCGCTTGCGGCGCGCACTCCGTTCCCTTGGGTGACAGGCCCCAGCCCATATTCACCGGCGTTGATCGGTCCGGGACCGACGGCCGGCATCTCTCTAACGTACTCCGCGACAGACGAAGTTCCAGTGAGATTCTCGGCGACGATCCAAGGCCTGGGCGACCGTTTGTACAACGTGGGAGGATCGTGCGGGGGACGGAGGGCCGAGGTCGATAAACACGTGCTCCAGCGGATGACCACAGAACGGGCAGTTCACAACGTCGCACCTTGAAACGAGTCGTCCAGCAGGGCATGCCGACGGTCGCGGTCGGAAAGATCGGTCACCGGCAACGGCCGGGCGACGGCGACCCGCGGCTCGCCATACCGCACGTCGCCTTCGGCGTGTGGGGCGTAGGCCGTGGTATGCAAGTACAACAGCTCGGAACCCGCCGACAGCGTCTGGAATCCGTGGGCACAGCCTTCCGAGATGAACAGCGCGTTCTGCCGCTCGCTGTCCAGTTCGCAGGCGTGCCACCGCAGGAAGGTTTGCGCACCCATGGCGTTGCCCATCGGGGCGGGACACACCAAAGCGTGGACTCCAACGGTTGTCAATTTGTTGCCCAGACGACTTGTGCCGCTTTCGCGTCGGCCTCGCGTGTGTCGAGTCGGTCTTGCATAACGATGCGGCCGCTTTGTCTGGCTAACGGGGGCTGCCCGTTTTTCCAGGCCGCCAATTCCTGGAAAGTCATGAAGTTGCGACGGCTGTAGTCACTGCTCACTTCGTGCTGATCCGCCCGAATTCCTAGACTCGCCCAGCATCCGCCGCGTTCGGGCCCTCAGCGATTCGCGCATCTGTTTCTATCCAGGGGTTCAGTACTGGCACGCCCATCGGGGTGAAATCCTCGACATTGCGGGTGACGACGGTCATGCCGTGGACTTGTGCGGTGGCGGCGATCAACGCGTCGCGCACCGGACGCGGATCAGGCACATGGAGCCGCGCCGCCTGACGGGCAACCGCTTCATCCACGGGCAAAATGCGGCCTGCAAAAGCTGGCTGGACATGGTTTTCAAGCCAAGTTCGCAGAACGGCCCCTTGAGCCGGGTCGCGCCGCTCGGCCAACAGGACACCCAGTTCCAGCTCATGCAAGGTGATGACGGAAAGATACAGTTGCGAAGGCACGACACGCTCGGCCCAGCGCGAGACATTCGCGTCCGCCTTGCCGGCCCGCACCTTGCGGAGTTCGGAGACCACGTTGGTATCGAGCAGTAACATCAGGACAAACTGGCCGACTTGGGCAAATCGCGCGGCGGATGGACCTCCAGTTCGACCTCCTCGGCTCCAGGCATGGCCAACAAATCAGCAATCGTTGCCCGGTTGCCGCTCAGACGCTGGTACTCCTGAAAGCTCAGCAGCACATGTGCCGGACGCCCCCTGTCGGTGATGAACACCGGTCCTCGCAGGGCGGCCTGCCTTGCCTGGCCCACATCCTGATTCAATTCAAGACTGGTTAGCGTCGTGACGGTCATTGCGCTGTCCTCATTCGTCGTCCCATGCACCGATTCTAGCGACATCGGTAAACTCTGGCAACAAAATCGAAGGACTTATCATCTGTTCGGCCCAGGGCGTACAAGTTCGCCGGACAGCTCGACCGGGGACGCTGTGTCGCCCGCTGTGGGAGGTCGGAGAGCGGAGGTCGGTGATCGGTGATTGGTGCGTCGGTGGGCGGTGATCGGTGGACGGGGGACGGAGGTCGGTAGTCGAAAAGTGGGTAAGTCGAAAGGTCGCTAAGTCGAAAGGTCGCTAAGTCCAAAAGTCACGGAACCGGCGGGGCGACTTGTTACTCACTGACCACTGACCACTGACTCCCGGCAGAATTTCGGATTTGGGATTTCAGATTTCAAACTCGTGACCGGTGACCCGCGGCCCGTGAGGCGTGACCCGCCGCTATTACCCCTCTGTGCTCTCTGTGTCCTCTGTGTTCAAGGAATTCGTCAGTTGTCAGTGGTCAGTTGTCAGTTTACACGGGACGGGGTTCAGACGGTTAGCACCGTTCGAGAAATAGGTGGCGTAAGCTTCCAGCTTGCGGCAGCGGGCAGCACCGCAAGCTGGAAGCTTACGCCACGGCTTTCAATCTTTCACTTTTCGACGTTGGGGCTCGCCGCTTGCGGCGCGCACTCCGTTCCCTTGGGTGACAGGCCCCGACTCACATGCACCGGCGTCGATCGGTCCGGGACCGACGGCCGGGATCTCTCTAGCGTAGTCCGCGACAGACGAAGTTCCAGTAAGGTTCTCGGCTACGATCCGAGGCCTGGGCGACCGTTTGTACAACGCGCGAGGATCGTGCGGGTGGTCGGTGAGCAGGGAGCAGGGAGCAGCGGCAGTGTTTCAGGTCCTTGAACAGGAGTCGATCTTCCGAACGAGTTGGGCACCTCCTCCACGCGCGGACCTTTCGACTTGCCTGCCCACCAACGGTCAACTGCCAACTCCTCAACCTGCTCCGCTCCCTGCCTTCCTCCGACTTCCGACCTCCG
>CAYUFW010000278.1:2586-10319 GCA_964443915.1 uncultured Pirellulaceae bacterium
CCTGCTGCTCGCAGCAGTTTCTGAGGTAGGGTTCGATGGCCACGCCGCCCGCCTCGCGCACGAATTGGTCTCGGTCGGCCGGCGTCTGGAACAAGTACACGGCGTAGCCGCCCCAGCCGCCGCCGCAGTACTTGCAGGCGATGGTCTCCGGCACGTCGGGCAGCGGGTCCATGCCCTCGGCCCGCTGGACCTGGTAGGACATTCGAACGGCTTCGGCCAGCAGTTGCAGGTTCTCCAACAGCACCGCCTCGCGAGCCAGGTTGCCCGCACACTGGATCCGGTCGTAGTCGCGCGCCAGGTGGGCGACGCCCGGCGTGTCGTGCGGAGTGCCGGTCCACAACAGGGACAGGCAGCCGCGCAACATCTGGCCGTCTCGCTTGATGTCCAGCCGCGGCCGCGTCCCGCTCCGCCACACACACAGGCCGGTCTCGGCCACAATCGCCGGGTCCTGCCAGCCGACGCCCAAGTTCAATTCCGACGCGACGCTGTCGTCGCCGCGCAACAGGGCGTACGCGCCGCTGCCGCCCAGCCCCGCACGGGCTCGATACGGCCAGTGCCGCAGCGACACCAGCGGCGAGATGGCACAATTGACGATGTGCGAGTTCGGGCGAGCGAACCGCGGCACGTCGAGCCAGCCGCCGGCAAAGTCCACTCGCAACGGCGCGTGGGTCGGGGCCCGAATGCAGCTGACCAACTGCGTGGTCGATACCGGCGTGAACTGGGGCGGCGTCTTGTCCAGCACGTGGTACCGTGCGCCCACCTGCGCACACAGCGCTCGCTTCAAATCACCGTACCGATCGTCTTCCGTGACCGCCAGAATGTCGGGGCGCAGACGGAGAAAATGGTCCTCGAAGTCCAGGCCCAACTTCTTGCCCTCTCCGATCACGACGCGATCGACCACCGACAGCGACGCGATGATCGCCGCCTTGTGCTCGTCCGGTAACGAACTTCTCCGCTGCTTGTGTTCCCACAACACGTCGGCCGAGGCAAAACACACCGTCAGTTCGTCGCCCAGCGCGCGGGCCTCGCGAAAGAACTGGATGTGCCCCGCGTGCAGGATGTCGTAACAGCCGGAAACGAAGACGTGGGTCATGGGGGTAGGAGCGGAGGGCGGAGAGCCGAGGGCCGAGAGCCGAGGGCCGAGATCAGCGGTCAGGCTTTCTTCCTTCCAACTTCCAACTTCTAACTTTCAGCGAGTTCGGCGAGCAGGTGGGGCGGCGGTCGTAGCTGTCTTCGGCCAAGCGGCGGGCGCTGCGGGACAGGGGGGCCAACTGCTCGCGATGATCGGCGCACCAGGCAATGCGCTGGGCGAACGCCGCCGTGTCGCCGGGCGGGACGACAAACCCCACGCGCTCGCGGAGGATGATCTGAGACAATTCGCACGCTTCCGGAGCGACCGCCAGGACCGGTGCGCCGGCAGCCAGGATGCCATACAGCTTGCTGGGCATGGGACGACGCGGGGGTCAACGGGTAACAGGTGTATGTCGGCAGCGGACAAGCTGTGCGGCAACTCGCTCTGCGGCTGATAGTCCAGGAACCGGACGTTCGGCAATCGCAAGTCCGCCGCTTGACGCTCCAGCGCCGGCCGGGCTGTGCCACCCCCGATTAACAGGAACATGAGATCCCGCCGGTTTCGCAGGCTGTCGGCGACGAGCAGGACCTGGTCCAGTCGCTGGGTCAGTCCCATGTTGCCGGAGTACATGACCACGAATTGGCCGTTCAGTTGCTGGCGCTGACGAAAGTGGTTCTCCGCCGGATCGATCGGATAGATGTGAGCCGCGTCGGCCCAATTGGGCACGACCGCAATGCGTTCTTCCGCCACGCCGGAACGCCGCAACGTGGCCCGCATGTCCTGGCTGAGCACGATCACTTGATCGGCTCGCCGATACGTGCCGTGCAGCCAGCGGTGGAGCAAATTCGTCGGGAACCCCTTGGGCAGTTTCCCCAGGGCCACCGCCACGTCGGGATAGATGTCCTGGAGGTACACCACCAGCGGACATCCGAACCGGCGACGCGCCAGCGTGCCCAGCAGCGCCAGGAACGGCGGATCGGTTTCGACCACCACAATGTCCGGACGTTTCAGTGCCAAGGCGGCGAACGTGGCCGCGGCAAAGAAGGTCAACTGGTTCAGCACTCGGCCCACGACCGACCGCTTGGCAAATCGCGTGTGCCGCACGCGACGAATCGTCACTCCCGCCCGGCACTGGACGCCGCGCCGCTGGAAGCCGGCCCCTTCGGCATTCCAGTTGGGTTGCCCGGCCACAACCGTCACGTCGAACCGCTCGGCCAAGTCCTCGCATAGCTCCGTCAACAACTGGCCCGTCGCTTCCGCATCCGGCCAGTAGGAGCGGTTCAGGAACAGGAGCCGCGGACGGCGGGACATGGGAACAGGAAACGGCGGGAAAGTCGGAAAGTCGAAAAGGCAAAAAGTCGGAAAGTCGCGGAGTCGGAAAGTCGAAACGTGGCTGAGTCGAATGCGTCCGCTACTGACCGCTGGCCTTTGCCGGTCGGAACTCTGGATCTGAGATTTGGGATTTCAGATTTCAAACTCGTGGCCCGTCACCCGCCGCTGCGATTTCCCTCTGTGGTCTCCGTGGCCTCTGCGTTTCAAGAAGCGGTCGGGAAGCGGAGGTCGGTGATCGGTTCTGTGGTCGGAACTCTCCGCTCCCCGCTTCCTGCCCTCTGCTCCTTCACGCCGGCTCGACTTCGCAATCTTCCAGGGTGAACGAGGCGCCTTGCTGGAGGAAGTCCACGGCCACCAGCAACCGCCGCTGGCCTTGGCGGCGGAGCACGTAGCCTTCATAACCGCGAAACGGGCCGCTGCGGACGCGAACGTGGTCGCCGGCCTCCAGCCGCGATTCGGGCGTCAGCGGCACGCCGGCCAGGATCAAGTCGTAAATCTGCCGCAGGTCGTGGGTCAGGCGAGCGCCGTCGACCACGCGCGTGTAACGAGCGACGCAGTTGGTGGTCATCGCCTCGTATCGCTGCTCGTTGTCGCCGTACAGGAACACGTAGTTGGAAAACAACGGCAGGTACGAGGTGCGAATCCGCCCCGCCGGTGAACGATACCGCCGCGGGATGATCGGACAGTAGCACGGCACCTCCAACTGCACCAGCCGGCGCATCACGTCTTTCTCGCGCCGCGACAAGGTGTAGATCGCCCACCAGCTGGCGCCGGACTCCTCGCCCAGGTTCTCACGGGCGAACAAGTCGTCGGGGTAGATTTCGGTTTCGCGGGTTAGAAGGGGCATGTTGGTGGTTGGGGTCAGTTGTTAGTTGTCAGTTGTCAGTTGTCAGGGGGCAGGGGGCGCGACTCGGAAATCTCGGATCTCGGATCTCGAATCTGAAATCTCAAATTTCAAATCCCGCATTTCAAATTTCAAATTTCAAATCTCGCATCTCAAATCCCGCATCTAAAATCCGCTGCGTGCTCCCGGCTGCTTGCCGCTTGGTCGGCGCGCACTCCGTGCTCCTGGGTGACATCCGTGGACGTTCCCTGGTCTTGACTAACACGATCTACGTGAAGGTCCCTTCCCTAGGGTAATTCCCGATGGGCACAGGTCCAGCCTTTGGAGTACGTTTTCCAAGGTCACCGCACCTGAGTGTGATCCCCCGGGGGCCGGCGGTTTGCCCCGCAGGAACGCCGAGCCAATCGACCGGCATAATCGTTTCAGCCCGGTCCAGGGGGCACAAGCCGTGCTGGGATCGCATGTTCGTTGGCAGGTTCTGTCGTCCTTACTGCGGCTGTCCGACGGCGGGTCCGGGCGTCGTCGACAACGCTCGAGTGGGTCTGACCGCCGGTTCGGGCGTCTCTTCTGCTTCGATCAACTCCAGCATCTGCGTCTCGAAGGGTTTCAGACCAGAAATCAGATCGCCCATCCAGACGCAGACGCTGCCGTTGCAGCAACGGCCGGTGATCTGCAGCCGTCCCACCTTGACGTCATTTACGATCAGCGGAATGTCCGAGTACCAGAGGTCCGTCTCTCCCGGCATCGCCTTGCGATTCCAGCTGGCATGGTAGTCTTCGCCCTGAGCCGGCAGATGTACGTTCAGAGTCACGGCGTTCAAGTCAAAGCGTTCGGCAAAGCCCGTGAGGGTCTCCCACAACTCGTTCCATTGACCGGAGCCCTGCAGCCGAGCCTGCAACTCGCCACGCCGAATTTGCTGCCCGCCGCGCACCGGAACCAGCGAGACGAGGAAGTGCTTGACGCGGCGCAGCAGCAGGATGAATTCCTGGCGGCCGAACAGGCGCGAAACCCCCAGGACCGCGACCGCCACGAACACGGCGGCCAGCGCCAGTGCGTCGTGCTGCGTGTACTCGCTGAGGATGCCCCCGATTGCCGTCACCGCGCACAACATGCCAATGACCAACACCGTGGCACGCGGACCGTAGCCGTGGTGGATCAGGCGATGGTGCAAGTGCCCTCGATCGGCGCTGTAGATGCTTCGCCCAGTCAATTTGCGCCGCAGGATGGCCATGACCACATCCAGAATCGGAATGGCCAGCAACGCTGTGGGAGCCGCCAAAGCGATGGTCGCCGGCCCCTTGAGCGAACTGTGGATGGCCAAGGCCCCCAACACCAAGCCGACGAACATGCTGCCAGCATCGCCCAAAAAGATACTGGCCGGGGGAGCATTGTAGACCAGGAACCCGACCAGGCTGCCGGCGACGGCCATCGCCAGCAAGGCATCCGTCATGTGCCCGGTGAGCGTCGCCATGATGGACACGGCCAGGCTGAGGACGATACCGACACTGGCGGCCAAACCGTCCACCCCGTCGATCAGATTCAGGGCATTGGTGGCGCCCACCAACCAGAGCAGGGTGAACGGCACGGCCAGTAGCCCCAGGTCGATGTGCCAACTGAAGATCGTCACATGTTCGATCAACAGGCCGGCACAAATCAACACGGTCGCTGTCACGGTCTGGCCCACCAGTTTCTGCCGACCGCGCAAAGTGTACCGGTCGTCCAACAGCCCGATGAAACAAATCACGGCCGCGGCCAGTACCAGTCCGATCAAGAATGGCCAGTCGGCCGCGAAACAGTCGCGCCAGCGCGCGGAATAGAGGAAGACCACGGCCAGGGCCAGCGCGAAACCGCCCAGCACCGCCGCGCCGCCGCCCAAGGGGATCGCGCTGCCGTGCAGCTTGCGATGTTCGTCCGGTTTGTCCACCATCCCCCAACGCAGGGCCAGCGCGCGGACCAGCGGCGTCAGCAGCAAGCTGCCCAACAGGGCGACCAGGAAGATTTTGGCGAGAACGAGCAAGGGAGTGGGCGGAGGTCGGAGGGCGGTTATCGGTTGTCGGTTATCGGTTGTCGGTAGTCGGTGATCGGTTGTCGGTGATCGGTTGTCGGGTCACCGGTCACGCCTTGCGAACCAGCTTCGCTTGTGCGGTTGGGGGTCAGGTACAGTCAAGCGGAGACCCTCCAGGACGGCCATGCCGTTGGTGCAGCAGACGCGTTCGGCGACCGCAGGACTGGTCCAACGGGCGATCTGGTCGAAGGCTGCCGACAACTGGGGGCCGCGGCTGGTGGACGAGTGGCCATCGGAGGCGACCAGGTGTACCCAGCCTCGAGCCAGCCAATGACGCAACTCGCGGTGTACTTGCCTGTCTGGGGCCGTGATGCTGTCCGCACAGATTTGCATCAGGCAGCCAAGGCGAATTAACTCCATCACCGTCTCCGCGCCAAACAGCAACTCGGGATATCGTTCGGGGTGAGCCAAAATCGGACGGACGCCCAGGGCGACCAGTTCCACCACCAGATCCTCAATATCCAGGATCACGGCGTGCGGCATTTCGATCAACAGGTACCGGCCTGAATCGGCCACGCTCATCAATCGCCCGGCGGTCCAGTCGTCTAGCAGTTCCGGGCCAATCATGACTTCGCCGCACGCATACACTTCCAGCGGAATCCGCGCCTGGTCCAGCCGTGCCTGCAATTCCCGGGTGCTGCCACGAATCTGTTCCGGCGTCACATCCGGCCAACTCGGGTTCTGATGCGCCGTGGCCGCGACAGCTCGCACGCCATCCTGCCAAGCGATCCGACACATCTCCACCGCTTCCTCCCAGTCCCGCGGACCATCGTCCAGAGCCGCGTGAAGATGGCAGTGAGTGTCGATGAGGGGGAGCACGGGAAGAAGCCGGAAAAGTGGAAGAGTTGGAAAGTGGAAAAGTCGCTAAGTCGAAGAGTCGGGAGGGCGGGATTTGGGATTTGGGATTTGGGATTTGGGATTTGAGATTTGAGATTTGAGATTTCAGATTTCAGATTTCAGATTTCAGATTTCAGATTTCAGATTTCGGATCCGTGGTCCGCGGCTCTGTTTCTACTCTGCGAACTCTGCGTTTCAACCAAACCTTCGGCTTGCGCGGGCAGGCCCGTCACCGTTCACCCGCTGGCCTACCTTTCCCTTTCTGACTTTTCGACTTTTCACTCTTCGACTGCTTGACTTTTCCCGTCTTCGCTCCGTGCTCCCTGCTCCTGGCTGTTCTTCGTTCTGCCGTCGTCCTCCGTATAGTAGCTCTTGTCCTCGTCCCCATACCCATATCCGTAGCCGTACCCGTCGCCGTGCCGGCCGTTGCCTTCGCCATAGCGGTACCGGTATCCGTTGCCGCCGTATCCATAGCCGCCGTAGCGATAGCCTCCGTAACGGTAGCCGTACGAGGAATAGCCGTAACCGCCGTAGCGCGAGCCTCCACCCACGCCGTTGACGACGACTCCCAGGACGGTGGCACCCAAGGAGTCCAGACTCTCGATCGTCTTGCGCGTCACGTTGCGAGCGCTCTTGGCCAAGCGTATCACCAGCAGCACGCCGTCCATGCGCGGAGCCACCGCCAGGGGATCCGTGACGGCGAGGACCGGCGGCGTGTCGAAAATCACGAACTCGTACTTTTCCCGCAGGACCTCGATCAGTTGCTGGAACTTGGTGCTCGTCAACAACTCGGCAGGATTGGCCGGCCGCTGTCCGCAGACCAAGACCGACAAGCCTTCCACGGCCGTATCTCGGACCGCGTCCGCCAATTCCACGGTGCCGGCCATGACCTCGCTCAGGCCTGCGGCATCAGCAATTCCGAACACCTTGTGGATGCGAGGACGCCGGAAGTCGGCGTCGATCAGCAGCGTCCGTTTTCCCGAAGTCGCGATCGACACGGCCAGATTGGCGGCCAGCGTCGTCTTGCCGTCGCCCGGATTGGGACTAGTGACTTGGAGCACCTTGTGGCCGCCGCCGCGGGTGCTGAAGTACAACGCCGTCCGCACCGCCCGATAGGCCTCGGCGATCCGACCCCGCGGATGGTGAAAGACACGGAGCACGGGATCCAGCGAGTCGTCCGCCTCGCCCTCTTGCTCGCGAGCGCGGCGTTGCTCTCGGGAAACCGGAATGACCGGAATGTGACCGACCACCGGCAAGCCGAGATCGTTGCGAATATCGTCGGGACTGCGGAAGCGTCGGTCGAGCGAGTCGACTACAAAGGCCAGGCCGAGGCCGGCCAACAGGCCCAGGATGGCCGCCGTTGTCAAGCCCTTCTTGATATCCGGCGCGGTCTGGCGACCCGGGCCCGGAGGCTGGACCACCTGCGTCTTGACGCTGCCCAATTCTTTGGAAATGTTGATCTCTTCGAGTCGGGCGACCACCGCGTCGAACATGCGCTCCTTGCGCTGAACCTCCGCGCGGAGGTCTTCGACCGTCCTGCATGTGAAAAGAAACTCGATCGGGAGGCGGTCGGCTGCGCTCAT
>CAYUFW010000278.1:10329-11452 GCA_964443915.1 uncultured Pirellulaceae bacterium
CTCCGCGCGGTAGTTGGCGTCCTGAACCTGGTACTTGTCCATCGCCTTGGCTTCACTGCTCTCCTGGTCGAACAGTCGCGTCATGGACGCGAGCTGCTCGACGTTCATCCGCACCTGCTCGCGAAGCGAGTCCAGGTAGACGTCATAGAAGTCTTTCTGTTCCGGGACCGCGCCGTCGCCGGCGGGGAGCTTGCCGAACAAATGCTCGCGAGTCAGCTGAATCCGTTTGCGCAGCGTCTGGACCTTCGGATGATCCTGCCCAAAGTCTTCCAGCAGCATCTGCTCCTCCATGAGCAGCGGGAACAGCTGATCTTCGGCCGACAGCCGCGTCCCAGGAGCGGCGGGGTTGCCGGCGCCGCCGGCTTCGCGAAGATGCCCTATCATCAGGTTCAAGGCCTCGCGGCTGCCCCCGCGTTTGAGGGCCGCCTCGATGGCCTCGATCTTGGCCTGCGTGCGCCAGTTCTCCGCTTCCAGTCCGGACCGGATGGTCTCGATCTGCTGCAGGCGCGCCTCGTGTACGTTCTTACCTTCGCCGCCCAGGTACAGCAGCGGCGCCGCCTCGCGGAACGTCTGGTACTCCTTCTGGGTTTCGCCGATCTGCCGATCCAGCAGGTCCTTGGCCTGGGTAATCAAGTCGATCGTTTCCTGGTTGACGTTCTCGTAGGTTTCCCCCAGGAAATCACGGTACGCATCGATGATCGCATCCAACACCTTCGGGCAATCCTCACGGCTGGCGCTGGCATAGCTAAAGCTGATGATGTCCCCGGTGGTGCTGGTCGTGCCCGTGACGTTCAGTCCGCTGATGATCTGGCCCACCGCACTCCCGGATCCTCGCAGCGATGGGAGGGAATCCAGATCGTGCTTCTCGACCGCCTTGCCGACGATCACGGGGCTGCGGAGCAGCGTTTCCTGAGTCGTGTCATAACCTGTCTCCACCTGGGCACCCGGAGCGCCGGGGAGCGGCACACTGGGACGCGTCTTGACAACCAGCATCTGGGCCGACGACTGGAACACGGCGGGCTGCTTGAGGAAATTCAGATACCCCAGGGCCAGGGCGACAGCCACGGCGAACAGAATCAGCCAGAGCCGCCGCCAGATGAAGCCCAGGAAAGCCCAGCCGCTC
>CAYUFW010000279.1:0-8682 GCA_964443915.1 uncultured Pirellulaceae bacterium
ACGATTTCGGGGGCGTTTGATTCGTCGGACAGCCGCAACGCAGTCAAACCGCGCATGGGGACCAAGAGGCAACCATCGCTGAACACGGACGAGGCGATCGACGCAGCGCCCTCCGCAAGCCGCCACAACTCCGCGCCCGACCGCACGTCGTGAGCCGTGACGTAGGTCGGCGACTGTAGCAGCACGGCCGTCTTCCGCTGGCCCGATCCGGGCAAGGCGATGGGCGAGGTCCAACTGGCCTGATCGGCCCGCTCCAGACGCCAGCGCGTCTCGCCGGTCGCCGCGTCCAAGCCCGCCGCGAACGACTCGCCTTGGTTCTCCAGCTGGACCACCACGACGCCGTCCAAGACCAGCGGCGACGACGCCATTCCCGTGTCGGCGCCCGCTTTGGGATAGTCGTAGCTGAGCCCGCGGTACCACACCAGGTTGCCGTCCCCATCGAGACAGAACAGGTCGTTGGATGAAAAGAACGCATACACGTGCTGAGCGTCGCAGGCCGGCGTGGGAGCCGCGCCGGAAATGCTGTTGTGCGTCGTCGGACGCCCCGTGGCCCAGAATTGACGTTCCCAGCGGCGCCGGCCGTCGGCGGCATCGAAGCACAGCACGTGCAGCCGGTCGTGTCGATGTCCGCTGGTGGCGGTCAGGAAAACCCGATCGCGCACCACGACGGGGCTGGACACGCCGCGGCCCGGAAGATCGGCTCGCCAAGCGATGCCCTGGCCCTCGCTCCAAGTGACCGGCAAGTCGGCGGCGGGCGCCAGGCTGCCGGCGCCGGGACCGCGGAATTGCGGCCAGTCGGCGGCGCTGCCGGTCGGGAAAACGGTCAGCAGGATCACGATCGAAATCCAGACTTCAGTTCTCATCGCAGGCGTTCGCCGTGGGTGATGTTTTTCTTCAGTGCGTCTTGGAGTGCGGCGCCTTGTCGCCGCTTTGGTTCGATCGCGACGCCGCGACCGCGGATTTGTGTTCCGGCGATCTGCAGCGTCGGCTGAACCCAATCGCCCGCAACGCTCCAGGCCTCCGTCCAAAGCGGTGACAAGGCACCGCACTCCAAAACTCGTTTGCGCCCATGCCCATGATCATCTACGGGTCGCGGTCCTGGGACAGGATGGCGGTGCCGTATTGGTCACAGACGCGGAGCTGGAATTTCCAGGCCTCGGCCCAAGAGTCGGTTTGTTCGTTCTGAGCGATTTTCAGTTGGATGACGTTCTTGCCTGCCTTGAGCCGCCCACGGGCGGTGTATTGGTCGATGTACATGCCGGTGTGGTAGACGTGGTTGGCCGTGACGAAGTCGCCGTTCAGCCAGATTTTGTGGCCCGTTTGACAGCCGATGCGGAACTCGACCTCGCGGGCTTCGCCGGCGAGGAATTCGGCGCGGGCGTAGGCGATCACGCCTTTGTGCTTGCCCAGCACCGCATTCAGGTCGACCAGTCCGTACTGGTCGCTCGTCGTGTGGTCGATCCACTTGACGGTGCCGGTCTTGCCCGCGTACTCGGCCGCCGGTTCCGCATCCCGTTCGGGGCCGAAGGCCACGTCAAAACCGCTGTCCTTGGTGTTCTCAAACGGGCCGATCAGTTGCCAGCGCAGGAGGAAGCCGAAATGGGCCGCCACGTCGACGGTTTCGCCCAGTTCGCGGAGCCGCTTGGCCGCTTCGTTGATCTGGTCCACGTCGCGGGCGGCGGTCAGCGCGGAGCGATAGGCTGCGATGGCCGCCGGCTGCTGTTGGGCATCCAGCAGTTTCTTGGCCTTGGTCAAGGCGAACGCCACGCCTTCGCGGCGAAGTTCCATGCTGGGGTCTTGCAGCAGCCGCGGCACCCAGCGCTCCTTGGCGGCCGGATCGACACGGAGGATCAGGTCGTAGGCCAGGCTGCGAGCCTGCGGCAGGTGCGTCCAGTCCGCCAGAAACGCTTCCAGCGCCGCTTGCGGCAAGCGGCCGCCGCCGTCGAGTTCGCGCTGGGCAATCGCTTCCACCGCGGCCCGCAGCCAGTTGGCCGAAAGGCGGTTGGCGCCGTCCATGCCGGCGAGGATTTGCGGGATTTGCGCCGCGTCCGCTTGGACCAGTTGTCTTGACGCCGCGATCGCCGCCGGATGCCCCGCGCCTTTCGGCCCCACGGTGTTGATCGCGCGCACCAGGGGCGGGACATCGACTGCCGCCGCGAGGGTGGACACGAAGATGAAGCTGCCGGCCACGGCGGCCAAGCCCAGACGCATGCACACCAGAAGCGAATTTGTTGCTGGATGGGTTGGGCACATCTGAATTTCAAATTTCAAACTGCAGATTTCAGATTCCAGATTCCAGATCTCAAATTTCAGATCTCAAATCTCAAATCTCAAATCTGAAATCTGAAATCTCGGATTTCGCATCTCGCCTCTCGGATCTCGCACCTCGAATTGGAAATTTTCCGTCTTGGCGACCGCGGGAATCCTCTGTCATGCTTGACTACTCACCACCTTTTCGACGATGCGACGGTCGAAATAGTTGATCGACATGCCCGCGTCGATCACGATCGACTGGGCGGTGATGCCGGACGAACGCGGGCTGAGCAGAAACGCGGCCGCGTTGGCCACTTCCTGGGTCTGGACCGCCTGCCCGCGCGGGATCACCTGTTCCGCGTACAAGTAGGAATCGACATACCCCGGAATGCCTGCCGACGCGGAGGTCTTGAGCAGTCCGGGAGCCACGGCATTGAACCGGACGCGAGAGAACGAGCTGAACGATTTGGCCAGGAATGCCAGCGACGAATCGAGGGCCGCTTTGATCGGCGCCATGAAGCCGTAATTCTCGCTCGCCATCCGCGTCGTCGAAATCGAAATCGTCAGCACGGAGGCGTCCGCGTCCAGCAGATCCTTGACCGCGTTGCACAGGCGGATCAGCGAGTAGCACGAAATGTCCATGGCCTGCAGGAATTGCTTCCAGCCCGTCTCGTGAAACGGTTTCATGCCGTCCGCATAGTCGGCAAAGGCGATGGAGTGGACCAGGCCGTGGAACTTGCCGCCGCGCGCCGCCAGACCGGCTCGCAGCCGTTCGATCTGCTCCTCGGATTCCACGTCGCAGACAAAGATCTCCTTTTCACCCACCAGTTTGCCGACGCGCTGGCGGGCCTCGTCGTCCTGGACGACGTACACGACCCGTCCCCCGGCTTCTTCCACCGTGCGCGCGATGGCATAGGCCACGCTCTTGCGATTGGCCACGCCGAAGATCAGGACCGTCTTGCCTGTCAGTTCGAGGAAGTCCATGGGACGGAGTGAGCGGTAATCGGTAATCGGTGATCGGTGATCGGTGATCGGTGATCGGTGATCGGTGATCGGCGAACGGTGGGCGGCGAACGGTGGGCGTTAGCCCACCGGTTCCGGGCGAACCGTGATCGGTGATCGGTGGGCGGTGGTCGGCGAACGGTGGGCGTTAGCCCACCGGTTCTTCACCCGTTTGGCCTGCCGACATCCGAGCAACCGATGGGCTAACGCCCACCGTTCGCCGAAGCAAGACTTCTCACTTCCCACTTTTCACTCCTCTCACTCCTCACTTCCTTCTACGTCGGCACGGGGACTTCGTCCACCAGCCGCTGGATGATGGACTCGGCGGCCCGGCGGCTGTCACCCTGAATGTACCCCTTCGTCAGCACGCGATGAGCCAGCACGGAGGACGTCAACTGTTTGACGTCATCGGGCACGACGAATTTCCGCCCGTCGATCAGTGCCGCCGCTTGCGCGGCCCGGTACAGACTCAGGCCGCCTCGCGTGCTGACGCCCACGTGCAATTCCTCGCACCGCCGGGTCACGTCCACAATGTCCAAAATGTAATCGTACAGGGAGGCTTCGACCGCCACGTGCCGGACTCCCTTCTGCAGTTCCACGATCTGCTCGGAACTGAGGACCGGCTGGAGCTGCTCGACCGGCTCGCCCTCCCGGTGCGTGGCCAGGACCTGCCGCTCCGCTTCCCGATCCGGGTAGCCCATGGAAATCCGCAGCAGGAACCGGTCCAGCTGGCTTTCCGGCAAGGCATACGTGCCCTCGAATTCGAAGGGGTTCTGCGTGGCGATGACCATGAACGGCTTGGGCAAGTTGTAGGTTACGCCTTCGATGCTGACCTGCTTTTCGCTCATGGCTTCCAGCAGCGCCGACTGGGTCCGCGGCGGGGCCCGGTTGATTTCGTCGGCCAAAACGACGTTGGCAAAGATCGGGCCGCGTTTGTATTCGAACTCGGACGTCTTCGAGTTGAACAGACTGCTGCCGACGATATCGCTGGGCAGCAGGTCGGGGGTGAATTGCAGCCGGCAAAAATCGCCCGACAGGCTCCGCGCAAGTGCCTTGCCCACTAACGTCTTACCGACGCCGGGCACGTCCTCCAACAGCACGTGTTCGCCGGCCAGCAGGGCCACCAGGCACATGCGGACCACTTTCGGCTTGCCCAGCACCACGCTGCGCATGTTACGTTCCAGTTCTGCGATGGCGTGCTGCAAGTCGTCGGTCATGAAGGCTCCTGGACGGTGGTTTAGCCTCTGAAACGCTTGTCGAAGCGAATCCCAAGTGGTTAGACTAAACGCTAACGCGATCATCCGCAATCGGGTAGGGATCGCACTCAGGACCTGCGGGGGAAAAAGGCCGAAATCGCAGTTCACCGTAGACCGCTCGCTCCGCGAGCGGAAATCTGCTCGCGGAGCGAGCAGCCTACGATGGCCAAAGCCCCGACAAGCTGCAGCCCACATTGATGTCGACTCAGATCAGTTCGGATTCCAGCCTTGATTTTCGCCTGCTTCCTGGTCCAGAAAGTGGAAGCCGCGCTGCGCTTGGTGTCCCGTCGATCGAATCGCCGGAGGTAATCGATCTGGCCTCCGACGGCCCGCTGCCCGAGTTCCCCGACCCGTGTGGCACGGCCCCCCGTGGCACGGCCTACTCGTTGGCCGTGCCCGCCCCGGCTGACACGTCCCCCGCGGCTGCCAACCAGCCCCGATCCGGCATATTCTGGCTCGAAGGCGACGCCCTGATGTGTGCGTGCCCCGAGTGCCGGGCGCCGATGTCGGTGCGGCTGTGGTTGATGGTGGCCGACTGCTGGCGGTGCCAGACCAGCATCGAGTTGACCGAGGAACAAGAGCGCGAAGCCCTGCGGTTGCTGCAGAAACGGGACGCGGCCCGACGGCAGGCACGAGCGACGGCCCCCGCCGCGGCTCCTCGCCCCATCAGCGACCGCCCGACGCCCGAAGCGGGACGGATTGCCAATCCGTCCTCCGGGCCGGCAACTGCCCGCGTGCCGGAAACAACCAGCCGCTCGCCCGCCGCCGTGGCCGCTCCGACGATCCCGCGTGCCGGGTCCCCGACTCGCTCCGAGCCGGCCACACCCGGCCTGACTTCGGCCGATGCGGCGGCGGCCGTGCCTCCCAAGCGAGTCGCCGCGACGTACAACGAACCGCGGCGCCGACTGGCTCGGCACCTTGCGCCGGGCGCGTGGCTGCTGCAACTCCTGAAAGACAGCCCGGCGTGGCTCACCAGCCTGCTCATTCACCTGATCGTGCTGATGATCCTGGCGTTGCTGGTCCCGCCGCGGGAAGAGAACTTCAACTACATCCGGCTGAACGCCATCGTCAGCACGAACCTGCGCCGCCCCGGCCAGGAGGAGATCGCCCGTCAGGCCGAACAGTTGCAGTTCGATTTGCCCGTGCCGGAGAAGACGGACCTGCAGGACCGCCAAACCCGCGAGACCGTGATTCGTGCGGATCAAGAGGCGCGCGAACTGCGGCTGGTCGACACGGCCGATCCCAATCTGCCCGACATGGAGCGGCTGAGGCTGGAAATCGGACGCGCGGACGGTAGCAGCGTCGCCATTGCGGCTCGCGACCCCCGCGTCCGCGTCGAATTGATCAAGCAGGAAGGCGGCACGACGCTGACCGAGGCGGCCGTGGCCCGCGGGCTGCGCTGGATCGCTCAACAGCAACAGTCCGACGGGCGCTGGCGGCTGGACAGCGGCGTGCGCAGCGACTCGGCCGCCACGTCGCTGGCGCTGCTGCCCTTCCTGGGCGCCGGCCAAACGCACCTGAGCGGCCGCCACAAGGACGTGGTCGCCCGCGGCCTGCGCTGGCTGGTCAGCCGCCAGAAGCCCGACGGCGATCTGCGGGCCGATTCGACAGGCAACAGCGGCATGTACGCCCACGGTCAAGGCGCGATTGTGCTGTGCGAAGCCTATTTGATGACCGGCGACGAGGCCCTGCGGGAACCGGCGCAAAAGGCCGTCGACTTCATCGCCCAGGCCCAGTATCGCGACGGCGGCTGGCGCTACCAACCGGCCCAAGAGGTCAACGCCCACGCGCAACGCAGCGACACCAGCGTGGTCGGCTGGCAGCTGATGGCCCTGCAGAGCGCGCGGGCCGCCAAGCTGAACGTGCCCGCCGAGGCCTTTGAGTTGTCCAGCCATTATCTGGACGATGCCCAATCCCGAGACGGTGCGCTGTACGGATACCAGCCCGGCCACCGTCCCACGCCCACGATGACGGCCGAGGCCCTGTTGTGCCGCATCTATTTGGGCTGGACCAAAGCGGACCCGCCGCTGATGGAAGGCCTCCGCTGGCTGCTCGAAACGGACCCGCCCGATGCCGGCCGCCCCAACGTCTACTACTGGTACTACGGCACCCAAGCCATGCACCACGCGGGCGGCCGCGAGTGGGAGCGTTGGAACTTCCTGATGCGCGACGCGCTGGTCAACACGCAAGAAAAGCAGGGGGAACTAGCCGGCAGCTGGGCCCCGCGCGGCGAACACGCCTCCGCCGGCGGCCGCTTGTACATGACCTCCCTGGCCGTCTGCACCTTGGAAGTCTACTACCGCCACCTGCCCATCTTCCGCCAGATCGACGTGGAGTGACCGCGGCAGCGCCGCCGCCGCAGTCCCAACTGCGGTCGAATGTTCTCGTTGCCACCCGACTCTTCACCCCACGGCGACGAATCGCGGCACCCAGCGGCAGGCCGCACCTCGACGTAAACTCAATCGCCGAAAGCGGCAGTGCCTTTCGTTCCTGGAACCTTTTCCGGGCCCTAGCCGCGGGACCGAAGCTGCTGCTGCAAATCCCCGAGCAAGGCAGTGAGTTCTTCCGGGGAACGTTCCACAAGGCTCGCCGTCGGACTCGCGTCTTGGTTCAGCAGTTGCTGAAGCACCTGGATCTTCCCGACCAGCAATCCTTCCTGCCGGCCTTCCTGGCGGCCTTCCTGCCGGCCTTCCTGCCGGCCGAGTCTGATCCCTTCGTCGCGTGCATCTTCGATGGCCCACAGATAGTCGCGCTGGGCCTTTTCCCGTTGGTCGTACATCATTCGGTCCTCCGTCTTGGATGCGATCGTCTCGATCGTGCTGATGGCCTGGCGGAATTCTATTCCCGGAAGCAACGCCCGCAACTGCTCCGGGCTGTACTCATGGGCGTGCAACAGGAAAAACACCCATTTCTCGATCTCCGTCGCACGGGAAACGGATTCCGCATCTACATCATACTTCAACAATTCGACCGTGTGTATCTCCAGCGTGTCTGCCAACTCCCGGCCATGCTCCCGGTCGGCCAGCCGAAACCGGTGATGGGGCGTGGGAACGTCGGGAAACAGGTTCTCGCTCAACAGGCAGATCGACACGGCAGGCCGTAAATCGGAGTAGCCCCGGCCGCTCGTCAATTGATCTACATACAGGCTGCAAGCGTAATAGACCAGCCGTTGCAGCAAACCGCCGAAAATGGTCACTTGCATCTCGACGTTGAACCAGCGGCCCGCCGAGTCGCGGGCTCGAATGTCCAGGACGATCAGCTTGTCGTCGGCGAAATCCTGGTAGCTGAACGGGTTCAGGATCTCGGCCTGGACAATGGGGCTGGCCAGCCGGAGGATGGCGTTCAGCAGTCCAATCAGAACCGAGACGTTTTCGGGGCTGCCGAAAACCTTCTTGAAAACAAAATCGACAATCGGCTTGATTCCCAACGGCATGGGATCCTCCTTGACTGCGGACAGGCCCCGCGGTGGCAACACGTTGCTGTCCATTCTAAGCCAACGCCAGGGGACGAACCAGTTGGCGGGGCGGGGCGCTGGGGGCGTGATCGGCGGGGAGACAATGCCAAGTCCTGCGGGGGTCCGCCGAACCGTGACGCGCGTTTGGGCGCGGGTCTCGGCCCCTGTCCCGTGATCGGGGTCCGGTCCCCGCAGCAACACGAAGCGTCAAAAAGTGAAAAAGTCGAAAAGTGAAAGAGCCCAAGAACCCGGGGGCGCCCCCGTCCCAGGAGCGACACCAAGCGTGCGAAAAAGTGAAAAAATCGAAAAGTGCGAGAGCCCAACGAGACCTAGCGACTTTTAGACTTAGCGGCCTTCGCAACGGATCACGGATCACCGTCCCCCGACCACCGATCACCGATTACCGATCACCACCCGCCGCTCACCGCTCACCGCTCACCGCCCACCGCCCACCGCCCACCGCCCACCGCTCACCGATCACCGATGACCCTTCCTCTGCCCGCTCCCGTTCCCGCCGAAAAACTGCGGGTTTTTCCGGTCTTAACGATTGTAAAGGGCCTTAACGGCGTATACCTTAATACCTACCGGTCGGCAGCGCTAACCGTGCTGATCGGTTCCTTTGCGCCAGGTCGAGTGGGCAGACGGTGTCGCGCTGGCGGCGGCGGGGGCGAGTTGCGTTCCTGCGGCCGGCGCATCGCGAGTCGTGGCGCAGAGGAC
>CAYUFW010000279.1:8731-11403 GCA_964443915.1 uncultured Pirellulaceae bacterium
ATTGATCCGTTTGCCACAGCGGCAGTGGCCCGACGCGGGGCGCTCGGCGTCCCGTGCCGCTTGCTAGGTTCTGCCCGCGAATTCCCGCGGCCGGTTCGCTCTGTGCGCCGGCCGCGTCCGTCCGGCGGCCCTGCTGCCGCCCGTGTCCCTTTACCTGCAATCGATCCTCGTTCGTGACTCGTGGAGGCCCCCGGCATGTCTCGTAACGCTTTGACGCCTGAGTTCGCTTTCGGTTCCCAACACGACGCCAAATCCCGCACCGCCAAACGGACCCGCCGGCAACAGCGGCAACGAAAGCTGCTGCTCGAACAGCTCGAGGATCGAAGGCTGCTGTCAGGCATGGCCGCCTTGAGCGAGCACCTGCCCGATGGCGTGACCGACGTGATCTCCCCGATCGCTTCGAACACGATCTTTCAGAGGAACGATTTTTTGCCGGCGGCCCAACTGGCGGCTCCGGACGCAAATGGGATCATCTTCGCCGGTTCCGGCCCGTCGCCGGAGGATGTCTCCTACAACCAAACGATGAACGTCAATGCTGCCGATACGACCAATGCCAATCAGCTCTGGAGCGGCGGCGGACTGGGCCTCAACTTGAATGGGGCCGGTTACACCGTCGGCATCTGGGACGGTGGTTGGGCCCTCAACACACATCAGGAGTTCGGTAGCCGGGTTACGATAAAGGATACGGGGTCTAGCGTCGCCGACCACCCGACCCATGTCGCTGGGACGATCGGGGCCCAGGGGGTCAATGCCAACGCCCACGGAATGGCCAACCAGGTGAACCTGTGGTCGTACGACTGGAACAGCGATACGACAGAAATGGCATCGGCCGCGTCGACGATCGTGGCGTCGAACCACAGCTACGGATACACACGCGGATGGACTTACGTCTATTGCACTGCCACGGATAGTTGTCCAAACGGCGCCGGGTTCTACGGGGAATGGGAAGCCGATCGCTACTTGTACAGCGAGGATCCGAGTTTCGGCAAGTACGACTCCAACACCCAGTCGCTCGATTCCACCCTCGCCAGCAATCCGAACCTCTTGAGCGTCTGGGCAGCCTCCAATGATCGTGGCGACAACTATGCGTCCCTCAATACTTACTACCTCACGTACCTGAGCGGGAGCTACAACGACTGGTACTTTATACCGACCAACCATGCCACCTGGCCCGCCCCCGGCGCAGACGGCTCTCAGGCCAGCGGTTTCGATACCCTGCCCCAACAGCAGACTGCCAAGAACAGCCTCGTCGTCGGTGCCGTTCAGGACATTACCGCGGATCCGTACACGAGTGGCAATGTCAGCATGACCGACTTCTCGTGCTGGGGGCCGACGGACGACGGGCGTATCAAGCCCGACGTGGTGGGCAATGGCTACTTCGTGCATTCGACTATTTCTACCAGCAATTCGGCCTACGACGGCGACACGGCCATGGGCGATGATTACGAATGGAGCGGGACCTCGATGGCCGCGCCCAACGTGACGGGCACGGCCACGCAGGTCATCGAACATTACAACAACCAGTATGGTGCACTCCCCAAGGCCGCGACCAGCAAAGCGATCCTGATCCATACGGCGCACGACGCGGGGAACGCCGGCCCCGATTTCACCTATGGCTGGGGTGTCGTCGACGGAGCGGCGGCGACGACGTTTATCACGAACACCAAGGCGGCCAATCCCTCACGGTGGGTGCGTCAGAACACGTATTCCGGCAGCGAGTACCTTTGGCCGGTCATCTCCGACGGAACGGAACCGTTGAAGGCCACGATCGTGTGGACCGATCCGGCCGGCACACCGCCGTCCAGTGGGCTGGATGTTTCCACATCCGTCTTGGTCAACGACCTGGATCTCTGGGTCACGAACCTCAGTGGCACGAAATACTATCCCTGGACCCTCAGCCGGACGAGCCCAGCCAACGCGGCCGTTCGCACTACGGCCAACCACGTCGACAACGTGGAGCAGGTGCTCATCGATGCCCCGGCTGCCGGCGCCTACATCATCCACGTGGGACGGACGAAGGGCGGCACTCAGGATTACTCGTTGCTCGTCAGCGGCGGAACCGCCAACGACGCGCCGGTGCTGGACAACACCGCCACGATGTCGCTCACGGCGATTAACGAGGACAACCTGACCAGTACCGGGACGCTGATCGCCGACATCATTTCCAGCGCCGGTGGGAATCGCATCACGGACGTGGACGCTGGCGCGGTCGAAGGGATCGCAGTTACGGAGGTGGTCAACACCAACGGGGCTTGGCAATTCACGACCAACAATGGGACGAACTGGTACCCGTTCGGGACGCCCACGAACACGTCGGCCCGCCTCCTGGCGGCCAACAGCAGCACCAAGGTCCGCTTCGTACCCAACGCCAACTGGAACGGGACGGTCGATCCAGGCATCACGTTCCGGGCGTGGGACCAGACCAGCGGGAGCAATGGCGGGACGGCCAGCACCTCGACCAACGGCGGGACGACCGCCTTCAGCACGGCCACCGAAACGGCTCGCATCGTCGTCAACGCCGTGAACGACGCGCCGACCCTGGTTGACACCGTCGTCGTGCTGACGAGCGTTCAGGAGGATGCAGGAGCACCGTCCGGCGCCGTCGGCACGTTGGTCAGCGCGTTGGTCGATCTGACGCCACCGGCCGGCGGCCAGGATAATGTGACGGACCC
>CAYUFW010000280.1:0-11232 GCA_964443915.1 uncultured Pirellulaceae bacterium
CCGTTCGGCTGGCTGATTGGCTTCGTGAACGCCATCCCCATCGATCGCGAAGGAGGCGGCCTGCGCGGGCTGAAAGAGACGCTCAAACGCCTGAAGAGTGGCGAGATGGTGCTGATTTTCCCGGAAGGCACGAGGACCTACGACGGGGAAATCTCGCCCTTGAAACCCGGATTTCTCGTGCTGGCGCGCCGCGGCCGTGTCCCGTTGCTGCCCGTCGCCGTGGACGGAGCCTTCGACGCCTGGCCGCGAAACGCGTTGCTCCCGCGCCCGTCCGTCGTCCGCGTCTGTATCGGCGAGCCGATTTCACCGGAAGTGGCCGCGACGTTGGACGACAATCAACTGCTGGCCGAAGTCGAAACCCGCATGCGCGCCTGCCACGCCGAAGCCCGCCGCCAACGGCTCGACGAATGACCCGTCACTTCGACCGCCGCCAAGCGTGCTTTTTCAGCTGGTCAAGCAGCACCGCCAGCAGGATCAACAGGCCGAAGACGACCATCTGTTCGTAGCTGGTTACGCCAGCCATGTTCAGGCCGTTCTGGATCACGGCGATGATCAGGGCGCCGATCAGCGTGCCGAAGACGCGGCCTTCCCCGCCGGCCAGGCTGGTCCCGCCGACGACCACCGCGGCGATGACCTGCAGTTCGTACATCACGCCGGCGCTGGGCCGGCCGCCGTTGAACCGCGAGGCGTCCACGATGCCGCTCAGTCCCGTCAGCACGCCGCACAGGGCGTAAACCAAGATCAGAACGCCGAACACCGGCACGCCAGACAATCTGGCGGCTTCCGCGTTGCCGCCCACCGCGTAGATGTAGCGGCCCAGCGAGGTGCGCGTCATCACGATGTGGGCCAAAACGTACAACAACACCATCAACCAGACGGGATTCGGAATGCCCAGCAGGTCGCCGTTGCCCAGCCAAACGAACGACGGCGCTTCGACCCGTACCGCTTCCGGCGTGCCTTCCGTGGTGCCGCCCGCCAGCCAACTCTGATAGCGCACGGCAACGATGAAGGCCAGTCCGCGGGCGAGCATCATCAGCGACAGCGTGACGATGAAAGCCGGGACGCGAAAGTACGTCACCATCACGCCGTTGAAGGCCCCGCACAGTCCGCACACGCCCACCCCGAACAGGCAACACGCCAGGATCGCCAGCGTGCCCGCCGCTGCACCCCCGCCCCACGTCTGGATCGAAACCGCCGTCAGCACCGCCGCCAGCGCCAGCAGGCTGCCCACGGACAGGTCGATGCCGGCCGTAACGATGACCATCGTCATCCCGATGGCGATGATCGCCACGCTGGCGTTTTGATTGACGACGTTCAGCAGGTTCTGCCGCGTGAAGAAGCTAGGCCACGGGTAGCTGCGCGGCTTGTAGACGCGCAGCCCCTGCAATCCCGGAGACTTCTGTCCCCATTCCGCCACGCGGCCGGCTTGCAGCGGTCCCCATTCCGAGCCGGGATGGTGCGTCGCCACGGCCTGCAGTCGCGTGCCCGCGGCGGCGATGCGTTCCAGGGCCTGCCGCGCCTCCGTCGCGCTCCCTTCCACGGTCTGGACCACTTTGCCCCCGCCGGACTCCAGTTCCTGCCGGATGGCCTCGGCAAACTGGCGGTCGTCGGCCGTCTTGCGGATCGCGATCAGCACCTGCGCCCCCGGCCCGCAGTCGGCCAGGATCGTCCGTGCCAGCTTCCGGCCGGCCCCCGGCGAGACGGGGTGATACGGGCGCACGGTCACCGCGCTGTAGTACACGCACAGCGCCGCCAGCACCAGGACTGAACCGTATTCCGACACCAGGCGTTTCATCGGACCGCCAACTCCATGATCTGCTCTTGCGTGGCGGCGGCCACGTCGGTGATCTCGCCCGTGATCCGGCCGTCGTGCATCACCAGGATGCGGTCGCTCATGCCGAGCACCTCGGGCAATTCGGAACTGATCATCACGACCGCCTTGCCCTGGGCGGCCAAGCGGTTGATGAGCAGGTAGATTTCGTACTTCGCGCCGACGTCGATTCCGCGCGTCGGTTCGTCAAAGATGATGACCTCCGCGTTCCGTTCCAGCCACCTGGCCAGGACGATTTTTTGCTGGTTCCCGCCGGACAGCGTGGCGGTCGTCTGATCCCGGCCCGTCAGCTTGATTTGCAGCTGTTCGACGTAGCGGTCGAAGGCCGCGACCTCGCGGCGGGCACGGAGCAGGCCCCAGGGGGCGAAGCGGTTCATGTTGGGCAAGCTGAAGTTCTCCTGGACGCTGCGGCCCAAGACCAGCCCCTGCGACTTGCGGTCCTCCGTCAGCAAGCAGATCCCGGCGGCGATGGCGTCTCGCGGGCTGCGCAGGCGGAGGGTCCGTCCGTCCAGCGCGATCGTGCCGGCGTCGCGGCGGTCGGCACCGAAGATCAGCCGGGCCGTCTCGGTCCGGCCGGCGCCGACCAGTCCCGTCAACGCCAGCACTTCGCCGCGGCGCACTTCGAATGACACGTCGCACACCGCTCGACCGCGGCTCAAATGGCTCACCACCAGCCGCGGCGGGCCGAGGGGGGCCGGTTGCTTGGGAAACTCCGTCTCCAGCGTGCGGCCGACCATCATCTCGATGATCCGGTCGCGAGTCAGCTCGGTGACCGGCCGCGTGCCGACGTGAGCGCCGTCGCGGAGGACCGTGACGCGGTCGGCGACGTCGAAAATCTCGTTCAGGCGGTGGCTGATGTAGATCAAGCCGATGCCCTGGGCCTGGAGTTCGCGGATCACGCTGAACAAGCGTTCGGTCTCGCGCGGCGAGAGCGCCGCGCTGGGTTCGTCCATCACCACGACTCGCGCCTCGTGGGACAGCGCCTTGGCGATTTCGACGACCTGTTGCTGGGCCACGGTCAAGTCGCGGCAGAGTGATTCCGGATCGATCGCCACCCCGATCCGCGCGAACAACTCCCGGCTGCAGCGGTGCTCTCGGGCGGCGCGTAGCCAGCTGAAACGTCCCGGCTCCTGGCCCAGGAAGATGTTCTCCCGCGCCGTCAAGGCCGGCACGAGGTTGAACTCCTGGTAGATGATGCTGATGCCGGCTTTCCGAGCGGCCAGCGGACCACCGACGTGGACCGGACGGCCCTCGATTTCGATCGAGCCCGCGTCGGGCAGCACGGCACCGCCCAGAATCTTGATCAGCGTGCTCTTGCCGGCCCCGTTCTCGCCGACCAACGCCAGGACTTCGCCGGCATGCAGCTCCAGGTCGACCTGACGGAGCGCCCGCACGCCGGGATAGCTCTTCTCGATTCCTCGCATCCGCAGCAGCGGAGATCGGACGTCAGATGCGTCGGCAGTCATGAATCGTTCCCATCCCGCAGGCAAATCAGGGGTCAGATGTACAGAATTCAGTTTCGGCCGAGCAAAGGTCTAGCGGGAGGGAACGGCCATGCCCGGCCAACACGGAATGCCGTACGTCTGCCCCCCAGCTCCATCTTTGGCCAGCGGTGGGCGTGAGCCAACCGGTGTTCCTGTCGCTGGCAAGTCGCGGTTCGGAAAACCGGCGGGCTAACGCCCACCGCTCGCCGGGCCACCGTTCGCCGGGCCGACGCCCTGCTTCAGCGCCGGGTCCCGGTCGGCATCCGCCTTGCGGTACAGTTCGGTCGGAATGTAGATCACCTTCTCGAACGGTTCGCCGTCGAGATATTTGAGGATGTTCTGCACCGTGATCGCGCCCATCTTCTCCGGGAATTGGATCGGGTCGGCGTAGAACTTGCCCTCCTTGATGGCCTGCTTGCCCTCCAACTGGCCGTCGAAGCCGATAACCTTGACCTGTTCGGTCTTGCCGACTTGCTTCAGCGCCGTCCATGCGCCCAGGGCCGACGGGTCGTTGATGGCAAAGATGGCGGACAGATTGGGATGGGCCTGCAAGGCGTCGGCCGCAGAGCGGAATGCCTGGTCCTGCAGTCCGCCGCCTTCCAACTCGGCCACGATCTCGATCTTGCCGCTGGTGCGTCCCTGGTTGTGCTTGTCGATCACCTCGCGAAAGCCGCGCACGCGTTCGACGCACGAGTTGGCCTGCTTGAAGTGCAGGATCAGCACTTCGCCGCCGTTGTCGCCGAGGACTTCGATCATCGCTTCGCCAGCCAGCCTCCCGCCCTGGAGGTTGTCGGTTCCCACGTGTCCGGCGACTTCCACGTCTTTGACTTCGCACTCCAGATCGCAGGTGAAGACCGGCACGCCGGCCTCGTTGGCCTTCTTGATCGCCGGCCCGATGGCGATCCGGTCGGTGGGGTTCAGCACGATGGCACTGACTCTCTGCGCCAGAAAGTTCTCGACGTGCTTGGTCTGTTCCTGGACATCCCGCTCGGCGTCGCTCACGATCACGTCGAAGCCGTGCTGGCGGGCTTCGGCAGTCAACGAATCCGCGATGATTTTGAAGAACGGGTTCTTGAGCGTGAGGGCCGAGAAGCCGATGGTGCCGCGTTGGGCCGCGGCGGACGGCGTTGCGGGGCCAGACGCCTGTGGCGTTGGCTTGACTTCGGACGCTGATTGCGGGCCGCACCCCGCCAGAGCCGCCAATGTGACGATCGCCCACACGCTAGGTCCCATTCGCATCACTCGTTCCCCTCGACTGAACGTGCCCTCGTTGCCATCGCACGCTCTAACCTAGGGACCGCCGTGGCGGGTGTCAAGTTGAGGCGTTCACGTCCAAATCCTGAAGACAGTCGAGCTTGTCCCGGATGGCTTCCGGGGGCGGGCGGCACCGCAAAATCGCTACAGACCGTCCCGCCGTCCCACGGACGGCAGGGAAGTGGGCCGTTTGCAGCTTGTTCCCGGCGCATCGCTGGCCTACAATGCGCCGCCGAGCCGAAGGCTGCGCCCCCAGGGAGAGGAAAGGCGACCGCTGCCCATGCCCAGAAAGTTGATCATCGACTGCGACCCGGGAATCGACGACGCGGTGGCGTTGTGCCTGGCCCTGTTCGACCCGAGGCTGGAAGTCGTCGCCGTGACCGCGGTCGAGGGCAACGTCTCGGCGGAGCAAGCCAGCGTGAACGTCCAGGCCGTCATCGACTACTTGGATCCGCCGCGCTCTCCGCGTTTGGGCACCGCCACGCCGTGCGACGCCCCGCCCGCGGCGGACATGCGGCGTCTGCACGGCGAGAACGGCTTGGGCAACCTCGATTTGCCGCTGGCGCAACTGCACCATCAGCACCCCGCGGAGAAGATCATCTGCGACGAAGTGCGGTCCGCGCCGGAACAAGTCACGATCCTGTGCCTGGGACCGCTGACCAATCTGGCCCGCGCTTTTCAGCGCGATCCGTCGCTGCCCTTGATGATCGATCACATCATCATCTCCGGCGGCAGCCTGGGGTGCATCGGGAACGTCACTCCGGCGGCGGAATTCAACATGTACTACGATCCGCTGGCGGCCCGCGCCGTGTTCCGCTCGGCAGCCACCCGCACCCTGATCCCGCTGGACGTGGGCGAACAGGTCAAACTGACACTGGATATCATCGAGCAGTTGCCCGCCGAGTCGTCGCGGGCGGGCCGGCTGCTGCGGCACTTGATTTCCTTCGCCTTCCGCGCCTACCGTCAGCACTTGGGATTGGAGAACATCTTCCTGCAAGACGTGGTGGCCTTGACCGCCGCGCTGCACCCCGAATTGTTCGAGACGGAGGAAATGGCGGGCGACGTGGAGACCATCGGCGAATTGACGAAAGGAGCCACGATTTTCGATCGTCGTGGCCAGGCTCCCGGACGGTCCAATATGGCGGTCGCGACCGAGGCGGATGCCGTGGCGGTCAAGGACAGCATCCTCCGCGGCATCGCCGAAGCGGGCCGCGGCACGTAGCGTGTGGCTGGTCGGACCCGTCGGACCCGTCCGACCTGTCCGAAGCGTCCGATGTCCCCAATTCTTCCCGTGTTCCTTGGGTCGTAGCGTGTAGGAGCCTCCATGAACGGCTTGCCTGAAGCCGCCCGCCCGCCGTTCCCGCCCGGCACGCTCTGGGATCGACTGCTGGATGTGACCCGGCGGGCGCAGCAAAGCGGTGCCCTGCAGCCCATCCCGACCGACTTT
The DNA here is from genome assembly GCA_964443915.1 of uncultured Pirellulaceae bacterium. Classification (GTDB taxonomy): domain Bacteria; phylum Planctomycetota; class Planctomycetia; order Pirellulales; family Pirellulaceae; genus Anammoximicrobium. The sequence continues at coordinate 6,017 of CAYUFW010000280.1, forward strand.
CAGTACCTCGAAGACGGGGGCATCCGCTTCCTGGTCCGCCTGGTCCGGCATTTGGCTCGCAAGCCCCGCGCGTCAAGCCGCGAACCGGTCGGCAGCCCGGTCCGCAGGATTCCCTTCCTCCCGTACGATCCCGAGTTGTACGTGGCCGATGCGTCGCCGGGACACGTCTGCCTGCTGAACAAGTTCAACGTCGTCGAGCATCATCTGCTGATCGTGACGCGGGCGTTCGAGGAGCAGGAAACGCTGCTGACACGCGGGGATTTCGAGGCGCTGTGGAAATGCCTGGCCGAATACGAGGGCCTGGGCTTCTACAACAGCGGCACCGTATCCGGCGCCAGCCAACCGCACAAACACCTGCAAGTGGTGCCGCTGCCGCTCGCTCCTGCCGGCCCCGCGCTGCCGATCGGGCCGGCGATCGACTCCGCGGGGCTCTCCCCTGACGCGCACAGCCTTGATGCGCTGCCCTTCCCGCACGCCGTCGTCGCCCTCGATGCGGGCCTCGCCGGGGAGCCGGAAGTCGCCGCAGCCCAGGCATACGATCGGTACCGGCATCTGCTGCCGGCCATCGGCGTCGCCTTGCCGATCGCAGGCGAGCCCGTCACGAAGCCTTACAACCTGCTCGTCACCCGGCGGTGGATGCTCGCCGTGCCGCGCGTCCGCGAGTGCTTCCATTCGATCTCGTGCAACGCGCTGACGTTCGCGGGAGCGTTGCTCGTGCGCAATGAACCCGAACTGGAACTGCTCCAACGCCACGGCCCCCTGGCCGCCTTGCGCCACGTGACCAGCGACCAGCCAGAAAAAGAACAAGCCCGGCTTCTTTGAAAAGCCGGGCTTGTCGAGGACGCGAACTCCTGCGCGTGCCGTTTATCGTTCCAACGCCGTGCCGTGCCGCTCAGCCAGGTCGGTGGTTGCCAACTCGGTCAGGTAGTGCGAGAAGGACTGCAACGTGACGCCGATGCGGTCCAGCGTGCGGGCCAGCGACAGAATGACGTCGCTGTCGAACTCGACCGCCGTGGATGTGGCGGGCGCTGCGAGGAAGTCTTCGCTGTCCTCGCCGTCCAGGCCTTCGACGTTCTCCCCGGGCTCACCCCAGGTGGGGACCGGAGCGCCGTAGGTGTCCTGGCCGTTGTCGTAGCGGTACGGCTGAACGCTGTAGTCGTCTTCGTACTCGCCGGACGGCCAGTCTGCCGGTGATTCGTTCGCTTCGGCTTCCGCCGTGTCCGTTCTCCAAGTGCCTTCCATGACTTCCTCGCTCTCCTCCATGGTTTCCGGGAACTGTGTTTCGGCCACCTCCGATTCGCTGGCGTCGCCGGACGGGTACTCCGTGCCTTCCGTGGGACACGCGTACTCGGCGCTGCAGTCGCCGTGCCACGCTTCTTCGGTCGCGACGTCAGCCCACGACGAATCCTCAGCCGAATCCTCGCGGACGACGGTTTCCGACGGGAACTCGTACGAACCGCTCCAGTCGTCGTCCATTTCCGTCGCCTCATCCCTCGATTCGGCGGCATAGGTTTCGACCGCTTCCGTTTCTGTGGCCGCCTCCGTCGCCTCCGCTGTCTCCTCGCGGATCATGTCGGCGTTGGAGAATTCGTAGTCGTGGTACGAGTCGGTCGCCCCGTCGTACCAGCAATCGGCCGGTCCTGCCGTGACGTTCGTCGGTGTGGCTTCGGCCGTGGTCGTCGCTTCTTCCGCGGCCTCGGTCTCTTCCATTGCCGGGTCGCTCGGCTCCGTGTCGGTGACCGCACTGGTCACCTCAGGCGTCCCGTAATGGTACGCTTCGTCGTAGTACCACGGACACTCGCCGTAGGCCCGCATTTTTTCCACGTCCGGACAAGCATCTTGCCCGGCACAACCCGTATCAGCCGACGGATACGGGTTCTCGTTTTCACCTCGCGCGGGGGCGGCCAGCCACTGCGGCCCCGCGAGGAAAACGAGCAACATGGGAATACACAACCAAACTCGATTCATCGGACATCCTCCTGACGCAGCCTGTAGACAGACATTCACCCCGTTATCGTGGGTGACTGGACGGATCGGGCAGAAAGCAGCGGCGGATCGCCATCGTGTTTTTCGTATCGGAGCCTGCCGTTTCAGGGCATTAGGCAATCAGCGTAGGGTGGTCAAACAGGGAAAACTGGGTTCGCTTTTGGGCACCCAAACGTTTGACACAAATCGTACTGGTTGCGTCGGAAATTCGGCTTCTCGCGATTTTGCCTGCCGTATTGCAAGATGGGGCCGGGGGATTCATGCTATTCTCACACGTGGTTCCTAGCGTCCGTAGCCTGAAGCGTCAGCCAGAGGCGCGAGTCTCCCTGCTGAGGCGTCGGGTTACGGCCAATCCCGACTGCGCGTGGTCTGACGGCTCGCAGTTGCCCCCTGGAAAAGGAGTCTTCCATGCCTTTATTTGAGGTCGAAACCAACGCACACATCATCATCACTTGGGCGGAAAGCGACGACGCGGCGGCTGCGGCGGTACGTCAACAGTACCCCAACGACCAAGTGATCCGCATGTCGAAGCGGCCCCGCGACACCTGGGTGATCTCCAAGGGGGCCTTGGGGATCACACAAAGCCAGGGATTGGATCCTTGCGGCGTCGCCCGCGATTGCTTGGCCAAGGCTGCCGGGGACAAAGTCCATGCGATCCGGCTGTACATGCACGAGACGGGCAGCGATCTGGAGCACGCCCGCCGCGTCATCGAATCAAACATGGTCATGGGCTGGTAAGCTGGCGAACGGGGCGGCGTAAGCCCCCTGGTGCCCCACCGCCATCGACTCAGACATCGTCGTGGGCTGGAAGGCTGGCGAACGGGGCGGCGTAAGCCCCCCGGTGCCCCAGCGTCATCGAGTCAAACCTGGTCATGGGGCGGTTAGGAGGCGCAGCTTGTATCTCGGCTCGACGTTCATCGACGACACGTTTGCCGAAGCGTTCGGCATGAGCTACACGCGCCTGGTGGTGACGGCTCATGACGAGCACTGGCTCGAGGCGGCCATCCGCGAGGCCACGGGTTACAGCTCGTCCGTGATCGCGTGCGACGCCGAGGCGGGCGTCGAGCGCCGGCTGTCGCCCGGCGAGACACCCGACGGCCGGCCGGGCGTGGCGATCCTGATGTTCGGTTTCTCGCAGGACGCCTTGGCCAAAGCGGTTCCCAAGCGGACCGGGCAGTGCCTGATGACATGTCCGTCGACGGCCGTGTTCGACGGTTTGGCAGCATCCGAAAAGCGCATCGCCCTGGGAAAACACATCCGCTTTTTCGGCGATGGCTACCAAAAGAGCAAGTTGATCGACGGCAAGCGGTTTTGGCGCGTGCCCGTGATGGATGGCGAGTTCCTGGTCCAGGAGGATCTGGGCGTCGGCAAAGGCGTCGGCGGCGGCAACGTCATCATCCAGACCGTGACGAAGGAAGCAGGACTGGCGGCGGCGCGGCGCGCCGTCGAGGCGTTGGCCAACATGGACGGCATCATCACTCCCTTTCCCGGCGGGGTGGCGCGGAGCGGCAGCAAAGTCGGCTCGCGCTACAAAGCCCTGCCGGCTTCGACCTCCGATCCTTTTTGCCCCACGCTGCGCGGCCGCGTCGAGTCGAAGCTGCACCCGGAGGCCAACTGTGCCTATGAGGTCGTGATCGACGGGACCAGCGAGGCGGCAGTCGGGGCGGCCATGGCAGCGGCCGTGCAAGCAGCCGTCGGGGAAGACGTCGTCGCCATCAGCGCGGGCAACTATGGCGGCAAACTGGGGAAATTCCATTTCCATCTGCGGAAACTGTTGTCATCTTCTCAGGAGTCGACATGAACACGATGCACGGTCCTCAGACTGCGAACTCGGGAGAACAAGGCTTTGGTCCTCTGGGCCGCCGCGAGTGGCTGGCTTACTCCGCCGCCTTCGGCGTGGCCTTCCTGGGCCGGCAGGGTTTGGCGGCGGAAGGCGAGTCCGCCGCGAAGACTCTGTCGGCGGCGCCGACCAAACAGGCCCCGCGGCGCTACGACATGAAGAAGTCGATCAACCTGTGGGCCTTCCCCTATCCGGACCGCATGTCGCTGAAAGAGTGTTTTCAATTGGCCAAGGCGGCGGGCTTCGACGGCGTGGAAGTGAATTTCGACGAGAAGGGCGAACTCTCGGCCGAATCGTCGGACAGCGAATTCCAGGCGATCGGCAACATGGCTCGCGAGACGGGCCTGGCTATCAGCGGTCTCTGCTCGTTCCTCTTCTGGCCGTACAGTCTGACGCACAACGACCCGGAGCAGCGCAAGAAGGGAATGGAACTGGCCCGCAAGATGATCCGGGCGGCGCGCCTGTTGGGGACCGAAAACCTGCTGGTCGTTCCCGGCGCCGTGTACGTGCCGTGGCTGGAAAACGTCGAGCCGGTGCCGAACGACGTTTGCGACCGCCGGGCCAAGGAGGCCATTCGGCAACTACTGCCCGAGGCGGAGCAGGCCGGCGTCTACCTGAACATCGAGAATATCTTCGCCAGCGGCTATCTGTTCAGCCCGCAGGAGATGATCGACTTCGTCGACAGCTTCCAGAACCCGCACGTCCAAATTCACTTCGACACGGGCAATCTGATGCAGTACCAATTCCCCGAACACTGGATTCCGCTGCTGGGCAAGCGGATCAGGAACGTCCACGTCAAGGAATATGACAAGCGGGTCCACGAGTTCAACCTGCACACTTTCCGTCTGTTGCTGGACGGGACCACCAACTGGCCGGCGGTCATCGAGGAGCTGGACAAGGTCGGCTACCGCGGCTTCCTGACGTTCGAGTACTTCCACCCGCTGGCCCACTACCCGGAGGCGCTCATTTACCAGACGTCCGACGCCCTCGACCGCATGTTGGGCCGCAAGTGACCGCATCAACGGCCAACGCTTTCTTCATCGTGCGATGGCGACAGCGGAGTCGTCGGGCGGCGGCCCGTTGCGACAGACCTTCGATCTCGGACAGGTGGCGAATCTCCGCCCGCTGAGCGACTTTCATGGTGGAGGTGGCCGATCAACTGAGCCAAGCTCGCGTCAAGTTCCTCAACCTCGTGCTGCTCGACGCCAACAACGAGTTCGACGCGGCGGTCCAGATGGGTTTCGGACACGACGGGGACGGCAGCGACACCGCAGCCGACTTCGCCCCCGTGCGGGGCGACTACGCATCGAACAAATTCGTGCAACAGCTCCAGAGTGGGAACGGGAACTTAGCGGGGCGCGGTAGCAGGGTGTTGGCGGGCCGCGGTGGG
>CAYUFW010000281.1:0-11153 GCA_964443915.1 uncultured Pirellulaceae bacterium
ACGGTGCTGAATTTTGGCCGCTGGTTTCGGCTGGCGGCGGGGCGGGTGGACAGTCTGGCGGCGGAAGCAGCGCGGCGCGGTCGCCGCTGGTTGCAGGGGTGAGCCACAGCCGGGCGGCGTTTGCGTAAAGGCTCGCGATCGCCAGCCCACAACTGCCTGAAGAGAGTTGGCTGCGGGTTCGCGGTCAGTCTCCGAAAGGCATCGGGCGTCCCGCGTCCTTGGGCGCTCGGGGTCTACTGCGTCCCAAGCCCGATCTTGACAGGTCCCTCTTGAACGTCATGAACCGGGACAGGTTCGCTTTTGACAGTTCGGGAAGATCCTACGAAGCCACGCCCGCCGCCACCGCAGGCACGGCTGACAGAGTGAGTCGTGCCACACCGAGCAGGGCCACGCCCGCCGCTTCGTTCATTGGTTTCCCACGTAGCGCAATCTTGTCTCTTGCATTCTTCATGTCAATGTATAGAATGTGGGCGGTTTCCCTTGAGGCAAGTGTGGGTCTGACTGCGATGTTGCCGAAAACTGCCGAATACGCGCTGCGCGCCGTGGTCTGGCTGGGACGCGATTCGGATTCGTTTCAGTCGGCGGACCAGTTGGCCGAGGCCACGCGGGTGCCGCGGCGTTATCTTCACAAAGTGCTTCAAGACTTGGTCAAAGCGGGGCTGGTTCGTTCCCAGTCGGGCCCCAAAGGCGGATATGCGCTGACGCGGCCGTCCACCGCGATCACGATTCTGGACGCGGTCAACGCCACGGGCGGCATCGAGCGGATCGGAACGTGTCCGCTGGGTGTGGAGTCCCACCGCAGCCTGTGCCCGCTTCACGACGAATTGGACAAGGCGTACGCGATGATGGAGGCCGCGTTTTCGCGTGTCTCGGTGGCGAGGATGCTCGACAGGCCCGGCGACTTGGTACCGCTTTGTGTCCCGTCGGCGCACGGCAAGCGGCGGGGGTCCGGTTAGGGGAGGCGACTCGCCGTGCGGGGTTGAACGGAAGGAAAGATCCTGGCCTGGCATCCTTACGAGGAGGGACTGGGATCGTGTGGAATCGTCGCCGCGTTCGCCAGAATGCGGGTGGAATTGGTTGATGCGTCCCGCGTTCGGGCGAACGCGGCTACCGGCAGTGTGCTTCGATACCGCGATTGTGAGAAAGGAGCGGCAGATGTCCATCGAGCGACTCAAATGGGCGGCAATTCTCAGCTTCATCGTTGCTTTGGGAGGACTGATCATCGGGGGCCACTTTGCCAACCGGGAGACGCCGCCTTATCCGGGCACGGTCGCCGGGCCGGACGGGGCCGCGCTGTTCACCAAGGCGGACATCCTGGCCGGGCAGGACGTGTACCAGCGGTACGGCTTGATGGACCACGGCAGCGTGTGGGGACACGGTTCCCAGCGGGGCATGGAATTCTCGGCCGTGACGCTGCACCGGATGGGTGAAGCCGTCCGCGAGCACTTGTCCCAGCAGGCGTTTCAGCGCCCCTTCGGAGAACTCACCGGCGAGGACCGGGAGCTGATCGAACTGCGGACGCGGCGCGACATCAAGACGAACCGTTACGACGCCGCCGGCGACACGCTGGCGTTGAGCGAAGGGCAGGTCAAGGCGTTGAGCGATACCCTGGCGTTCTGGGAGAAGACGTTTGGCGAAGGCGACACCGCGTACGGCTTTCTGCCGAAGACGGTGCCCACCGCCGAGGAGCGCGAGCAGGTGGGGCGGTTCTTCTTCTGGACCGCCTGGGTGGCGTCAACCAATCGCCCCGACAAAGAGTACAGCTATACCAATAACTGGCCGGCGGACCGCAGCGTCGGCAATGTCCCGACGGCGGAGACCTACATCTGGTCGCTCGGCGGCGTGATCTCGCTGTTCATCACCTTGGGCCTGTTCATCTTCTGGGTGCATCGCGACAAGCTTTGGTATGGGGACGCCAAGGGTGTGGCGTTGGCCCAGAAATTGATCGATGCGCCACTGACGTCAAGCCAGCTGAAAGCGGCCAAGTTCTTCCTGATCGTGATCCTGCTCTTCCTGGTCCAGACCAGCTTCGGCGGCTTGCTGGCCCATTACACGGTGCACCCGGGGACGTTTTATCTGGATTTTGTCGGCAAGCTGATCCCGTACAGCTGGGCCAAGTCCTGGCACTTGCAGCTGGCCATCTTCTGGATCGCGACCACCTGGGTGGCCTCGGCGATCTACCTGGCCCCGATCGTCGGCGGGCGCGAGCCCAAGGGGCAGGGCGTGTTGGTGCAGTTGCTGTTCGCGGCGATCCTGCTGGTGGCGGTGGGCAGCCTGGCCGGTGAAGTCATCGGCATCTACGGCGGTTTGGGCGACTTCTGGTTCTGGTTGGGCCATCAGGGCTGGGAGTACCTGGAGCTGGGCCGGTTCTGGCAGATCCTGCTGTTGATCGGGCTGGTGTTCTGGCTGGTCATCGTGTACCGGGCGGTAGGGCTGAACAGTCCGCGGGCCAAGGACCCGCACTTCAGGGCCCTGGTCACGTATTACGTGTTTTCCGCGATTTTGGTCGTGTTCTTCTTCGCCTTTGGGTTGCTGTACAGCCGCGGGTCGCACATCACCGTGGCCGACTACTGGCGCTGGTTCGTGGTCCACATCTGGGTCGAGAGCATTTTCGAGTTCTTCGGGGCGGCGGTGATCGCCGTGCTGATGGTGGCGATGGGGTTGGTCTCGGCCAAAGCCGCGCTGCGAGTGGCGTACTTCACCGCTGCCCTGGTGTTCCTGAGCGGCATCCTGGGAACCGCCCACCACTACTTCTGGTACGGCGGCTCGTCGATGTGGCTGGCCATCGGGGCCGTGTTCTCGTCGATCGAGCCGGTGCCGCTGTTCGGCCTGGTCGTCCGCGGACTGCTGGAATACAAGTCGATCCGCGCGGAAGGCCGCGAGTTCCCGTACCGCTGGCCGATGTACTTCCTGGTCGCCAGTTCGTTCTGGAACTTCCTGGGCGCGGGCGTGTTCGGGTTCCTAATCAACCTGCCGATCGTCAACTACTTCGAGCACGGGACCTACCTGACGGTGAATCACGGCCACGGGGCGTTGTTCGGCGTGTACGGCATGCTGTCGATTTCGCTGCTGCTGTTCTCCTGGCGTGGCCTGGTCAAGCGCGAGCACTGGAACGACCGGCTGCTGGCCGTTTCGTTCTGGGGACTCAACGGGGGCTTGTTGGCGCTGACATTGTTGACGCTGTTCCCCGTGGGCATCGCCCAGGCCTGGAGCAGCTATGCCGAGGGCCTGTGGGTCGCCCGCGACGCGTCGTTCTTCGAGCGGCCGCTGGTGGCCCTGCTGGGCCAATGGCGAATGATCCCCGACACGGCGATCATCGTCCTGGGCGTGTTGCCCCTGGTTTGGTTCCTGTTCCGCACGTTTCCGCACCTCAAGGCCCAGGAAATCACCCCGGACGAGTCCGTTTGGGAGCGGCTGGACGTTGATCTCTGATGGCCTCGCGCCAGGGCGGCGGCATGAGGCTGCCGAACCGTACGGATCGTGACGTACGGCTCGGCGCAAAGCTGTTTTTACGCGGGGTTTGCTGCCGCGTCCGGCTGCGGACCCCTGCCGGGAAAAATCCATGAGACGAGGCTTGCCAGTTCTTCTGGTTTCGGCGGCAATCGTGCTGCCGTCCTGCCATCGGCCCGAACCGGAACATCCCTGGTTGAAGGGAGACGAGTTTCAGCGGCTGGAGCAGGTGGCAGCGCATCTCCGGGGCAACGACGTCGTCATGTGGGAGGTCGGATACCGGCATCGGCAGCTCTACGAGGCGATCACCTCCGGCAACAGAGACTTTGCCCGTTACCAGTTGGAGAAGATCGCCGTGGCGATGAAGCTTGGCGTCGAACGCCGGCCGAAACGCAAACCGTCCTTGGACCTGTTCCTTCGTAACGTCTATCCGCCGATGCAAGAGGCGCTCGCGTCCGACGGGGACCCGCTGTCGGCCTTTAAGACGTTCACGGCGGGCTGTATCTCTTGCCACGTGATGGAGAAGGTCGCCTTTGTGCCGGTAGCCCAGTACTGGGAACAGGACGCTGGCGACGCGGCCGCGGAAAACGTTCCGGGCCGCTGACAAGGTTCCGGAATCTGGATTTGGATCAACGTTCGCACAGGCCGAACGCCAAGGGACTGGCGGGGCGGCCAAGCGGAAGCGGTGGGAATCCGCGCGCGGCCTGGCGGAACGCTGTCAGCTTGACCGACAGCGGCAGTTGCCGTTTCGCGGTGGCTCCCGGTCTGGAGACCCCTGCGTCCGCCCGCCAACTCACCACCGCGTTGCCCGCGGGGACGTTCGAGAGCGTGGTGATGCTCCCATCGGCCCAGGTGACCTGCAGCTGGCCGGCCTGCGACGCCTCGCCAAGACCGAAGATCAGCTCCGATGCATGGCCGCTGAGGTAGCTGACGTCCGCGCCCCACCAGCGATACTGGTGCTGGGTGCCGGCGACGACCTCGACCTTGGCGCCCCCGTTCGATCAGCAGTTCGCTTTCGGCCAGTCCGCGCGTGTCGTAGTCGACATAGCTGCAGACGTACAGGTCCACGTCGCCATCGCGGTCATAGTCGCCCCAGCACAAGCCGGTCGACCAGACGGACGGGGCCACCCCAGCGTCGGCGGCCACGTCGCGAAACGTGCCGTCGCCATCATTGTGATACAGCCGGTTGGGACCGCCGACGTTGGTGACCAGCAAGTCCGGCAGCCCGTCGTCGTCGTTCCCCGGACAATAGTTGACCACATACAAGTCGAAATCGCCGTCGCCGTCGTAGTCGGCCCAGGCCAGACCCGAGCCGGTGTCCTCGCACAGCCGGCGATGGCGTTGTGCAGGACCGTGGCGCGTGGCGATGCCCACGGCGGCAGCCACGTCTCGAAAGCGGATTCGCGGGTGGCCGGGTCGATGCTGCCCCACTCGGCCAGCACCTCGCCGTGGGCGTCGAGCACGCGCAGGTGGATCCAGCAACGCATGAAGTCCGAAGGGCCCGTGATCAGGTTGTGGCCCGCCTTGCGGTTGGTCACCACCGCCCGCACGCTGATCTCTTCGCCGGGCCGGGCCTGCGGCGGCACGGTGACATGCAGCGACGCCACGGGGCCGGAGGGCCACAGATGCGCGATCTCCCGAATCACGGTCTCGCCGCGAATCCACTCTTCCGTCAGCTTGACCTGGGTCTCGCAATGCGGCAGCTTGAGCACCTGCGGCATGAAGAAGTTGGTGGCGATGGTGCCGTGATGGCGGTGCGCGCGGTCGTCAGCCGTGCGGCGGATCGCCCCCGCTTCGCCATGGCCGGGATCGGTCGAGTCGTGGACCAGCACCTGCAACTGCGACCCGATCGAAAACGGCGCTAAGTAGACCCACAAGCCCGTGACGGCCTGGATCAACAGCAGCGCCGTGACCGAAATGGCCAGCCAGGAAGCCCAGCCGCGAATGGCCGTTTCGTGCGGTTTCAAGTTCGACTCCGCCTCGGCCGGCTGGAGCGCCGCCTGGCCCTGGAGATGCAGTGTCGCTGACTGATCGCTCATCCATCGCCTCCGAATGCAGTGTCCCCGTTGAACAACCTGGGCGGAGATTTGGATAGCCGCATCCGCCGGGATGCGGCCCTCAGAAAAGTGGCGCCCCCGTGCAGCCCGGGTTCTGGGGGACGCGGCTACGACTTACAACTCCGCCAAAGAAATTGCCCCCCCAAGAGCCCTTGCACGATTCAGACAAGGCAATCCGACGACACCGACGATGCACCCTCCGTCACGGCGTGTCACGGGACCGGTCGTCCCGCACGTTTCCCCGCCCATCCTGCCCGCGTTCCAACCGCTTCGCGGCCAGTCGTTCCTCCCACGGCACGGCGAAGACCGAGTTCTTGAACAGCACGCACCCCGTCCGCCCCGGCACGCACAGGTCGCCGACCCGTCGGCACGTGTCGTGCTCGTCGTCGTAATGAGGACAAGAGAAGGAACTCATAAAATCCAGACCCCGACCGGCCAACCACAACGACGGACCAAACGCCGGCGAACCGCCTCCGAAAGCCTTTTGTTGACCTTCACATGTACAATAAATATATGCGATTCGGCGGAGCCGTCAAGACTTCGGCGGCCGTGGAAAGTCCCGCCGCCGGCGGATCAGCGCTCAAATGCCATGGGAACGCAACCGCCGCTTGACGGAAGCCCACAACCATTTTCTGCCGGGCCGTGCGCGTGTTCAGCGACGCGTGGTATCGGGACGGGCTCCGTGTGCATGGCGAGGCCCTGTACGGTTCCCAGCGACCGATCACGCGGTTGCCTGGGCCAAGAAGCGGCCCACATTCCAGGGTGGAAAGGTCTTCCGCCTGGGCGCGCAGTGGGATTCTGACGCGTTTTGGACGCAATACGTGCCGCCTGATCCGAACGATTTCGACAGCGCCGACGAGAACCCGAACTTCGCCGGCGCTTGGTAATCCTGGACACCGACCATCTTTCCGTGCTGCAGCGTCGCAAGACCCCGGCGGCCATCGCGCTGAACGAGCGACTGTTGACCGAGGACGGTGAGGGCCGCGACCGTGAGCATCTCCCGCGTCTTCAAATCCAGGCTCGGCCGGGGGTAGATGTCGCCGAAGGAAAACTCGACGAGGCAACGCACCAGATCGGGACTGGCGGCGGCGAGGCCCTTCAACGCAGACTCAATCCCCCGTCCGAAGATCGCTTGCATGGTGGTAAGCCCGCGGTCGTATCGAGAGTCTTCCGGCGGCATGGCCAGTTACCTCTGGTGCAGGGTCGAGGACGGATGGGGCCTACCCGTGGTACTTCTGCAACGGCCCACGCAGCGGCCAGCGGCTTGGCAGCAGTTTGGCAGTCGGTTCGGCGAACCGGCAGCGGAGCGTCCCAAGTCGCTCGATGGTGATCTGGATGTCGGCGCCTGGGTCGATGAAGTCGTCGTGGTCACAGCCGGTACAGTCGGGGATGGTGCCGAATCCCATCACGGAACCGGGCTTGATGGGAGCGATGAATCCCAACCAGGCGAACATGTCTTCGGCCTTGTGGCTGATCTCGGATGTCGATCCCTGGTACTTGACCTGCCCGTTCACCACGACCGTCACCTTGAGGTTATAGGGATCGCCAACCTCATCGGGCGTGACCAGGTACGGTCCCAGTTGGTTGCCGTTGGCCATGTCCTTCGTCAGGCAGAATCCGCCGACGAACTCCGTGGCCTGAACGTCGCGGGCCGAAATGTCATTGAAGATGCAGAAGCCCGCCACCGGCTGCTTTTCGTTCCCATACACGACGGCCAGTTCCGGCTCGACGTCGAGCCGCGATGTGTACGCTGGCCAGGGGACAATTTGCCCGTCGCCAACGATGGTGTTCATGTTGCCCTTGTAGTACGACAGCGGTTCGGGCTGACCAGCGGGAGGCTTGGCTTTTGGGGCCATGACGGCTTTGGCAAACGCCTGCAACAGCGGCGCGGTCTGTGGATTATCCTTCTCATACTTCCCGATCGTTTCGCCGGAGTTCTTGAGGTGCCGCGGCGTCAGACCGAAGTCGAACAACGCGGCAACCTCGACCGGCTCCAGCAAGCGGACGGTGTTGAGCGGGAATCGCTCGCCGTTACCGAGTTCTCCCAGGTGCGGCTCGCCCCAAGCGAGCAATTCCTTGGCCGCGCGCTCGCTATCGGGAAGATTGGCGAGGTAGGATCGGCTGTCGGCCAGGTAGGGGCAAGACTTCCCCGCCTTGCCTCGCAGCACGGTGAACGAGACGGCCTGGTCCCGGACGACGAGGCCCAAACAGGGGTTCGGCGAGTCGGCGGTGGTGAAGCGGATGAGTTTCATGGCGTCATTCCCTTACTGTTGCTGGATGAATCAGTATTTGACTTCGATCCGAACCTGGAGTTGAGGGAGCCGCACACCGGTGCCTTTTCGTAACGGACTCGATTGTACGCGCATCCTCGTCATTGTCCGAGGGGTGTCTGGTAATCGGCGTAGTGTATGCTGAGGATGTAGAGCAGTGCCTGAAGGGCCTCCGGATGACTGTGGATTTCGGTGTGCCAGGCCCGCACCAAGGTCTCCGTTTGCACGCCGGGATGCCGGGCGCTGGACACCGGAACGACCCCGTCGGAGTCACCGGCGGTGAGCATGGGACAGCCGCGGCCGATGATCGAGTGCAGACGCACCTGCGGATTGACCGGCATCTGCTGCAGCGCTGCCAGCAACGGACTGGTGGGTTCGAGCAAGTCGACGCTGTCGGGGAAGCCATCCCTGACGTCGGGCGAAAACGTGTTCGGATTGGATTGGATCAGCAGCTGGTGGACTTGGGTTGCCTCGGTCGACGGCTCGATGTACCACGAAGCAAGCCGGCCGATGAGATTCGAGGCGATGGACGAGCCGCCATGGGGGGTACCGACGAAAACCACGCGCCGCACGAAGGGTGACGGCTCGAAAAACGTGACGCGCCGCAGCCTCGCCTTGATCCCCTCGTCGGCGACAATGGTCTCCAGCGGCCGATTGGCGACGCGACTCCAGATCGCCGAGCCACTGGAAGTGACCTGCAGCTTGGAGACCAACCCGCCCATGCTGTGGCCGACCAGCACCATCTGCCGCAGCGCAGGATCGGTTCCTGCAGGATCGACGGTGGCAACCGCCAACTGCAATTGCTCGCGGAGCACGGCGGCGGAGTCCAGCAGCGAGGTGGCGGTCGGGTAGCGGAAGCCCCAGAACTGGAATCGCTCCATGACCTGGGGGACGGCACGCAAGTCGTTGACGGGATCTAACCAGGTCGACGGCTCGGACAACAAACCGTGGACGAACACCACCGGGATCTTGCCGGGCCGGTAGGGTTCGACGAAGTACAGTTGCGCGGGATTGGTGGACGAGCCGGGCAGCAGTAGGTCGCGGAACTTGATTTGGTCGGCTTGACTGGCGACCAAGGCGATCGGGGCGGTGATGTCGGCTGCCAGCTCGAGTTGCGTCCCCGCCCACCGAACCTGGCGGACCGTCAGGCTGTCGCAGAAGTCCAGCGAGGGACCGGCGTCAGCCCCCACCGCTGACGATGGCGAACCGGGAGTTTGGGGCACGCCAACGGCAGGCCGCAGGACGGCCGTGGCCGAAAAGGGATGCCGTTCTCGGAAAAAGCCTCCGCCGCCGTTCTGGTATCGCATGACGACCAGGGGCACACCGAGTCCGGGGCGGCGGTGCACGTGCCGAGGTCTCTCGGTGCGATAGTCGCTGACGACCAGCAACTGGTGGAAGTCCTCGGGCTTCCAGGAAAACCCAAAATAGCGTGCGGGGATCAAGATCTGACCGGAAGCCGTATTGACGGTCAGGCCTCGTCGCGGGTCGAGCCGACCGTGCCGCTGTCCCTCCAGGATCAGCCGAGCCAGGCTGTCGTGGTAGATGGCCCAAGCCTGGGGGTCGAGCGGCGGCGGGGCAGCCGCCGCAGGGGAAGCGGGAGTCAGCGCGAGCCAGGAAGCCGAGATCGCAGAGTAGAAGTAGTCGACGCTCGCAGGATGCTGAGCCTGCTCCAAGGCAAGTGCCTGAGCGTAAGCCGCTTGAGCTTGCGCCAGTGCGGCGGGAACCGGCGAAGTCGGGGCGCCGGCCGGAAGCGGCGTCTCCCGAGTCAGCGCGCTGTCCCGGGGCACCAGTGGCGGGCCGTACACGGCGGCAGCCACCAGGGCGGCCAGCAGGAAGCCTACCAGTCTCGTTGCTGAAATTTGGCCTGCCATACCCGTTCAACGCGTTTGCCTTCTGGACAGCCGCACATCGAGGATCGTTGCCAAGAACTGCCTGTCATTTAGCACCGTTCGAGAAATACGTGGCGTAAGCTTCCAGCTTGCGATCGAGATAGGACAGGGTCTTCGAAAAACTTAGATCCGGCAGGCGCGGAGCGGGCTGACTGTCCGCCTCGGCCGGAACGCCGGTTCCCATCATCCTGGCAAGCAGAGAAGGAGACTTCGCGGGTTGCCGTCGCGCTGCGGTGATCGCCTGTTGGTACTGCTCGTGCAGTCTGGGCAATTCGGCTGCCACCAAACGCTGGAACTCCGCCAGAATCTCGCGCCGCGCTTCGCTCGTAGCCAAGCTCGCCAGGTACAGGGTCGTGACGATGTCTCGTGAATCGAGCAGAGAGACCGAGACGGTCGCCTGCGCCCCATTGAGGCTCCGGAAATTCCGCACACAAGTCCCGTCGAAGAAGGCTTCTTCAAAGCCGTTGGGATCAAACGAATAGTAGCGGGCCGCGACCGCGCTCATCGCGGCCCGGAACAGCGATTGCGACGTCTGGCTCATCTGCCGGGCGTGCGCCAGGTACCGATCGACCAGTCCCGGAACGCCGTCGCACGCGGCATCCTCCTGGCCCGTGAACTGGACCACGTGGATGCCGAGCTTGACTTGCCCGACGGGTTGGTCGATCTCGTGGATCATCCGGGCGATCGCGTTGACGCCCTCCAGAGGACCGCGGAGGTGCAATTGCCCCTCTCCCAGGACGGTGATCCGCACCTGGTCCACCGCATGGGGCGACTCGCGGGCTTCGGAGGCCACCGGCCTCGCCGATGCCGCACTCTGCGCCTGGTCGCGAAAATCCTCGGCCCGCAACGCTTGCTCCTGTCGATCCAAAATCGCCAGTTCGCGTTCGATCTTTGCCAGATCCTGCTCGCTCGCTGGGGTCGGCGTCGAGACAAGAGCCGTGGCCTGCAGGATCCTGCCCGCCGGCGAAGCAGGCTGCGCCGGCGGGGACGTCGGGGAGGCGCGCGGCGTCATTAGGGCCGCCTGCTGCGATTGCAGCCGCCGTCGCTCCTCGGCCAGCGATTGCAGCCGCTCGGTTCGTGGGGACGCTGGCGGGCGGGACGAAGACTCCACCGGGCCCCGCACCGTGGCGATCACTTTTTCCGCATCCCGGACGTAGTAGAGCGGAATCAAGCGTGTGGCCGTGGCTACCGCGGGCGGTCCATCAGGCCGGGGTTCCCCGATTTCCTGGGCAACGGCCGTGCGCGCCGCCAGACTGCCGAGGGCAAACAGGGCGAAGACAAGCAACACGCCCCACCGGGCTGCCCTGGGATGATCGTTCCTCCGCGCATTTGGAGCAGGCATTGCTGGCACACCGAATTCCCGACACGCGTCCCCAGAACGGGCCCACGATAAGCGGCCAGCCTTATACCAAACGCCGGCGGGCAGACCTAGTAGTACAGCGCAACAAAACTGATCTTACCCCGTCAAGCCGTTTTCGCTAGACTTC
>CAYUFW010000282.1:0-11125 GCA_964443915.1 uncultured Pirellulaceae bacterium
CCCCAGGATCCCGCGGCCGTGACGAAAGCCCCGCGACTGAAAAAGACCGACGGCGAAGTCGACTGGACCCGCTCTGCGCGGCAAATCGCGAACCAAGTCCGGGCCCTGAAGCCGTGGCCCGGCACGTTCTCGACGTGGCGGCGAGCCCAGGGCGAAGAAATGCGATTGATCTTGGATCACGTCTCCGTGGCCGCCGGCGCGGACCGTACGGGCCAACCGGGCGACGTCGTGCTGGTCGACAAATCGCGACTGCTGGTCGCCACCGGCGACGGGCTGTTGTCGCTGGACCGGGTCCAACCGGCGGGCAAACGGGCGATGGCCGTCGACGAGTTCCTCCGCGGGCACGGCGTGGCCGTCGGCGACCGGTTCTCGGCGTAGCACGCGGTGCCATCAGTAGATAGACGTGCCGGAAGGAGAGCTGACAGATAGAGGCGACGACGGGAAAGAAAGTAGGCCGAAACAAGTCCGCGCAGCAAGTAGGCCGGACGGCGAGGCGCGAAATCGGAAAGGCAAATGGATGGACGCGAACAACTTGCAGTTGGCAATTCGACAGATCGAATTCGCCCGCACTTACACGTTGAGTCTGCTGGACGGTCTGAGCGACGACGATTGGTTTCGCCGACCGGCGGAAGCGGTCACGCACATTGCCTGGCAGATCGGACACCTGGCGATGGCGGAGTACGGTCTGTGCCTGTTCCGCCTCCGCGGCCGGCAACCGGAAGATCTGGAGCTGATGTCCAGCAAGTTCCGCAAGCAGTTCAGCAGAGGCTCGCAGCCCGCCCCGGAGCCGGCCAACAATCCGACGCCCGTGGAACTGCGCCAGGTGCTGGAGCGGGTCCATCAACAGGCTCTCAGCGAACTGGCCGCTTGCGCGGAAGAGCGATTGGCGGAGCCGATCGACGAACCCTATGCGGTCACGCCCACCAAGCTGGGCGCGTTGTTCTTCTGTTCGCACCACGAAATGCTGCACGCGGGCCAGATCGGGCTGCTCCGCCGGTTGATGGGCAAGTCGCCCGTGCGATAGGCGGAGACGTTCCGGTCGCGGAGTGACACGGCCACGGCCCTGATCACCGGTCGGGATTCGAGGCTCCTGATCGGGGCGGTGACTTGATCAACGAGCGGAACAGGGCAGCGGCTTGCTCGAATGGCGTCGTCGCGATCACCAGCGGTGCTCATCGCCGCGCCAGCTCCTCGAACAAAGGCCGGTTTGCGTCGATCAGGCTCCGAGCGAAGTCCGCAGCCTCTCCCGAAGTAGATGGGGAGAACGGGATCTTCCCATCTCGTGCGGTCAACTCCAGCGCCGCCAGGGCGATCTGCTGCGCCTGCTCCTCGTCAATGTGCCGCGCTGCCAACGCGTGAGCGAGTCGAGGCGGCAATTCGATGGTCAAGTTGGTCATCGGACGAAAGCCTCTTGGTTACGCGTGGACGCGGGCGAAGTCACTCCTACCAAGAATAACGCCACAGAGCAGAGGAGTCTACCGGAGATATTGTCCACAAGCACGTGCCGCTGGACTGCCAGGCAGTGCATAGAAGGGGAGATTTGGGTATGCTTGGATCGCGATCGACCGTAGCGTGTCGGGCATGCTTCCGCTACAATTCTGTCCGTTGGACGAATCACTCCTTCTAGAACGATTTGGGACATCGATGACCGACGTGACCGCCGCCAAGACGTTTGATCCGTTTGGAGCCCGTGACACCTTTGATACCGGCGCCGGTCCGGCTGGGATCTATCGGCTGGCCAAGCTGGAACAACTCGGATTGGGGCAGGTCAGCCGGCTGCCCTACTCGATCCGCGTGCTGCTGGAAGCCGTGCTGCGGACCTGCGACGGCTACGAAGTGACCGAAGAGGACGTCAAAAACCTCGCCGCTTGGAATGCGGAGGCGGTCGCCGAAATCGAAATCCCATTCAAGCCCGCCCGCGTCGTGTTGCAGGATTTCACCGGCGTCCCGGCCGTGGTGGATCTGGCGGCGATGCGCAGCGCCATGCGGCGGCTGGGCGGCGACCCGAAGAAGATCAATCCGTTGATCCCGGTCGATCTGGTCATCGACCACTCCGTCCAGGTTGACCGCTTTGGCAGCGACGACGCGCTGCAAGCCAACGTCCAGCTGGAGTTCCAGCGGAACCGGGAACGGTACGAGTTTCTACGTTGGGGCCAACGGTCTTTCCAGAACTTCCGGGCCGTGCCGCCGAATGTGGGCATCGTGCATCAGGTGAACCTGGAGTTCCTGGCCAAGGCGGTGTTTCTGGGACACGACCGTCACGGGGCCGTGGCTTTCCCGGACACGCTGGTCGGCACCGACAGCCACACCACGATGATCAACGGCCTGGGCGTCGTCGGCTGGGGCGTCGGCGGCATCGAAGCTGAAGCCGTCATGCTGGGCCAGCCGCTGTACATGCTGATGCCCGAAGTCGTGGGCATGGAACTGACCGGCCAATTGTCGCCCGGAGCGACCGCCACGGATCTGGTTCTGACGGTCACGGAAATCCTGCGGAAACAGGGCGTCGTGGGCAAGTTCGTGGAGTTCTTCGGCGCGGGCGTCTCGTCGATGTCGCTGGCCGACCGGGCCACCATTGCCAACATGGGACCGGAATACGGAGCGACCATGGGGTTCTTCCCGATCGACGCCGAGACGCTGAACTATCTGCGGCGGACGGGACGCACCGAACAGGAAGTGCAATTGGTCGAGCGGTACACCAAGGAACAGGGCCTGTTCCGCACCGGCGACGCACCGGTGCCGACGTACACCAAGACGCTCACGCTGGACCTGGGGACGGTCGAGCCGTGCCTGGCAGGCCCCAAGCGGCCACAGGACCGCGTGCCTCTGACGCGGGTCAAGTCGTCCTTTGCAGCCGCCTTGCGGGCGCCGCTGAACCAACGCGGATTCGCGCTGGCCGACGAAGCGCTCGGCCGCAAGGCCACGGTGGTGGACAACGGCCGCACCGCCGAGATCGGCCACGGGGCGGTGGTCATCGCGGCCATCACCAGCTGCACGAACACCAGCAACCCGTCGGTGATGCTGGCCGCCGGACTGTTGGCCCAGAAGGCGGTTGCCCGCGGGCTGAAGGTCAAGCCGTACGTCAAAACCAGCCTCGCGCCGGGCTCGCGCGTCGTGCAGGATTACCTGGAAAAGGCCGGGCTGATCGATCCCCTGCGGCAGCTGGGATTCCACATCGTCGGCTACGGCTGCACGACGTGCATCGGCAACAGCGGTCCGCTGCCGGAGCCGGTCGCCAAGGCGGTGACGCAGGGCGATCTGGTGGCCGCCGCCGTGTTGAGCGGCAACCGCAACTTCGAAGGCCGCGTCAATCCGCTGGTCAAAGCCAACTACCTGGCCAGCCCGCCGCTCGTCGTGGCCTACGCCTTGGCCGGTTCCACCGACATCGACCTGACGGCCGAACCCATCGGGCAGGACCGGGACGGCGGCGATGTGTTCCTGCGCGACATCTGGCCGACGCGCGACGAGATCCAGGCGGCCGTCGCCCAGGCGATCGCTCCGGAGATGTTCCAGGCCCGCTACGGCAATGCTTTCGAGTGCAACGAGATGTGGAACAAGATCCCCGTGAACGAAGGCGACTTGTACGCTTGGGACGAGTCCAGCACCTACATTCAGGAGCCGCCTTTCCTGGCGGGGCTGACGACGGAGGTGCGGCCCATTCAGCCCATTCAGAACGCCCGCGTGCTGGCCGTGTTGGGCGACTCGGTGACCACCGACCACATCTCGCCCGCCGGTTCCATTGGAAAAGACAGCCCGGCGGGCAAGTACTTGATCGCCAACGGCGTCCAACCGGCGGACTTCAACAGCTACGGCGCCCGCCGCGGCAACGACCGGGTGATGATCCGCGGCACGTTCGCCAACATCCGCATCCGCAACCAGCTGGCCGGCGGCAAGGAAGGCGGCTGGACGCGGCACCTGCCCGACGGCGAACTCTTGACGATCTATGACGCGGCGATGAAGTACCGCGAAACGGGCACGCCGCTGGTGATCCTGGCCGGGGCCGAATACGGCACGGGCAGCAGCCGCGATTGGGCGGCCAAAGGCACCTTCCTGTTGGGCGTGCGCGCCGTGATCGCGACCAGCTACGAGCGCATCCACCGCAGCAATCTCGTTGGCATGGGCGTCTTGCCCTTGGAGTTCAAGCCGGGAGAAACGTGGCAGTCTCTCGGATTGACCGGGCAGGAGGAGTACAGCATTCAAGGACTGGATGAACGCCTCCAGCCGCGCTCGACGATTCAGGTCTCGGCCCGCTCCGCGGACGGGGCGGTGAAGACGTTCGCCGCACGCGTCCGCATCGACACGCCGGTTGAAATGGACTACTACCGCAACGGCGGCATTCTGCAGACGGTGCTGCGCAAACTGCTGGCGGGGTGAGGGTATCGGGAGCGGGGGCAAAAGGGTATCGGGAGCGGGGGCAAAAGGGGACGAGTGCGTCTTCAATGCTAAAAAGTGGGGTAAGCTTCCAGCTTGCCAGCGACAAACGACCGCAAGCTGGAAGCTTACGCCACCTCCGCTACCCCAACATTAAGCCTTGAAGACGCACGAGGGGCATTTTCCGGATCGGAATCTATTCCAGGAGGTGCTTTATGGACCGGCGAGACTTTCTGGCGACTGGTTTGGGAGCGGTCGCGGCAGCTGCGGCGGCAGGACAGGCGGTTCTGGCGGCGGAGCCGGCCAACGCAACGGCGGCGGGGGGCGGAGCAAGCGACATCCCGCGGCACCCCCGCGACACGAAGCTCTGCGTCAAACCGGTGATGGTGAACGTCATCCACAGCGGCGACTGGCAGGGACCGTGCCGCTGGACGTCGGCCACGCCGGAGGTCGAGCGGGCCAACGCCGAACAGAGCTTCGCCCGCTGGTCGAAGCAACTGCAGGCACAAGGCCTGGGCCGGCCGGAGGACGTCCACTTGCTGGAGCCGGTCCACGTGACGTTCTCCGAGAACTGGACGCTGAACGATGAGGCCTGGGCCAAGATCGCCCCCGACAGCGAGCGGACGGACGTGTTTTTCATCTACCCGGCAGGCAACTCCCGCTCGTCGTACGAGATCGGCAACAAGTTCGGCAAGCCGGTTGTTTTGAACGGCCTGGGCTGCCGGAACACGGACATCGCCTGCTTTATCCAGGCCAAGGGAAACGAGGCCTTCGTCGCGGGGGACGACCTGGACCTCACCAAGCTGCTTTCGCTGCTGCGGGCGCGGAAGGTGTTTCGCCAGACGAAAGTCCTCTACCCGACCAACGGCGTGCCGCCGTTCACTGTGGGCAGCCCCTGGGATTTCGAGGCGCTCGAGAAACGGCTGGGCGTGGCCGTCACGAACATCCCGTACCGGGAAATGACCGACGAGATGGAGCGTCTGATGGGCGACCGGGCAGAGAGCCAGCGGGCCGAGCAGGAGACCGCGGAACTGATCCGCAAGGCCGACAAGTCGTTCATCGACGAGAAGTTCGTGCTCCGCAACGTGCTCTACGACCGCTGCATCCGCAACCTCATGGCCCGCCACGGCTGCAATTCGTTCACCATCGACTGCTTCGAGTTCTGTCCCAGCCTGCTGCCGCAGCGCTGGCTGGTTACGCCGTGCCTGCTCCACGCCACGCTCGGCAACGAGGGGATTGCCTCGTCGTGCGAAGCCGATTTCGGGTCGTTGCTCGCAGTCCGGCTGTTGATCAGCGTGTCGAACAAGTCGCCGCACCCGGGCAACGGCGATCCGCACGGCCCCGGTCTGTTCCACATCAACCACAGCGCCCCGAGCATGAAGATGAACGGCCTGGACCAGCCCGACTTGCCTTATCAGTTGGGCCGGTTCGTCCAACAGGGCTGGGGGACGAAGGTGGTGATTGATTTCATGAACAACCAGGAGAAGACCGTCACGGTGGCCCGTGTGAATGCGGCCGCGACAAAGGTCTTGGTGCTCAAAGGCACCCTCGCGGGCTCGAACGGTTGGGGAAAAGACCTGCTCGGCTGCTCGGTCGAGGCGGTCATCGAGCCGCCGCCGGGACGACGCGACGAGTTCCTCCGCCGACGCCTCCTCTACGGCAACCATCTCCAATGGGTCTACGGCGACTACACCAAGGAGCTGAAGATCCTCGGCGAGATGCTGGGGCTGGAGGTGGAAGTCATTTCCTGATCATGGCCAGGATGGTGGACGATGGGGAGGTGGAAGCTACTTCTCGCCTCCCGTCTCCAGCACGGCCATGAAGGCTTTCTGCGGGATGTCCACTTGGCCGATGGACTTCATCCGCTTCTTGCCTTCGCGCTGTTTGGCCCACAGCTTTCGTTTTCGCGTGATGTCGCCGCCGTAGCACTTGGCGGTGACGTTCTTGCGCATGGCGGGCACGGTTTCGCGGGCGATGACGCGGGCACCGATGGCGGCCTGGACGGCGACCTCGAACATGTGGCGGTCGATTTCGCTCTTCAGCTTCTTGACCACGGCCCGGCCGCGGCGGTCGGCGTCCGCCCGGTCGCAGATGACGCTCAAGGCGTCGACCCGGTTGCCGTTGACCAGGATGTCGAGCCGGACGAGATCGGCGGGAAAGTAGCCCAGCAGCTCGTAATTCATCGTGCCGTAGCCGCGGGTGGCGCTCTTCAGCTTGTCGTGCAGATCGTAGATCACCTCGGCCAGCGGCAGGTCGTAGCGGAGCATGGCCCGCGTGGGCGAGAGGTACTCCGTTCCCTGCGCCACGCCACGGCGGTCCTGGCACAGCTTCATGACCGCGCCGATGTACTCGCTGGGCGCGATCAAGTTGACGCGCACGATCGGCTGGCGGAATTCTTCGATCTCGCCCGCGTCGGGCACTTCCTGCGGGCGGTGGATTTCCAGCACTTCGCCGCCTCGGGTGACGATCTGGTAGGTTACGTTGGGAGCCGTCTGCACCAGATCCACGTTGGATTCCTGCTCCAGCCGCTGCTGGACGATCTCCATGTGCAGCAGGCCGAGAAAGCCGCAGCGGAAGCCGAAGCCGAGCGCTTCGCTGGTCTCCGGCTGGAACTCGAAGCTGGGATCGTTGATCGACAGCTTTTCCAGCGCGTCCCGCAACTCCGAGAAATCCTGTCCGTCGGACGGATACAGCCCGCAATAGACCATCCGTTGCGGCGGATGGTAGCCCGCCAGCGGCTCGGCGGAGCGGTCCGGCGTGCTGATCGTGTCGCCGATGTGGACGTGCTCCAGGGACTTGATGTTGCAGATCAGGTAGCCGACCTGGCCGGCCTGCAGTTCGTCGCACGCTTGCCGGCGCGGGGCGAACTGGCCGAGTTCCAGCACCTCGTACGTCAGGCCCGCCTGCAGGAACTTGATCTTCTGGCCCTTGCGGACACGGCCGTTCATGACGCGGACGTACGTGATCGCGCCGCGGAACTCGTCGTAGTGCGAGTCGAAGACCATGGCCTGCAGGGCCGCGGCCGGGTCGCCTTGTGGCGGCGGGACGCGGGTGATGATCGCCTCCAGCAACTCGCCAATGCCGATCCCGGCTTTGCCGCTGACGCGCAGCACTTCGTCGGCGTGAATGGCCAGCGTGTGTTCGATCTCCATCAGCACTTCCTCCGGGCGGGCGTGCCTGAGGTCGATCTTGTTCAAGGCCGCGATCACGGCCAGGTTGTTCTCCAGCGCGGCGTAGGTGTTGGCGACGGTCTGCGCCTCGACGCCCTGAAAAGCGTCGACCAGCAACAAGGCGCCTTCGCAGCAGACCAGCGACCGGGAGACCTCGTAGGCGAAATCCACGTGGCCGGGCGTGTCGATCAGGTTCAACTCGTACGTTTCGCCGTGCCAGTCGTAGTGCAAGCGCACGGCGCTGGCCTTGATCGTGATCCCGCGGGACCGCTCCAGTTCCATGTCGTCCAGCAACTGGTCGCGCATCTCGCGCACGCTCACTGTGCCGGTGTACTCCAGCAGCCGGTCCGCCAGCGTGCTCTTGCCGTGGTCGATGTGGGCGATGATGCAGAAATTGCGGATATGTTGACAGTCGATGTTGCTCATGCCTTGCGCTGCGCCGCTTTCATCAGGTCCAACAGGCGTCCGGGCGACCCCATCGCGTTGTAGCCGCCGTCGATGTGCAGGGTCTCGGCCGTGATCCCGTCGGAGTAATCGGACAACAGAAACGCGCCCACGCGGCCGACCTCCTCGTGGGTGATGTTGCGCCCCAGCGGCGCCATGTGCTGGTACATCGCCAGCATGTCGCTGGCCCCGGCGGCCGAACCGGCGAGCGTCTTCAGCGGCCCGGCGCTGAGCGCGTTGACGCGGGTGCCGTGGGGGCCCAGGTCGTGGGCCAGATAGCGCACCGTAGCTTCCAACGCGGCTTTGCAGATGCCCATCACGTTGTAGCCGGGCACGCACTTCTCGCCCCCGAAGTACGACATCGTCAGAATCGAAGACCGCGGACTCAGGTACGGCGTGGCGCCGCGAGCGATGGCGATCAGGCTGTAGACGCTGACGTCCATTGCCAATTTGAACCCGTCGCGGCTGGTCTTGACGGTATCGCGTCCCAAGTCCCTGCGATCGGCGAACGCGATCGAGTGCAGCAGGAAGTCGATCTTGTCGAACGCCTTGTGCACCGCCCGCATCACTTCGTTGATGTCCCTGTCGCTCTGCGCATCCAAGGGCAACAAGAACTTGGCCTGCGGGTACTTGGCCAGGCACTGGGCCACCCGACGCTGGTTCTTCTTCTTTTCCTCGTAGGGCGAGTCCGGCAAGTACGTGAAACCACACTCGCCGCCCTCTTTCATGATCGTCTCGGCGATCGCCCAGGCAATGGACCGATCGTTGGCCACGCCGATGATCAGGCCCTTTTTGCCGTCAAATAGTCCCATTTGGTTCTCTCCGGGAGATTAGTCTGGTAATCGGTGATCGGTACTTGGAGGCACGTCTTCGTGGAACGAGGCGGCGATAAGTGCATATAGGGCAGCTATTTACGAATCACAGTTCCTGTGTCGCCAGGCAAGAGTCCGCAGGTCTAAACCGTCGACCATCCTCCACCGATCACTGATTACCGATCACCGATCACCGATTACCGGTCACCTAACAAGATAGCGGCAACTCCCGTTCAAGACTATTCCGGTTGCGCAAAGTTGACTCGATGTGTTATCCTATTGATTGCACGAGCGAATCAAACTGAATACAGAGGGCCAGCGTGACAACTCAAGGTTTCCGCCCGGAGTCATCGGGCCAATTGGCGAAGCAGATCCTGTTGTTGGCGGCGGAGCACGAGCAGGCAGAGGCATTTCTTGAGGAGGTGCTGCCGTTGTTGCTGGCGGCTGGCGGAGCCGACTACGTGACGCTGCGCCGCGCCGAGCGTGGCAAATGGATGGCCGTCGCGTCGGCGGGGTTGAAACAGGAACCGCCGCTGGGGCTGATGGGCGACGCGTTGGATCGCGAGTTGCCGTTGTCCGCCGAGGCGTGGGCGGCGGCGCCGTTGGCCCCGCGTTCGGGCAGCGGGGAAGTGCTCGCACTGCACGCTGCTGGTGCGGTATTGGGAGACCGGGCAGCGGTCGTGGAGGAGTTGGCGGGTCTGCTGGCGGCGGGCCGAGCCGCGGTTCGGCAACGCGATCTGGGCCGCCGCCGCATCGAGCGGCTGGAGAAGATCATCGAGATCAGCCGCCGCTGGAGCCAGACCCAGCGGACGGACGACCTGCTGCAACAGATCGCGGAAGCCTCGACGCAACTGCTGGCCGCCGAACGGGCCAGCATCTTCCTGTGGGACAAGGCCAACCGCACGCTCGTCGGCCGTCCGGCGCTGGGGGTCCAAGACAACGAGTTGAGGCTGCCCGACGACGCGGGCGTGGTCGGGCAGGTGGTTCAGACGGGCGAGGCGCGGCGAGTCGACCGGGACGAGGCGCAGCGGGAAGTCGATCGGCGGGTCGACCGTCAGCTGGGCTTCCAGACGCACAATCTGTTGTGCGTGCCGCTGCGCTCGCCGCGGGGCGAGTTGTTCGGAGCGTTCGAGCTGCTGAACAAGATCGGCGGCGATTTCACCGACGACGATCAAGCAGCGCTGGCCGAGTTGGCGGGGCACGCGGCGGTAGCCCTGGAGAACACCCAGCAGTACGAAAAGCTGCTGAAGGTACAGCGGCACTTGACCGACCAGGCGGCGCAGCGGGTGCGGATGATCGGCGAGTGTCTGGTGATCGAATCCTTGCGGGCCACGGTCAGCCGCATCGCCGACACGGACCTGGCGATTCTGATCCTGGGCGAGAACGGCACGGGCAAAGAAGTCGTCGCCCAGCTGATCCACTATCTCAGTCATCGCCGCGACCAACCGCTGGTGGCGGTGAACTGCGCGGCGCTGACGGAGACGCTGTTGGAAAGCGAGTTGTTCGGCCACGAGAAAGGCGCGTTCACCGACGCGCACGAATCGCGGCCGGGCAAGTTCGAATTGGCCAGCGGCGGGACGTTGTTCCTGGACGAGATCGGCGACATGAGCCCCGGCGGGCAGGCGAAGCTGTTGCGGGTCCTGGAGGAAAAGGTGGTGGTCCGCGTCGGCGGCTCGCGGCCCATCCACACCGACGCCCGCGTGATCGCCTCGACGAACCAGAACTTGGCCAAGATGGTCCGCGAGCGGCGGTTCCGCGAAGACCTGTTCTTCCGCCTGAACGTCGTCACGCTGGAACTGCCGCCGTTGCGCGAACGCGGCGAGGACGTGCTGCTGTTGGCGGAACACTTTCTGGAGGAGTTCAGCGTCAAGGCCCGCCGCAAACCGCCGACGCTGACCGCGGCGGCCCGCAAGCGGCTGGTCAGCCACACCTGGCCGGGCAACATCCGCGAGTTGCGGAACCTGATGGAACGGCTCGCGTACTTGACGCCCGGCGACAAGATCGAGGCGGAGGATCTCTCGTTCATCCTCGCCCCCGACCCGTCCACCTCGGCGATCCTGGCTCTGGACCAAACCCTGAACGACGCCACCCGGCGGTTCCAGAGCGAGTACATCCACCGCCAAATCGCCGCCGTCCGCGGCAACATGACCACCGCTGCTGAACGCTTGGGCCTGCACCGGTCCAACCTGTACCGCAAGATGCGGCAGTTGGGGATGAACCCGGGCGAAGAGAACCCGGCGGAGAAAGACGAGTAGAGTCTCCGGCCGTATGATGCGTGCGTCTTCGTAGGTTGGGACTCTGTCCCGACCGGGTCGGGACGGGTCGGAGACC
>CAYUFW010000283.1:0-11068 GCA_964443915.1 uncultured Pirellulaceae bacterium
GGCCTACCACCGCGCTTTGTCGCTCAATCAGGAACTGAAGCCTGCCGCCGAAGCCCTGATGCAATTAGCACAGCAGGCGCCGCAGCCCGAACCGGCAAAGCGGGGCCCGTCCGAGCCCAAACCCGTACGCGTTTCGCGGATGCAAGGCAAGGGCGCCGATTTCTTCGAAACGCTCCAGCCGGAGAACGCCCGGCCTGCTCAGGCAGCACAGGCCGCGTGGATTGCGGGCGCGTCGCCAAGTTCGCCTGAAATGCAGACGGGACCAACGGACCCGGTCCGGCCGGGGCCCGGAGCGGCGGGGCAAAACGCAAGCGGCTTCATCCCGGCCACCGTCTTCCGCTACACGGAAGGGAGCGAGTCGACCGTCGCTACCGAAATTCACCGCCGCCAGACGCCGCCGACGGAGTCGGCCGGGGGATTCGAACCGGGCCACGACGCGGCGATCCAAGGCGAGCCGGTTATGCCCCCGCGAGATCGGGCCCACGTCGCAGCGGCCTACGAAAGACCGCGTTCCGCAGTGCCGCTTTCGTCGGCGCCCGGCACGGTCACGACCTACCCGGTCCAGCCTTCGGCCCACTATGCTGCGAACGCTTCGGCGGGACAAGTCGTGTCCGGCGGACAGGTACCTCCAGCGGCCGAGCCGACAGCCAACCCGCGCGGCGTTTTTGCCGGGTCGAATCTGTTCCCCGCGCCCATGTCGCCCACGATGCAACCCTGGCAGGCTCCGACGTGGACGCCAGACTTGGGAGGCGGGGGCGCCCCAGGCCAAGCCTCTGCCGCGACGCCGTAAGGCGGGACCGTGATGCCCACGAGTTACGTCCCGGACTCCGTGCAGTGAGGGTGCGGCGAGACCGGCAAGCAGCGCCGCCCTCGCCTCAGTCCGCGTCGTCCTTCGTCGGGGCGTGGATGAACTGCCGGGCTACGGGTGCAGACTTTTCACGGTCTGCTCGATCCGCTCGATCACGTCAGGATGCGCGTCAGCCAGATCCTTGGATTCCGCCGGATCGGTCTTCAGGTCATACAATTCCCAGGGACCGTCCGCGCCGGATCGCACGCCCTTCCAGTCATCCACGCGCGCCGCTTGGGCGAAGCCGCCAGCGTGCCGTTCCCAGTACATAGGAGAACCCGGCGGCGGTGAATCGGAGTTCGTTGCCGGTCTCAGCCTGGGGACGATGGAGACTCCGTCGATTGCCTTCGGACGACGCCACGTGCCGGTCAGATCGGCCAAGGTCGGCAACACATCCCACATGCCCAAGGGCAGATCGTGTTCACCAGAGTCCATGCGGAAACCCGAGGCCCAGCGGACGATCAGCGGAACACGAATGCCGCCCTCGTACAATTGGCCCTTGCCGCCCCGCAACCCGGCCGTCGACAAGAAACGATCTTCCGCCGTCCTCGGGGGGCCGTTGTCGCTGGTGATGATCGTGATCGTCCGAGAAAGCAACCGACGTTCCTCCAGCTTGTTGACGATCTGTCCCACGTACCCATCGACACGCGTCAGCATGGCCGCACGGGCTTTGTCGGCGGTCGGCCAATTCTCGTCCGCGTACGGCCCGAAATCGGGAACTTCGGAGCCGTCGCCCGACAGGGCCATCGGGAACGCGACCACGAGGAAGAAAGGCCTTCGGCATGCGGCGTCGACAAAGCGTTTCGCGGATTCGACGATGAGGTCGGGAGCGTACTGTTTCTTCGCTCCGCCCTGGTTGCCGCTCAACGGAACTTGCTCGCCGTTGTGCCACAACGTCTCCGGGTAGTAGTCCGCAGCGCTCGCGTCGTCCAGGTAACCGAAAAAAGTCTTGAAGCCCTGGCTGTTGGGATGGCCTGCCGCCTCCAGAGGCCCGGCGCCCCACAGGCCGAACAGCCCCGTCTCGTATCCTCCCTGATAGAGCGTCTCGGCCAGCGTGCAATCTTGCTTCTGGACCGTGACCCAGGTGTCGCCGACTTGCGCCCCCCGCGCCGACAACTTGCCGCTCAGCAACGTTCCACGCGAGGCGACGCTTTCCGACGCTCCTGCGTAGAACTGTGTGAACCGAGTTCCATGAGCCGCGATCAAGTCGATCATCGGCGTCGAGATCGTCTTCTGCCCATAGCAGCCGAAGTCGCCATAGCCCACGTCATGTAGCAGGAAGAGCACGACGTTCGGGCTGTGGGCGTCCCGAATACGCACCTGACGATTCACCTGCTCCAAGGCCCTGCGGTTCTCTTCGCGAATTCGAGTCAGCGTCTTGTCCGCATCCCGCAGGATCTGGTTGGCCATATCACGCTCCTCGTCGGCAACATCGTCGGCGGAGTCCAATGCCTCCTTCAGCTTCCTCACCAACGCATCCTTCAGGCTCTCGTCGCCATCGGCTGGCGGTTTCGCCGTCTGGCCTCTCGATGGAGTCCCGGCAGGACCACTCGGGGCCTTCTTCGTCTGGGCGCCAAGCTGGCTCCAGAGGCTTGCCGTCAAGGGAATCGTCAACACGATGACAACGGTCCAAACTCGACGCGACCACATGGCCTATCTCCTCGTGCAAGGCAGTAACGACGCCACAGAATTTGACCACAAATGAGAATCGGATATATAGGAAGTCTAGGAAATCAGCGATAAATAGTAAAGATGTTGCCAAAAAAAGCGCCCTCGCTGATGGCATTTCAATGGAGGTTCTGGGAAGGCCGACTGCTTGCAGGCGTGGCGATTGAGGCTCCGTTATGCTGGACGCCCAAGAAAACGATGTTGCACGAAATCGGCTGGGCGAAGATCATAGCTGGACAATGCGTCACGCCATGCCTCGACGTACCGGCGGCCCTCGACAGGGTGAACCCTGACGTCGCTTCCGCATAATCACCGCAAGGAGGTTGTAGATGCTGATTCTCCGATCGCCACTCGGTTTGGCTCTGGTTTTGATCGCGATTTCACCGCTGTGGTTCGGATGCGGTTCCGGGCAAGGCGATCCGTCGGCGGCCAGCATCGCCGCGTCGGCTTCGTCGTCTGGTTCCACCGCCGCGCCGGAATCCGGCCGAACCGTCACGGAACCGGTTCAAGTGCGCGCCGGCGAAGCTTCCAGCCACACACCGGCTCAGCCGCCCCAGCGTGCGCGGGCTCCCGAGGTCTTGCTGAAGACCTCCGAGGGCGACATCCGCCTGCGGCTGGATGCGGAAAAAGCGCCGTTGACCGTGGACAACTTCCTGACGAATTACGTTGGCCGAGGCTTTTACGAAGGCACGGTGTTTCATTACGTGGAGAAAGGGTTTATGGTGGCGGGAGGCGGCTATACGACGGATCTCCAGCCGAAGGAAACGCGCGCTTTCATCAAGAACGAGGCCGACAACGGCCTGAAGAACCGACGGGGCACGATCGCGATGGTCCGGCAGCCCGACCATGCGGACAGTGCCACCTCGCAGTTTTTTATTAACCTGACTGACAACTCCAGCTTGAACTATGGCGAAGCGGCGGGGACGGACAAGGACGGGTATTGCGTCTTCGGGGAGGTCGTGGAGGGCATGGACGTGGTCGATCGAATCGCGGAAGTCCCGGTGGCCGACCGTGGCTCCTTTCCGAAAACTCCCGTCAGTCCCGTTGTCGTCAAGTCCGCCGAGTGGATTCGTTAGACGCACTTCGAGACGGCCGTGCTGTTGGGGATCCGCTGGGACCGGCCAGGAAGGAATCCGTGTGCTAGCATCCTCTTGCAAACGACGAGCTTTGGTATATACTACGGACACTCGTCGAAACTAGGAAGCTCATGCGATTCTTCGGATGGCAGCAGGAGGTACGGCCATGGCTACCGCGATGTTTTTCGTGCAGCAGTGTCCCACGTGCGGGCGACGACTTCGCGTCTGTGTGGAGTACCTGGGCAAAACGATTCAGTGCCGCCATTGTCGAGGGACGCTCGTTGCCCGCGATCCGGAGGACGATTCGTCTTGGGGAGACTCTCCATCGGCCCTGATGCGGCGCGTCGACGAGCCGTTCCGGGTGCCGGAGGTTTCGGGGGCTGTGCGGCACGGTTGAGCCGCCCTACGCGCTGTCCAGCAGGCTCTTCGTCATGGCCGCGAAGACCGGCTGCTGCCGGTCGAATTCGCGGCTTTCCGCTTGGCAAGTGAGCAGGCAGGTCCGCGCACCCACACGAAAACAACGGACGCGCGACGTGACCAGAAAGTCCAAGCAAAAGAAATCCAGATCGAAGCCCGTCGCGGTCGCGTTCCAGAGGTCCTCGGTCACCGCTTTCGACTCGATATCTCCGTAAATCTGCTTCATCGCTTCCAGAACCTGGTCCGTCAGCCGCGCGGGGCTCATCCGCGACGGGTAAACCTGCAATTCCCAGAATGCTCCACTGGGGCTTTGGACCGAGACGCTGCGCGGCCACTCGTCCAGTTGCTCGTCGGCGACGGCCCAGTTCTCAGGGTACAGAAAACGGATTCCAAAATTCTCGTAGCTCGCCGACATCCTGTTGTTCCTTGTTGAATCATCTGGGGTTATGCTAGCGGTTCGAGGCGGCTGCCGACAATCCGTTCTTGCCGAGTTTTTCTGCTTCTGGTAGCCTCCCGTGCCCCGTCGGCCAGAATTTGCCGCTGGATTCTGTCCCTTTGGTCCGGCAAACGCCGATGAATTTAGTGATGCTCCACGCCTCCAACGCCCTGTGCTCCCGCGTCGACCGTGCGGAGACGAATCGGCGCGGCCGACGTGCCGGTCGATTCGCTGGCACGGTGCCGCTGGTCCTGCTTGTCATGGCGCTCAACGGCTGCGCTACCTTGGCCCGGAACAGGACGGATGAAAGCGTGGTCTCGGCTCGGCAATTGTCCCTGCGCGGCATCAACGCCGCTCAGCAAGGCCAGTTGCAGGAGGCGGAGGCACTCTTCCAGCGCGCCAGCGAGATGTGTCCGCTGGATGAGAAGATCCGTTACCATTACGCCGAAACGCTGTGGCAACTGGGCTCCCACGCGCACGCCGTCGCCCACATGGAAGAAGCGGTCCGGCTGTCGGGTGGAAATGCGGACCTGGTCGTGCGGCTGGGCGACATGTATCTGGCCGGCGGCGACCTGCAGCGAGCCGCGCAGCAGGCCGAAGCGGCGATCCTGGCCAATCGACAGCTGGCATCCGCGTGGGCACTGCGCGGCGAAGTGCTGCGGAAAATGGGGCACGACGAGGAGGCTTTGGCCAGTTACCACCGGGCTTTGAGCTATCAGTCGCACTACCCGCGTGCCCAACTGGCCGCCGCCGAGATCTATGGCCGTCAAAAGCGGCACGCTCGAGCCTTGGCCACGCTGCGGACTTTGGCCGACGGCTACCCCAGCGGCGAGACGCCAGCCCACGTGCTGATGTTGCAGGGACTCGCGCTGAAGGAACTGGGGCGTTACGAGGCTGCCGCCGAAATGCTCGCCTTGGCCGCCAAACAGCAATCTCCGCCCAGCACGGAAATCCTGGCCTGTCTGGCCGAAACACAATTCTTGGCTGGGGATGCGGCCAACGCCCGCCTGACGTTGCAGACCGCCCTCACGCGGTCGTCGCAAGAACCGGTGACGGAACCGCTTACAGCGCAGCTTCTGACGCTGCAACAAAAGCTGAGCGGAGACATGCGGCTTTGACGGCCGCGATCATTTGACACGTAGAGTAATGTGACCTACGTTGCTTCGAGAGCGGAACTCGACCCGCGTTCGACGACCGACTGTTGACGAGGAATGGAGAGCATGTCCACCGTCCTGGAGTCTTTTCTGGATCGACGCACCCCCTACAGGCCGGTGCCGGCCGACATGCGGGAACGGCGGCAGTTCGTCAACAGCCATGCCGGTCTATCGCTGGAAGCGCAGCAGTTGGCCAACGCCATCGATGGCTACAAGCTGCGCCATCGCCGCCGTTACATCGGCTACGAAGAAATGCTGGCCGTGATCACGTCCTTGGGCTACCGTCAAGTTGGCCAGCCGGCGGAATCGTGATCGCCGGCTCGCCGCACTTCTTCCCGGCCCCAGTCGCGCGGCACGGCGGGCGCGGATGTCAGCTCTTCCGCGACAGACGCGTACGCGTCGCTCAGCCCACCACGCTGCCCACGTTCTCCCGATTCACGGGCGCGATCACTCCCCGTTCGGTAATGATGCCGGTGATGTACCGCGCCGGCGTGACATCGAAAGCGGGATTGTAGACGTCGATCCCGTCCGGCGCGGTCGGCCTTCCAAAGCCGTGCGTGATCTCGTCGGGCGAGCGTTGCTCGATGGGGATGCCGTCGCCGCAAGCCAAGCTCAGATCGAACGTGCTGCACGGGGCGGCGACATAGAAGGGAATCCGGTGCGCCTGGGCCAGCACCGCCAACGAGTAGGTGCCAATCTTGTTGGCCGTGTCGCCGTTGGCCGCGATGCGGTCCGCGCCGGTGATCACGATCCGGACGCGGCGTTCGCGCATGACCTGGGCGGCCATCGAGTCGCAGATCAGCGTGGCCGGCACGCGGCGCTGGACCAACTCCCAA
Organism: uncultured Pirellulaceae bacterium; assembly: GCA_964443915.1. Lineage (GTDB taxonomy): Bacteria > Planctomycetota > Planctomycetia > Pirellulales > Pirellulaceae > Anammoximicrobium. The sequence continues at coordinate 6,435 of CAYUFW010000283.1, forward strand.
GCCGTCAGCCGCGCTCCCTGCAGCAGGGGCCGCGTCTCGTCCACAAACACGTGCAGCCGTTTGCCTTGATCCTGGGCGGTGAACACGACCGATAGGGCCGTGCCGTATTCGGAGGCCACCAAGCCGCCGGTGTTGCAGTGAGTCAGGACGCCGGCGCCGTCCGGCAACAAGTCGGCGCCGTGCCGTCCGATGGCGTGACAAGTCGCACGGTCTTCCTCGTACAGGGAGCGGGCTTCCGCCAGCAGCGCGTCATAAAGTTGGACGGCACCCTGCGTGGAGCGGTTCTTTTCCACAACCACTCTCATCCGCTCCAGAGCCCAGAACAGGTTGACCGCCGTGGGCCGGCTGCCGGCCAGAAAGCGGGACACCTCCTGGAACCGTGACAGGAAATCCGCCGCGTCGCCGTGGCGCGCCGCTTGCAGCCCCAGACAGACACCGAAGGCGGCCGCCAAGCCAATGGCCGGCGCACCCCGGACCCGCAACTCGCGAATCGCTTGCCAGACGGTCTCCACGTCTCGGCACTCCAACTCCACGAGTTGCCCGGGCAACTGGGTCTGGTCGATCAGGACCAAGTGACCTTCCGCGTCGCCAACCCAACGCAAGGCCTGATATTTTTCCAGCGAGCACATGTCATCACTTCCCTTGCGTCGTCGGACGACGACTGCCCGATCTCCTGTTTTGCGGCGTGCGTTTTGGAGTGCGGCGCCTTGTCGCCGCTTTGGCTCGACGGCGACGCAACGACCGCCGCTCTGTGTTCGCGTGGCTCGCTGTGTCGCCTGAACCCAATCCGCCGTAGCGCTCCAGGCCGCTGTCCAAAGCGATGACAAGGCACCGCACTCCAAGGGCCGCAGCCCGCGTCAGGCACCCCGCAATTGCTGCTGCAACTCGGCATCCTTGGCCGCGATCTTCGCCGCCAAACCCTGTTTGAATTCGGCCAGCCGCGTCCGCAGTTGCTCGTCGGCGGTGGCCAGAATCTGGACGGCGAACAACCCCGCGTTGCGCGGCCCGCCCATTCCGACCGCCATGCAGGCGACGGGCACGTCGCCGGGCATCTGCACGGTGGACAACAACGAATCCAGCCCGCCCAGTTCCGGCGTGGGCACGGGCAGGCCGATGACCGGCAGCGTCGTGTGCGCCGCGACGACGCCCGCCAGATGCGCCGCCCCGCCCGCCGCCGCGATGATCACTTTCAGACCTCGTTGGCCGGCGCCGGCGGCGTAGTCCGCCACCACGTGCGGCGTCCGGTGCGCGCTCATCACCCGGACCTCGTAAGCGACGCCAAATTCGGCCAGCGCTTCGGCCGCCTTCTGGATCTTCGGCCAATCGCTGTCGCTTCCCATCAAGATGCCCACGGCGGGCTGGCTCTGCTGTGTCATGTCGGTTCCCTTTCCATTGGGAGAACGAGATTCACTCCGTTCCGAACAGATCAATCTCGTTCCGAACGGAATGAAATCCGTTCTACGTTGGCTGCGGCTCCGGCTCCGGCCCTTTTCTGCCGCACAGTTTCTCCTCTGCCGCGCTGCTCCGGTAGTAGACCGGATTCAGCGTCCACACATCGTGACGTTTCCCGGACTGATATTCAAGGTACGCAATCCGCCCCACGGTCGCGGCTTGGGGCGTCCAGCACGAGGCGTCGACTACGGCGACCGCGCCGGGGAGCCGATCCTGCAGCCGGGCCAGCCCCGGCCCGCTGACCGCCATGCCCGGCGCCAAGCCGGCCAGCCACTGGTCGATGTCCACGATCCGCGTTCCGGAAACTTCGGTCAGATGATCGCCGTCGCGCTGGAAATCCGCGGCAAACAGTTGCTGCCGCTGAGCATCCAGCACGGCGCAGATCCGTGGAAGCCAATCCGGCGCCTGCCGGGCGATGACCTCCAGCGTATTGACGGCAAACACCTCGGCGCCGACCGCATAGGCCAGCGTCTTGGCCGCGGTCACGCCCACGCGCAGGCCGGTAAAGGACCCTGGCCCTTGCGTGACGGCCACCAGTTGCACATCCTGCGGGCGCCACCCGGCACTCCGCAATTGCTGTTCGACCGCCGGAGCGAAGATCTGCGCGGTCCGCCGCTGGCGGTCCAAGAGCGTTTGGCCGAGCAGGCAATCGCCTTCCAGTGCGGCGACCGAGGCATCCAACGTGGATGTCTCCAGCGCCAGAATCCGCAGGGGCATCCGGCTCACTTCCTTTCCAGGGTCACGGCGGCCAACACGGGTGCGGCGGAAGTCCCCAAATCCCGAAAGACGACCTCTTGGACCGGCACGTCACGTAGCGTCACGGCCAGCACGTTCAAGTGCCAGGGCGCACCCCGCGGCCCGACTTGCACTTCATCCGCCTCCGGCCTCGCGGCCCATTCGTCGATCGTGCGGCCAGTGATCAGCGGCACGGTCTGCCGCTGACCATCCGTGTAGACGATTTCATACTCCGCCACCGCACCCCAAGGCCCGGTGCCGGGATCCTGCGAAGACCAGCCATGCACGTGGCCCAGGAAGAACAGCCGCTTGCCGGCCTCCCCCACCGGGATCTTGACCTCCGTGGGCCAAGCGACGTTCTGGGGAGCGCGAGGCGAGTGCAGGACGACGAAGCCCCGTCCCTGGTTCCGCGCGGGATCGATGATCTGGAACGGCACGCCCGCCGCGGTCTGCTGCCCGGTGCCCAGCCCCGTGAACAGGAACTTGCCCGGCTTCGGCACGCCAAACGGCGCCGCAAACGGATCCGTGTTGGCCACCGCGTCCAGCGATAGAAACGTGCAGCAGGCCGGATCGAGCGGTTGGCACAGCGGCAAGGGAACCAGCCCTGGAATCGGCTTCGCCGCCGGCCCGGCGGTCTGCCGGTACAACTCGACCACGGCCGGGAAGTCCCAGTGTTTCTTCTGGTCGCTACGGACAACGACCTCCACGCCGGCGAGCGTTCCGATCAGCGGCCGAGATGCGGGAAGATACAGTACGATCCGCTTCGGTTTCTGCCGGGCCGGCGGCGTCAGCTGGACCGCCACGCCCGCCGCAGTGCCGGAGACGGTCAAGTCGATCTCGCCGAAGTGCGTCGGCGCACGCTGGACCTTGATCGTCTGTTTCTCGGCCAGCCACCCGTCGGGCACGGCCGCCAACAAGTGCAATTCGTCGCCCCGCTCGTCGACCAGCATGTGCCGCAGCAGCAACGCATAGTTCGACGCCCCGGTCACGTGCGGGATCGTATGGCTCCAGGCGAACCGGCGGGCCGGGAAGATGCCCTCGGGAAACGCGTGCGCGGCGGTGGAGTGCAGCAAGTACCAGAAGAAATCCTCGACCACCTGTTCGTGCTCGCCGCGGTACAGCGAAGCCATCGTCGTGTAAGCCGACATGTAGGGATGGATCGCGGGGCTGCCGCCCAGCCACTGGATCGTGCCTTCGATGAATCCGCCCCCGTGGACTCGCCGGGCGTGGTCGATCGTGGCGACGACCCGCGGATCGTCGGCCGCGAAGATGGGCGTGGGCCAGAGCGTCTCCGTGTTGCCCCAGTGCGTGCCCTCCTTCTCCCAGCTGGGCGGAAAGTGGGACAGTCCGCTGCGGCGGCAGGCGGCATCGATCGCCGCCCGGAACTGGGCCGCCTCGTCGCGCAACTGCTGCGACTCGTCCGTGCGCCCAAGTAGCTCGGCGGCATCCGCCACGCAGAGCAGGCCGCGCAAGTTCCAGAAATCGTAGCCCAGGATGTGGTGCTTGCCGTCCCACAAGAACTCGCCGTCGGCGGGCGCCGCCGGCAGCAGACCGGCGAAGGGCGAATCCGCCGGCGCTTCGCGGCGCGCCTGCGAAATCCAGTCGGCCGCGCGGCGCATCTGCGGATACGCTCGCGCCAGCCACGCCCGGTCGCCCGTGATCCGGGCATACTGCCACAGCACCCACAACGCTTGTCCGTTCGCGTCGAACTGCTTGCTCTGCGTCTCGAAGCGGCCGTCCGGCCGTTGAACGCGGAGGTAACGATCGACCGCCTTGGCCGACGCGTCCCAGAGGCCGGCTTCTTCCAGTTCCATGATCTGGTAGCCGCCGTCGCGGATGTAAAACTGGTCGTAGAAACCTTCCCCGCCGCGCAACTCGCCGTGATCGTTGGCGATCAGCTGGCAGACGTGGGCGGCCCGCAGGGCTTCCGTCGCCTTGCGGCAGGGCACCTCGATCTGCGCCGCGCCGTCCAGCAGCCCGCGCCAGTACTGGACCGTCCGTTCCAGCCACAATTCGGCGCTCTCGGCGGCTAGGGCCGCGGCATCCGCCGGCTTCCCCGCCGTGCCCGCGGCCTCGAAAGGCAGACGCACCACGTGCTCTTGGGCCTGGCCGGGCTGGAGTTGACAACCAAACGCGGCGGCCGTCTCTTCCGCTCCCGCGCCGCGCACGACGACGTCCCATTTGGCTTCCGCCGCTTCCGTTCCCGTGTTGGTCACCCGGCCCGCGATCCAATTCAGGTAGTTCTCCGTTTCGACCGGCCAATCGAAGGCTTTCCGCCAGTCCGACACGGTGGGCAGGGGCGTGGCCCAGAGCCGGAAATCGTAGCGGACGTTGCCGTCCTGGGCGGTCAGCAAGATGACCGGCAGCCAGCCGTCGAGCAGCGTCTTGACCTGCTGGCGGCTGAGCGGACTGAGGGCGTGTCCGCAACGGATCTGCGCCTCGCGGCC
>CAYUFW010000284.1:0-9930 GCA_964443915.1 uncultured Pirellulaceae bacterium
GTCTTCGGCTATTCGCCGCTGCGGGTGCCGGAAGGCTGCCGGCCGGCCATTGCCGAAGCGGTCGCCAGGGCCAACTACGGCCTGCGGTTGGGCAAGTTCGAGCTGGACCTGGACGACGGCGAATTGCGCTTCCAGATGGCTCAGATTTTGACCTTCGACACCGTTGGCGAGGGCGGGATCGACCGGATGATCAGCACGGCCATCAACATGCTGGACATGTACCTGCCGGCGTTCTTGTCGGTGATTTACGCCAACGAATTGCCCAAGGACGCCGTAGGACAGGTCGAGGCGGCATTTCGCCGGCCGAGCGAAGCCGAAGGCGAAGATCAGGAAGCGGGCCAGTGAGGCGAAAAATGGCCTGACGGGAAATGGTATTTGTCAGCATCAAGGGCCAATCGGGCGAACGGCGTGTTGCCGTGCCTGACAAAAAGGCCATCGTCAACTGTGAAACCGACCGGGTCCTCGGCATCGTCAGCCGCAATTATCGGTTGGTGACCAATCGGGAGGCGTTGAACTGGGCGCACGAGTGCTGCCGTACGGTCTTTCCCGAAACCCAGCCCAGCGAACGCCTACGCCGTCTTCAACGCCGTCACGGACTTCGCTTCCCATCCGCCGGCGAACCGGTTTGTGGGCCGCGAACGCCACAGCCTGCAACGGCTGGCAGGAAGCTGGCTGAGCGAATTCAGCCAGGAATGCCGAAAGCCTGACTTCAAACTCGGGGACTATCTTGACAAGGCGACAGCCAACGGAACTCCGGACACCGCTGGCCGCTGATTGCTCCATTTAGGCAAAAAAGCCGCACGCCCAACGGGGCACGGCAACAAAAAAAGGGAGTCACCGCGCCTCGCGTTGAGGCGTGCAACTCCCCAATGTGAATCCTAGCACGTTATGCTGTTCCCTGTGCCTGCTGGAAAACGATCCATCGGTGATCGAACCGGACGTGCTGAGCAAGGACCGGGACAAGTACGAACATACCGGCGACAGGAAGTACGTGGACAAGGCGCACCGGCGTGGCAAGAAGCCAGGTCATCGCAGGTACCCATGGGGATGCACCACCGCCCCCTCGCTCGCCCGCCGGCAAAGTTCCGCGGCGTCCTGAGCCAGCAGGGGACTGATCTCGACCAGCGCGTCGGGTTCCGGGCGAAAACCGGCCTCGGCGAGCCAGCGGCGGTGCAGGGCCAGCAGTTGTGCGCGGACGGTTTCCGGCGAATCCACGGGGCTCCCGGAACGGTTCTTGACCGCTGCGAAGTGGCTGCTCCGCTCCACCTCGACCACCTTCACGCGTTCGGCCAGCGGGAAGGCGTCGAAAATGAACTGCTCCAGCTTGACGGCGTTGGGCGACTCGGGCGTCACCACGCTGCCGCGCTCGTCGACGTACGGCACTCGTTTGTAGGCGGCGTGAAACGGCAGCGACAGCTCGGCGGCGCGCTGCAGGAACTCGCGGCGAAACACGTGGACGGCAATGTTGCCGTTCCAGAACCGCAAGCTGCCGTCCCGTTCGGTCTGCCAAGCCAGCGAGGGGGGCATTTCGCTGTATTCCACCATCCGGACTCGTTCGTGCATGCGGAGCAGGGTACCCAGCGGTTCATCCGGCGTTCGCTTTCGCACCACTTGCGTCGTCACGTCGGCATCCGCCCGCGCGTGCCGGCCCAGAAATCCGGCATCGCAAATGCTGGCCAGCGGGTTGTCGACGTTGGCGTAGCACAAGTGGTCGAGCCCGCGCAGACGCATGTCGTCCAGCAAGCCGTGGCGGTGCAGTGCGCGAAGCAGACCACCCGTACCATCGGCGGCGAGCGCCAAGCGGTCCTTGGCCTCCAACAGGATCTTGCCGGTCGCGGCGTCCAGGGCCGGCAGCGTCGCTTGTTCGAAGATCCGCAGGTCCTCGCGCGGCAAGCCGAACCGCTGGTGCTCGTCCAAGAAAGCCACGGTGGCGTCATGGGTGACTGGGCTGGTCATCAGGTACAGCGGGATCCGTGCGCCATACCGCCGGGAGGCGGCGACGATCTTCTCGATCAGCCACTGGAACAGCGTGATGCCGGAGACGGGACCGATTGGATACATGCCTTTGGGCTGGGAGAATCCCAGGCGGCTGCCGCTGCCGCCGGCCACGATGATCACGCCGGCTCGCCCGGCCTGCCACGACTGCCGGCCCAAATCTTGCACGGCAGCCTCGTCGGCGCCTCCCGCTCGTTCGATGTCTTCCAGCGGCTGCGCGCTGGAGGCCAGTTGGGAAGCCAAGGCGGGATCGCGGACTGCGGAACGCTGTTCGCGGTAGAGCCGGTTCACCAAGGGCAGATCCAAGGCATCGATCTGCTCCGCCAAGCCGCGACGCTGGGGCGGCGTGAGTTCTTCCCAGAATCGCAGCAAGTGCGTCTGGCCCTCAGGCTGCAAGCGGGCCGTCAGGCGGTGAAGGAGATCGTCGGCAGTGGAGTTGGCCGCGGGACGGGCCTCGGCCGACGAAGGGCCGGTCGTGGTTCTGGGCAGGTCGCTTGCGTTCAAGACGGTTCTCCCTGTCTGAGTGATCCTCCGGAGTCAGGTCCCGTGGACGTGCCGGGTTGCTGAAACGACAGCCGGGCTGCTCGTGAACCTCACTGCCCGGAACGTGACACGGTAGCATCTTCAAGCTGTCCGCGATAGGGTGGCTTCGCCCGTTGCGGTACGACGGTGCAGCACCTATTCTAATCAGCAAGCGGTGCGAAGTGACTTGTTGACGTGCCAGTGCAATCACCAGGAGCCGATCATGGACAGGCGACAATTCTTCAAGACGGGCGCCAAGGCCGCTGCGGCAGGCGCCGCTGTTTCCCTCACGAACAAGGCCTGCCAGGCAGGCGCCGCCCCTGTGGCAAAACCTGCTGCCGGCGCGTCCGAGACGCCGGCGGTTCTCGTCCGCTACGCGGCGGACGACCACCGGCGGCGGCTGGCCAACGTCGGCCTCTGCACGCGCAAGATCCGCAAGTGCATGCGCAAGCACCTGATTACCGACTACCTGCCCGCGCAGTGCGTGTACAACCTGGGCGAGTACCCCAGCCGCACGCCGTGGGAGCCGGGCGAATACGACGAACAAGAACTGGACCGGCTGAAGGAGCATGGAATCCAACTGGTTCACGTCATGGACGAATGGAACGATCGCTACGGACTGTTTGGCCACAACAAGCTGACCGCGGTGAACCCGGAGGGCTTTCGCCGTTTCGTGGCGATGGTCCACCAGCGCGGCATGAAGATTCTGGCCTATGCGTCGAGCGGCTATTTCGCCGGGCACGATCCCGATTACCGCAAAGAATGGTCGCGGCCCGGCGATGCGATCGGCGGCTGGTGGGATCTGCCGCGCTGCTCGCCGGCCAGTCCCGGCTGGCGCGCCTATTTCCTGCCGCGGATGGTGCAGATCCTCGAAGACTATGAACTCGACGGCCTCTACAACGATTGGGGCTATGTTCCCAACGCCGAGAAGCGGATCAAGGAGCCAGCCCCCGACGAGATGGCCGCGTTCGAGGAAACGCCGGAGTACGACGGCGCCGTGACCGATCTGTTGTATCTCATCTACTCGGAGATCAAGCGGCGGGGCGGGATCTACAAGATGCACGCGGACCGGACCAACGAGCCTCGAACCGGCGGACTGAAGGTCTACGACTATCTCTGGGTGGGAGAGAACGTCGAAAACGCTGACGGCCTGCGCACCGCGACCAGGAACCACACGCCGTACGTGGTGCCCTGTATTCAAGGCACTGCCGCCAAGGTCGAGGGCGAAAGCGAGCACTTCCTGCACTCGATTCCCTACATGCAATTCCCGCTGCTGCAGGGCGGTCGGCCGCTGACCGGCGAGCGGGCCGTGATTCCCATTCCGCGTCTGCCGGGGGTGCAGGAGCGCGGGTTCTACCGGGCCGCGTGGGAGTATTACCAGGCGCATCCGAACGGACCCTACATTTACGGCGGCTGGGATCCGATTCCGCCCAACCCGGACATGCGGCCGGCTCACGCCCGCTGGCTGAAGCAGTACCTGCCGCTGGTCGAGGACGGAACCTGGGCGTATCTGGAGGTCGCCGACTCGGATCTGTTCGCCGCTCCGCTGCCGCCGGACTGCGTGGCTTCGGTCTTCGCCAATCGCGACCTGCACCTGGTCTTGGCGAACTACGGCCCATCGCCCCAGCAGATCGTGACGGCCGATGCGTACGTCCCCGTGGACGACCCCGCCGCTGCTCCGGCGAAGCAATGGCAGTTGCCCAAGCGGTCGCTGCGGATCTTGCGCTATTCCGCGTGAACGCGACGGTGACTCTGTCCCGGCACTGTGCCATGAGCCCTTCGGCTTCAGGGAACCGATCGACGACCCGTTGAGACAGTTCCAAGGCGGTCCGGTATTGGCGGGCTCGTAGAAAACACGAGGCCGCGCTCAACAGACTCACTTCAGCGTCGCGCGGGTTGTCTTGCATTTCGAACAAGTCGGCCAGTTCACATTCCAGTTGGGCGGCACGGCGATAGAACGGCCCAGCCGCGGCTCCTTCCACCTTGCGTCACCGCTTGCTCACGCCTACAATCAGACCTGTCGGGAAGAACGGGTTCCTTTTCCTCCTGTCCGTTCCCTTTGCCCCATGAACGAATCGCTTTTGCTTCGCGACGCCACCGTGCAGGACATCCAACTGGAGCTGCTGCGTCGTGCCCGCTGGAATGCTCTGGACGGCGAGCGGGTGCTGGCCAGCCTGCTGGCACACCGCGATCTGTGGCTGGCGGCCTTGTTGGACCGGCCCGGTCTCCCGAACTACGCGGAACCGGCCCATTTGCTCATGTCGGGGCTGATCAAGCTCCGCGATCTGGACGACAATTTCTGGAACGCCGATACCTTGTTCCTGCTCACGCCCACTCGCGACAAGGCCCGTGAGTTGGCCCGAATCATCCAGGAAGAAGATTGGGGCGGCGAGGTTTGGGTCTGTGAGGAGCAAGAGGAAATCGACCGCGCCTTGGGCACCGGCCGTGATGAGTATGGGATCGTGACCGTGTGGTGGGATTGATCCGGCTGGACCGAGAAAGGGCCGGGCCGATGAAAGGCTTCCTTCGCATCCTCTCCGCCTTGCTCCCCCGCGGCTGGTCTCGTTAAAGACTGCCCCGTCGGCTACTCCTTCAGCAGTCTTTCTCTGAGAATCTCCGCAACGTGTTGGTTGTATTGTCCGGACGTTGTTCGAGGGGCGATCCAGTTCGCGTAATCGAAATCGGGATGCGTCAACGGCTCGCCGGGCCGGCGGTGGTAGTTGAAGAAGTCCCGGACCTTCGCGAGTATCTCCGGGCTTTCATATTCGCCCAGGTCCACATCGGAATGCTCTGCTTGGGCGTCGCGCCGCGACGCATCGAACGGAGACGACGGAGCCCTGGTCACGGCTTGCTCCACGCCCAGGCCGACGTACACGGGGAGTTGTCTCAGGTCCAAGACGGCGTTCAGCTGCGGCCCGCCGCCATAGTCGGCCACCCAAATACTCTCGTGCGTGGCAACCACGCGGTCTGGCAACGCAACCGAAAGACGGACCTCCGACTCCGGATCGAATCGTTGCAGAAGTTCAATTAGTCTTTCTACTCGCATGACATCTTCCCCGCCACGAATGGTAGGCTCCTGCTCTTACGGTGCGGCCGTGCCGATCAGGAAGCACGACCGGACGGGCCCCAGCGCGAGTTTCACGCGGGTGACCGGCTGGCCGTGGTCGGTCGCGTGGGTGAACTCCGGCGTCGCAATGGTCCCGGTGTGGGGATCCCAACACTCGATCTGCATTCGTCCGCGGAGCCGCGCGTGAGTCGCGACCGCCGTCTCCGAGGAGTTGCCGAAGAAGAACACCTCGCGGCCGTCCAACTCCTTGTGGATGTACGACAGGTTGCCGCCCGTGACTCGCGGACTCTGCTCCCACGCCACGTCGGGCACGGGCAGCGCCTCGGCCAAAATGGCTTTCAATGCCGCTGCAGTCGGAACGGCGGTGAAGTAGGCCATGCCGCCCGCCGCGTTAGCGTGCTTCGTGAACTGCGCAGGCTTTGCCGCCAAGTTGGCGCCTTGCGCGTCGTAGACAGCAAATTCGACGATCGACACGCTGTCGCGGGAGACCACCGAGTCGATGCAGAGGCGGACCCGGGCGGCGGTGACGGGCGCAAACGTGTCGATCTTCGAGGTGCCCAGCTTCGTGCCGCTCGCACAGTCCTGCCAGCGCGAGCCGTCCCAGCATTGGATCTTGTACGCCGTCGTGCGGTCGAACGCTTCGTGGACGAACGTCTTGTGGAACGTCTTCGGCGTGCCGAAGGCGACTTCCAGCCACTGGTCGCCGGTCGTCCCGTCTTGGGCGTTCCACCGCGTGTCCGCGTCTTCGTCCGCCGCCAGTTCGGCTTCGTATCCGCCCGCCGCCCACGTGCTGGAAGCGGTCACCTTGGGATAGGCGGCCGCGCCCGTTTCGACCGGACCGAACACCTCCCGGACGATCTGCTGCACCGCCTCGTCCTCGCCAAACTCGGCGGCACGATCCGGCAGCCGGGTCGTGGCGATGACTTGCCCGCCGCGTTCGTAGAACGCCTTGACCTTCTCCAGCGTGCTCCGGCGAATCGTCGTCGAGCCCGGCAGGACGAACACACGGTACCGCTGCCGTGTCTTCCCAAATTGCAGCAGCGCGTCGTCGACCGTGCACCGCTGGTCGAGTACGTCCGGGTGAACGAACGTGAAATCGTGGCGGGCGTCGAGCATCAGCCGGTCGCCGACGGTCATGTAATCGGCCTCGGCGGGGATGATGCCGCCGGTGTACGGCGTCCCGACGCCGAAGCGATAGCCGGCTTGGAGCCCTGCGATCGGATACAGCACGCCGATGTCTGCCACGTGCTCGCCATGCTGCAGGATGCGTTGCAGCCGCCCCAAGTAGCGGTTGTAAGCCGGCAACTCGGGTCCGTACTGGGGGCTGCGGTAGGACAACTCGGGCGGAAACATGATGTGCTCGGCGTCGTACCACACGGCGTGCGGCACGAACAGGTTGACGCCCTTGGCGAACTGGTCCATGGCTTCCTTGTACAGGTTGGCCACCGGCATGTCCTTGATCACGCCGTAGCATTCGCACATCACCCGCCGTTGGCCGTAATTCGTGGCCGCCGAGCTGACCACCTTGTAGACTTTCGACGCCCGCCCGTACTGGAAGATCTGGTCGATGCCTGGCATGGCCTGGTGCTGGAACGCTTTCAGCAGATCGCCGCAGAGGCCGACCGGGTTGACCACCTCCTCCTGGTCCACGTGGCCGGTCAATTCGATCTTGTGGTCGCGGCACCAGTCGTTGATCGTCTTGACGAACCCGGTGGAGAACATCTCGGCGCGGAGGCCGAACAGGGCGTTCCGCGCCGCGGCCGTCTCCGGGCCGATGTCCAGCCAGAGGGCCGGGTAGAGCAGCGCGGGGTGGCGGCCGTACCGCTGCTGGAAGCGGGCGTTGAACGACGGCGTCCACGCGCGGCCGCCCTGGAGCCAGTGGAACGTCGGTTCGTCGTAGAACGCGCTGTCGATGGTCCGCCCGAAATGCGCCGGGAACTTGTCGTAGTACTTCTGATACGTCAAGCCAATGAACTTGCGGACTGCGTCGGGCTCCAAGTAATCGACCAAGCCCCGGGCGCCGTCCGCAACGCACACAAAGAACATGACTTGCCACGGTCCGGACGGCGCATCCCACGCCAGCTTGCCGTCGCGGACGTGGCTGGTCAGGTCGATGCGCTGTCGGGTCTGGCAGTGCATGGCCACGGCGGCCATGAGCGTGCCGGGCGGAACATCCGCGTGAAACGCATTCGGCCCCGCGACGTCGTGGGTCACCATGTCCAACCGTTTGCCGAGCGCCTCGGGGTGGTGCTTGGCCAGCAGTCCGCCGGCGCTGCCGCTGGGGAACCAGAACTCGTCATACAGGCACATTTTCAGGCCCAGCTCGGCCGCCGCATCGACCGCCTCGTGGTACTGGTCGAGGAACTCCGGGCTCATGAACGCCAGCCCCATTTTCTCCGTGGGCAGAATGCCGAACCCGTAGTAACCACTGTCGCGGCATTTTTGCATGATGATCCGCGTCTGGTCCTTGCTGGGCGGCGCGTTCCAAAACCACAGCGGCCGCGTCCTGTACGCCAGCGGCGGATCGGCGAAATCGTCCCGCAGGTCGCCGCGGGCGGAAGCGGCCAGAAAAATCGCGGTAAGGGTCAACGCCAGGCAGGCTGGACGACGTTTCATGTGTTGAACTCCGGGGAGACGCTCTGACCCCGACAGGAAAATGGGTGACAGGGAAAATGGACGATCGCCAATCCTGTTCGGCCGCCCACTCGCTACCAGCGTAACGGAGCGGTCAACGTGGGGGAAGATGCAGCGCGGGACGAAACGTAGGCCGGAACAAGTCCGCGTCGTTCCGGCAGAAACCCTCGAAGTCTACGGGCGGTTGCCCGAGCTGAACCAGTACGTCAAGCGCGAGTACCGCAAAGGCTGGACGCTCTGAGCGCGCGTGACAACGAAGGCGCCTGCAGCCGGGGCACGGATGGGGAAGACGAGCCAGGAGGACCACGGGCGATCTGGCCTCTGACCGGCGTCAGGGGACCGCCCGGGTGCCGTCGCTGGTGATGATGGCTTCCAGCCGGTCGTGCAAGCGCTTGCGTTGTTCGGGATGCTGAGCGGCGACGTCGGTCTGCTCGCCGGGATCTTGGGAGAGGTCGAACAACTGCTCGCTGTACGACGGCTTCGCGGTGCCGGCCTTCGCGATCTTCTTCGCCGCCGTCTTGCGGCCTGTCCTCTGACGCACCAGTTTCCAATCTCCCATGCGCAAGCCGAAGTTGGCGCCCGTGTTGTCCTGCTGCAGCAGATGGTCGCGGCCTTTCGCGCCCGGTTTGCCGAGCAAAGCGTCCAAAACATCGAAGCTGTCGCGGCAGGCGCCGCTGGGCAGCGTCTGGCCGGTCAGTGCGGCGAAACTGGCGGCGAGGTCGATCGTGCAAATCACCTGGTCGGACACGCCGGGTTGGATGCGGCCCTTCCAGCGCGTCACGAACGGCGTCCGTGTGCCGCCTTCGAACACGCTGTATTTGCCGCCCCGATAAGGTCCGGCGGGCTTGTGATCCCCCAGCTTCTCGACCGCCCCATCCTTGTAGCCGTCGTCCAGCACGGGGCCGTTATCGGAGCAGAACACGACGAGGGTTTTCTCGGCCAGGCCGAGACGGTCGAGCATCGCCGTCAACTCGCCGACGGACCAGTCGAACTCCAGGATCGCATCGCCCCGATAACCAAGCGTAGTCTTGCCCTGAAACCGTTCGTGCGGCATGCGGGGGACATGGATATCGTGCGAGGCAAAGAACAGGAAGAACGGCCGGTCCCGGTTTTCCTCGATCCAGCGGACGGACTGCTTCACCCATTGGTCGGCCAGGTCTTCGTCGCGGAAACGGGCCTTGGTGGCTCCGGTGTAGAATCCGATGCGGCCGATGCCGTTGTGGATCGTGTTGTTGTGGCCGTGGGACCAGTCCATCCGCAGCAGGTGCCGATGGGTGATGCCGGTCGGGTGGTCCTCCGAGGGTTTCTCGTTGCCGACCCACAGCGGATCGGCCGGCTCGAGATCACGGACGCGATGGTTTTCCACGTACACCTGCGGCACGCGGTCGTTGGTGGTCGGCAGCAGGAAGCAGTAATCGAACCCAGGTCATCCGCCATGATCACGACGATGTTCGGCTTCGCCGCCAGCTCAGCGGCGACGGCGGCACCAGCGAGCAGGCCCAAGGACAAGATGAGGGCGGCGGTTTTGTCGTTCATGAACGGCTCCTCCGAGACCAACGCGGTTCTGTTGGCGGTTGTAAGTGAGCACCCGCCGCGACGATACACCAATCGGGGGCCAATCTCAAGCGGTTTAACGGTGAAAAGCGAAGCTTGGTTTACGACGATGACCAAGCCGAGAATGACGAGTGTCCACGCTGGATGCTGCATTACTT
>CAYUFW010000284.1:9945-11005 GCA_964443915.1 uncultured Pirellulaceae bacterium
GCTGTTTGACCTGGGCCTTTGCCTGCTGCATCTTCTTCCGCAGGTGGGCAAACTTGGTCGCCGGTTTTCGGGGAGCCTGGCGTTGGTTCTTGGACATGTTGGTGGTCCTCCGACTCAATTCTACCGGGCCACGGCTGCGGGCGGTAGAATGACCGGCACCACAGTCACCGGAGCCCAACGATGGCGACCTTTATCACCGAAGATCAGGCTTTCAGGAATGCGGGCGATTCAGGCGGGCGGGTCGGAAGAACGGCCAGGAGTTGGACATTGTGTGGATGCAACGACGACTGGCCTGAATGACCTACAAGCCGGGATGGCGTGAGACGTGCTTCGACCTTTGGGACAAGGATCAGAGATCATGGAACTGTTGGAGCGAGCGGCAGGAAGGCGATGCCAAACCTCACGATCCGGCTGGATCGGCTGGAACTGGTCGCAGCCACCAAGGAACTGCTTCAAGCCGAAGACGATCTGCCAGAACTCGCCCGATGCTTGCAGGCCAACGTTCCGGGAAACTGGCCCATGCCCTTGTACGACAACGACGCTCGACAGCACTTCCTTCGTGTGCTGAGCGAGAATCCAGAGTCGGTCGGCTGGACGGCTTGGTACATACTGCTGCTCGACGCCGCCGGACGAAGAACCCTGATCGGTTCAGTTGGTGCCTGCGGCCTGCCAGACGACAGTGGGACCATCGTGATCGGCTATTCGCTTCTCGACCAGTTCCATGGCAAGGGCTACGCCACGGAGGCCCTGCGTGGTTTCCTGGAATGGGTCAAACCCCGTCCTCATCTGCGAAGGGTGGTCGCCGACACCTTTCCTCACCTCACGGCGTCGATCCGGGTGCTGGAAAAGAACGGCTTTGTCCGCTGTGGGGCCGGAACCGACGAAGGCTCGATCCGGTTTGAGTTGACCCAAGGCCAAGATTCGTCTGACAGCGACGAATAGCTGCCTGGAATCTGCTTGCCGCTTACGTCAAGGACCAAACCAAACCATGAACGATCCAGGATTCTTCGTCGGCTGGGGAACTTTGTCCCTCATCAACGCTGGCTTGGCCCAATCGAAG
>CAYUFW010000285.1:0-10895 GCA_964443915.1 uncultured Pirellulaceae bacterium
GACTTAACCGCCGCGACGTTTCATAGGATCTACCTGCTAGGGTAACACGCAACGCAGAAGCCCGGCTTCTCTGAAAAAGCCGCGCTCCTTTCACACGATCACCGGCTTCAGCACGCGGCAGCCGATGGCCTCCAAGTCCCGCTTGAGCCGCAAGTATATCGTTTCGTCTCGGTACGTGCCGATGATGGCGCCCCCGGAACCGGCGAATTTGGCACTGGCCCCGGCTTGCCGTGCCGTCTCGATCATCCGCACGTGGGCCGGTTGCAGTTGGCAGATGCTTCGCCGCGTGTCGAAGTTCTCGTCGATCAAGCGGCTGAGGCGGTCGGCATCGCCGGCCAGCAGAGACTTCTTGGCGTCGTCGGTCAAGCGGACGAATCGCTGCATCGCGCCGACCACGTCCGGATCGCCCTGGTCGAATCGCACGCGCAAGGGGCGGTGCGTCACTTCCGTCGGCTCGCCTTCCTCTTCGCTGTACGCCAGATAGAGCGGCGGCAGCAGCGCCGGGTCCAGGCGTTCGTACACCCCGTACCGATAGCCGCACTCCTGGCGCATCGCCTCGCGGGCGAAGTCCATGTAGACCAACCCGCCGTAGACCTGGATGACGCGGTCCTGCAAGCCGGCGACGATCCCCAGCTCTTCGGTCTCGACGCTCAACGCCAGCGAGGGCTGCAGGTGCAGCGGGATTTCCACGCCGTAGAACTCCATCAGCGCCCGCAACGTAGCGACGATAATCGCGCTGGAACCGGCCAGGCCGACCTGCCGGGGGATGTTGCTCTCGTAGCGGATCGAGAAATTCCGCTCGTGCAGGGGCCGGTTCTGCTTCAGGCAGTAGTCCACGAACTTCTTGATCGTGGCCTTGACCAGTCGCACGCCGCCGTAGTAGCCGTGCAAGCGCACGTCGCGCGCCAGTTCCCGGACGGAGCCAAAGCGGCTGCGATCCTCCTGGCTGAGGATCAACTCCAGGTCTTCCCATTCGTACAGGATGACGTCGGCGTGGAAGTCCTTGACCAGAAACGAAATCGTCTTGCCGTGATAGCCGTCCGACGGATTTCCGATCAGTCCTGCGCGGGCGAATCCTTGCTGGCGGATGATTTGCATGTCGGTAACAACGTCCGTACGAATTGCTGGAGACTGGGACCGAATCGGGCGTCCGCCAGGGCGAACTCGAAGAAGGCCCGGAAGTAGCTCTCGAAATTGCCGATGTCGAACCGCCGTTCGTGCGGGTGCAGTCGCAGCCCAAGCCCTTTGCCGCCGCTTTCCAGGACCATCTGGATCGCGTCGGTCAGCTGGATTTCGCCCCCCTTGCCGGGTTTGGTTTCGACCAGCTTGTCGAAAATCACGGGGCTGAACACGTACCGCGCCGCGACGGCCAGATTGCTGGGAGCTTCCGCGACATCGGGTTTTTCGACCAGCTGTTCCAGCTCAAACACGTCGTCGACCGGCCCGCGCGGCTGAGCGATGCCGTAGCGGAAGACCTCTTCGCGCGGGACTTCCTCAAACGCCACGACCACGTCGGCCCGGCTGCGCTCGAACGTCTCGATCATGCGGGCGACGATGTCCGACTGGGCGTTGATGCCGATGATCGAGTCGCCCAGGGCCACCACGAACGGCTGCTCGCCCACCAGCGGCCGGGCGCACAGCACGGCGTGCCCCAGGCCCAACTGCCGCCGTTGCCGCGTGTAGAAGTACTCCAGATCCTGGCGTTCAAAGGCCAACTCGGCCAATTCCCGCTCGCGGCCGGTCTCCCGCAGATAGGTGATCAATTCCCAATCGATATCGAAATGGTTCTCGATCGAGTGCTTGCCCTTGCCCGTGATGAACAGCAGTCGGCGGATGCCGGATCCAGCCAGTTCGTCCACGACGTGCTGGGCGACCGGCTTGCGGCCCACGGGCAACATTTCCTTCGGCTGGCTCTTGGTGGCCGGCAGCAAGCGGGTTCCCAACCCGGCCACCGGCACCACGGCAATGTCGATCGTCATGGTTAGCATTCTTTCGTTGGTGGGTTCCGAACGCCGAACGGAACCCGGTCAGGTCCAGACGTTGCCAAGCCGATTGAGTCGCGTTCGGCACCCGCGCCCCACTTGGTTTTCGGCGATGCCGGCTATTCTAATCACCGCCTGGAGAAACACAAAAGGGTAGTATCCGGGGGCACCGCCGACAAGCAGCGGAAAACGACAGAAGTCCGGCCTCTAGGGAAAAGCCGGGCTTCTTGGCGACCGGAAACTTGTGAGCGCGTCCTTGTCCCCGGTATCATGCACGTTGTCTTTCGAACATCCCTCCAACTGGTACGCCCGTGACGAGATCGCCGGAATCCGCTGCTGCCCGTCCGCTGGCGCTGATCAAGCGTGCCGACCTGGTCGTCTTTGCCCAGGCGTTTGGCGGGCGGACCTATCTGGGCATCAAGGATCCGCTGGCGCTGCGCTACTACCATCTGCGGCCGGAAGAGTACTTCGTACTGCAGCAGCTGGACGGTCGGACTTCGGCCGAGCAGATTCAGGCGGCCTTCGAGCGGGAGTTTGCGCCGCGCAAGCTCGGCTTTCGCCAGCTGCAAAGCTTCTGCTCGCTGCTGTACCGCGAGGGACTGGTCGTGGCGGACACGGCCGGCCAAGGAGACCTGCTGCTTCAGCAGCGGCGGACCGCGTGTCGCAGACAACTGCTCGATCGCTTCGGCAACCTGCTGGCGCTGCGGTTTCGCGGCCTCGATCCGGAGTGGCTGCTGAACTGGCTGTATCCGAAAGTCCGCTGGTTGTTCTCCCCCTGGGCTTTCGCCGCTTGGCTGCTGCTGGTCGTCTCGGCAGCCGCTTGGGTGCTGGTCCAGTTCGACGCGTTTCGCGCCCGGCTGCCGGAATTTGAAGCCTTCTTCCGCATGGAGAACTGGCCCTGGTTCGCTGTGGCGCTGGCCGGCTGCAAGATCCTGCACGAACTGGGCCATGCATTGGCCTGCAAACACTACGGCGGTCGCTGCCACGAAATCGGAGTGATGCTGTTGGTGTTCACGCCCTGTCTGTACGCCAATGTCTCCGACGCGTGGATGTTGCCCAGCAAGTGGCAGCGGATGGCGATCAGCGGCGCCGGGATGATCGTCGAACTTGCAGTGGCCGCGATCTGCACGTTTGCCTGGTGGTTCAGCGAGCCGGGAATGCTGAACGCGATCTGCCTGAAGGTGATGTTCGTCTGCTCGCTCAGCACGCTGATCTTCAACGGCAATCCGCTGTTGCGGTACGACGGCTACTACCTGCTGTCCGACCTGTGGGAAGTGCCCAATCTGCGTCAGCGGGCGGATGCGGCCCTGTGGCAGCGAGTGGAGCGGTGGGTTCTGGGCAAAGACTTCGCCGGTCCCTCCCTGTACGTGGAACGTCACGGCCGTCTGCTGTTGCTGTATGCGGTGGTTTCGTTCATCTATCGGATGGCGGTGATCGCGGC
This sequence comes from uncultured Pirellulaceae bacterium, assembly GCA_964443915.1. Classification (GTDB taxonomy): domain Bacteria; phylum Planctomycetota; class Planctomycetia; order Pirellulales; family Pirellulaceae; genus Anammoximicrobium. The sequence continues at coordinate 3,424 of CAYUFW010000285.1, forward strand.
GATTCTGTGGTTCTGCCACGCGCTGCTCGAACCGCTCGGCTTGCAGGTTCTGGCGCAACTGCTTACGGTATTCACGATCGCGGGAGTCGTGGGCGTGCCGTTGGTGCGGGCGATCCGTTTCTGGGGCGTGCCGGGAAGGAGTCGGGAGGTGAACAAGTCGCGCGCGGCGGTGATGCTGGCGGCCCTGGCGGCGCTGTTGGCCGCGGCGCTCGTGACGCCGCTGCCGCATCGGATCACCGTGCCGGCGGCGGTGCAACTGCGGGGCGCTCACCGAGTGTTCGTTTCGGTCGCGGGGCGGCTCACCTGGTCCGTCGAGCCGGGCACGGTGGTTCGCCCCGGCGACGTCCTGGGACGGCTGGAAAACCCCGACCTCGTCCTGGAGATCGCCCGGCTGCAGGGCCAGCGCGAAGTGTTGCAGACCCAGTTGCAGAGTCTGAAGACCCGCAGTGCCCAGCAGACGAATCTCGGCGTCCGCGACGCTGGTTCCGAAATCCCGACCACCGAGCAAGCGCTGGCAGACATCGAAAACCGGCTGCGCAAGCGCGAGGAAGAGAAGCAGCGGTTAACGCTCACCGCGCCCGTCGCCGGGACCGTGCTGCCCCCGCGCCGGCAGCCGGCACCCAAGGCGAACGACGAATTGCCTTCCTGGACAGGCCAGCCGCTGGATCAAGCCAACCGGGATGCCTTCCTGGAGACGGGCACGCTGTTTTGCCTGGTGGGAGATCCGCACGCGCTGGAGGCCCTGCTGGTGATCGACCAAGCGGAGATCGCCTTCGTCCAGGCGCAGCAGCAGGTCTGGATCCAAAGCGATCAGCTTCCCGGCCGGTACTTGAGCGGGCGGATCGAGGAGCTGTCGCAAATCGACGCCGACGCGGTCCCCCCGGAACTGGTCGCCGCGGGCCGGCTGCCGCTAGCCAAGCAAGCCGACGGCCAGTCGCGATTGGCCGGCGTCTTCTACCAAGCCAGAGTTTCCCTCGCGCCCCACGACTACCCGCTGCTGCCCGGCGCCACCGGCCGCGCCCGGATTCATGCCGCCCCCCTGTCTCTGGGACGGCGCCTCGTGCGGTACCTGAGCAGCACCTTCCGCTTCGGCGCGTGAAGGCAGGCCGAATGCCTCCCACACCAGACAGTCCAACTCCGCCGCGATGACGTCGGCACGCCTCTGGCCGCAGAACTCGTACAGCTCGCGAGTTTTCCGGATGATGGCCCGCCCAACGGGACTTTGAGGATCGGGCAGCGGGAACTGTTCGACGTACTGCGTCATGAATCGCCGGCGCCCGGCGTACAGCTTGTTGTGAAAGCGATGGTCGTAGAAGGCCTCGATAAACGACGAGTTGCCCACGGCAGCCGCCAGCCACAAGAGCTGCGAGCCACGTCCTTTGTCGGCCACCATCCAGTAGCAGTCGCCGTTGACGACCGTGCGTTCTTCGTCGATCCAGAAGGTCGGCCGGTCGGTGATGTCGCGGAACACCAGTTTCGGCTGATCCCAAGCGTCAGGATCCTGCGGGACCCAGATCTCGTACCACTGCCGGCCCGCCTCCAGCACGTACGTCCGGCCCTCGAGAACTGCCCGGTGCCGTTCCAAGTATGCGCGGGCACGCGGATATCGAACCAAGTCGACCTCGCGCCGACGGCCATTCGCCGTCTCGTGCGGGTACAGGATCTGCCGCGGCTGCTGGGGCCAGAGGGCTCGAAAACGACGCGCGACATGATGCGTCGTGAGCCTTCTCAGCAACTCCGGCCGTTCCTTCTCGGACAAGTCATCCCAATCCGATCGGATGAACACCTTGTCCGCACACGTCTTGACCCCCACGCGGATCTTGCCGAGGTCGGCAAACGTGCCCCAAGTATGCGATGACACCCTGTCCAGCCAAGCGTCCGCGGCGTCGCTGGCAATTCGCCACACGCCATCTCGGGTGCCTCCGGTCTCCAATCGGCCGTGTCGCACACGAAAGCAGCGACCGTCCGGCACGCGCGTGACCCCTTCAGTGCGAAGCGCTTCGAGGGGTCCGCTAGCTGTGGCAGAGGGCGTCTCGTTCGTCGCATAAATCGAAGAAAAGGCCGAAGGGCTGCTCGACTGACTATCGCGCCCCTCCAGCAGCAATACCGCAGGCAGCACCGCCGCCTCGAACAGCTTGGTGTCGCCGAGGTCCCACACGTGACGCACTCGAAACCGGCTCAAGATTGCCTTCCGCACCACCGCACCAGCCCGCGTACACATGAAGCGGTTGGACACGATCAGGCCCGCCACGCCGTCGGGCTTCAGCACTTCCGCGATGCCCAGAAGGAAAGCGTAGTACAGGTCCACTCTTCCCGTCAGGCCGAAATGGCGGGCCAGACTCTGCGCCTGGCTGGCCCCCAGAATCTGCGTGCGGACGTACGGCGGATTGGCGATGATCAAGTCATAGCCTTCCGGAGCGTGCGGCCGGAACAGGCTCGGATGGCCCGCGGTCCCAAACTCGTCCAGCACGAAATCCAGGAAGTTCTCGCGCCGCAGCCGCAGCGTGTTGCCGGGAAACGACTTCCCCAGCGTCGCGGACGCAGCCGCCAAGGCATCCGCGTCGGTCTCGAAGCCGTGAACTTCGATCTGCCCGGACCAGCTCGAACAGAGTTGCTGCACCAAGCTGATCAGCAGTTGGCCCTGGCCGACGGCGGGATCCAGCACACGCACTCTGCCGTCGGGAGGCATGGTCCGGGCGGCTGCCACGATCTGAGCGGCCACGAAATCGGCCAGCGCAGCCGGGGTGTAGGTCGCCCCCTGGGACTTCTCCTTGGCGACGTCTTCGTAGCGAACCGCGATTTGCGAACGTCTCGGAACGCCCATCGCGTTCTCCTCAACAGCCTGAAGTCCGGCACGAGCGGCGCTTACGGTCCGTGCTCCTCCTGGACGGGGTTGGTCAATTCGCCGATGGCGTCGATGGCCACGGTGACAGTGTCCCCGGCCTGTAGGTAGACGGGTGGCTTGCGAGCCGCGCCGACGCCGTGCGGCGTGCCTGTCAGGATCACCGTCCCCGGCAACAGCGTCATGCTGCCGCTCAGGAAGGCGATCAGCGCCGGGACGTCGAAAATCATGTCCTCCGTCGTCCAGTCCTGCATCGTCTGGCCGTTCAGGACCGTCTTGATCCGCAGCCCGTTCGGGTTCGGGATCTCGTCGGGAGTCACCAGGCACGGTCCCAGCGGGCAGAACGTGTCGAACGTCTTGCCACGGCACCACTGGCCGCCGCCCCATTTCATCTGCCAGTCGCGGGCGCTGACGTCGTTGGCACAGGTATAGCCCAACACGTACTGCAGGGCGTCCGCCCGATCGATGTTCTTGCCCCGCTTGCCGATCACCACCGCCAACTCGCATTCATAATCGACCGCGTCGCTGCGCAGGTGCCGGGGCAGGAGAATCGGGTCGCTCGGGTTTTGGACCGCCGACACGGACTTCATGAACAGGACCGGATATTCGGGCAGCGGCAGCCTCCCCTCTTCCGCGTGCCGGCGGTAGTTCAGGCCGATGCACAACAGGTTGGTCGGCTCGATCGGCGCCAGCAGCTTGGCGACCATCGCCGGGCGGCCGCTGTCGCCGAATTTGCCGAACAGATCGCCATCGATCTCCGTGGCCGACCCGTCCGCATGACGGCAGCCATATCGCGGCTCATCCGACTGATCCAAGTAGCGTATGATTCGCATCGCAAGGGCTCCTTACTGAAACAATGGGCGGATGTACTGCCGCACTTCTTCCGCGAAGGGCGCAAATCCGCGCGGACAGCGTTGAGAAACAAGGTCCAGGTCATTCATGGCTCTGGCAACAGCGTCCTTCTCCGCGGCAGACTCAACGCCCAGGTTGGCCAAGACGGCTTTGGGGTTGAGTTTCCGATCGCGATTCGGGGCGGGAAGGGCTTCGGGTTCGTCAGGCACGGATGGGACGGTCGTGACTCCTGCCGCCCGTCCGATGGCGCGCGGATCAGTCAGCAGCCACGCCTCGATACAAGGCTGAGCCACCCCGATCGCCATGGGAAAACCGGGCAAGCCGCGATCCCGACCTGAGGTCAATTCACCGTGCCGCATCCGCCGGTCCTTCTCGTCGCCCTCCGAATCCATGACGAACACGGCACCGGCGGAGCGGTTGTAGCAGGCCTGACGTTTGGCGAACCAGACCTTCTGCGACAGGCCCTTCCCTTGAAGAAAGGCATAGGCTCGCCGTTTCACCAGCATCTGCGCGGGACGATCGCACAGCCGATGGACGAGAATCGGCACGACGCCTTGGTCGGGCGGTTGCGGGCCAACATCGTTGTTGCCGATGTCTGTCTTGCCCTCGCCGAAAACTTCGATCACGACGGCTGCATTAGGAGTCACCAAACAGCTCCTCCTCCGTGAGGTTGTACCAGAGTTCGCCCAGATAGAATTCGCCGCCAGCGAGACGGTCATGGATGTGCGGAGCGTCCCGCAGGGGCCGTGCGCGCACCGGGGCGACTGGATCGCCCGTTGGTCGGGTGAGGAAGGTCACCTCGTCGGGTTCGAAGAAACTGACGAGGTACGGCGAATGCGTGGACATGATGATTTGCGGGAGACGTGTAGCGTCAGACTTGCGAATCATGCTTTTCAGCAACTGGACGACCTCGGCCAGACGCTTGGGATAAATCCCGTTTTCCGGTTCTTCAACCAGAAGCAAGTTCGGTGGCTCCGGCAGGAAGGCCAGTGCGAGGAGGCCCAGGAAAAGGATCGCACCATCGGAAGCTTGCTGGGAGCGGATAATCGCACCATCCGTGGTCTCGAAGTAGATGCCCTTTCCGGTTTGGTCTTTCGAACGATGGATACCGCCCGGTTCAAACGTCCTGGCAAGCGATCTTTCCGTCTCGATCCGAACGCTCTTGAATTGCGGGAAGAAGCGGCAAAACTCAGCACGAAGCTGCAGGAACCGTTCCGGATCGTAGCCCGCAATATCGTCCACGAGTGTGGCAAGTCCAAACCCGTCCGGGTCGAGTCGGAACTTGCGGTCGGGATCAATCGCGGCAGGAACGGCCATGATCTTGGGGTGAAGAGAGTACTTGTGAACTGGCTTCAAGAGGGCAGATAGCGGGGCGAGGCACTCCGAAGGCTCCATGGAGGACAAGAGATTTGGAGGACATCGCGAGACAAGCGGTCGCGACGAAAGTCTGCCGTGCTTCCACCGGATCAGGACGCCCTCAGCCTGCCGGTCGTCAGGCATGGGCCAGACCGTGTCGCCGTGCGCAACGGCTTCCTTCACGGTTCGGCAGTCCCTGCCTTGGATCGGAAACCCAATGTTCAACACATAGCCAATCCTCGCGGTTTCGGCCAAGGTGAGGCCGTTTCGGGCCATCCACTCACCGCGAAACTCAATGGCGCCCGTCGGCGCTCGTTGCCTGATCAACTCTCGTCCGAACCAGGGTTCGGGGAACACTTCGTTCAATGGCTTCTCCGAACTTCCACAGAACGCCGCCATCGCCTCCAGCAGGCTGGTCTTGCCTGAATCGTTGGGGCCGATCAGAACGTGGATCGGGGTGAGGGGAATGTCGACGTCACCCAGGCATTTGTAGTTCTTGACCCCGAACCGGCTGAGGAACATGGATATCTCCTGCGTCAAATCCCATGCACACGGATGGAAAGGCCGCGTTGCCATCCTTGCCGCTCGAAATCCAACGGGCAAACCGTAGCGGATCTCATGAATCGTAGCGGTTGCGGTTCGTCGTGCAAGGACACGAAGCGGGCAACCTGCCAAGTTACCGTCGCACCCGATCCGCGGAATCCCGGCAGCCCGTCAGTTGCGTCGGGCTTTCACGACGCGGGGCAACCCCGCCAGATCCTTTACCGTGGGCAGCGCAGTGAAATGTCCGTCTTGGTCCAGCAGGCCACGCACGGCGGCTTCGATCGCCGGGCTGATTTCCAGCAGCAGCCAGCCGCCGGGACGGAGACGTTCGGCGGCCTGGGGAATCAGGCGGGCGATCGTCTCGCTGCCGGTCTCGCCGCCCACCAGCGCCGACTGCGGTTCGTAGTTCCGCACGTCGGGCGGCAGTTGGCCCCACTCCGACTGGCTGACGTACGGCGGATTGCTGGCGATCACATCCAGCGGCTCGGCGAGTGGAATCGCCGCCAGCAAGTCGCTGAGGAGGAACTCGATGCGGTCGGCGACTCGGTGGCGCTCGGCGTTGCCGCGAGCGACTTCCAGGGCCTCCGCGCTGATGTCGAGCGCCGTGACGCGGCAATGGGCCGCGTGCTTGGCGACGCTCACCGCGATCGCCCCGCTGCCGGTGCCCACGTCCGCCACCCGCGCCGGCCCCTGGTCCACGGGCCGCGTCTTGAGCAGATCCAGCACCTCGATAACCAGATGTTCGGTTTCCGGCCGCGGGATCAGCACGTCGCGCGTGACCTGGAACGACAGCGAGAAGAATTCGCGGTGCCCGACGAGGTACGCCACCGGTTCGCCGGCGGCGCGGCGGCGGACGTACTCGCGGAAGACGGAGCGGGTGCGCTCGTCGGCCATCTGGTCGTAGGCCGTGTACAGCGCGATCCGTTCACAGCCGCGGGCGGCGGCCAGCAGCACTTCGGCGTCCAGTCGCGGGCTGGCCGACCCCTGCTGCTTCAGATAGTCCGTCGTCCACGTGAGCAGCCGGCCGACGGTCCACGCATTGGTGTCCGGCATGGTGCTAATCCAAGGCGCCCATCGTGCTCCGCATCTCGCGGCGGTCGTACTCGATCAGTTGGTCGATGATGGGCTGCACGTTCCCTTCCAGGATTTGATCGAGCTTGTACAGCGTGAGGTTGATGCGGTGGTCGGTGAGGCGGTTTTCGGGAAAGTTGTAGGTGCGGATCCGCTGGCTACGGTCGCCCGATCCGACCAGCGTGCGGCGGACTTCGGCCCGTTTGTCGTGTTCCTGCTGCCGTTTGTGTTCGTACAGCCTGGTCTTCAGCACGCGGATCGCCTTGGCCAGGTTCTTGTGCTGGCTCTTTTCGTCCTGCATCGAGACGACGATCCCGGTTTCGTAATGGGTCAGACGGATGGCCGAAGCCGTCTTGTTCACGTGTTGGCCGCCGGGTCCGCTGGCATGGAAGATGTCCTTGCGGTAATCGTCCGGCTTGAGGTCGATTTCGACGTCTTCGGGTTCCGGCAGCACGGCCACCGTCGCGGCGGAGGTGTGAATGCGGCCCTTGGCTTCCGTCTCCGGCACCCGCTGGACGCGATGTCCGCCGCTCTCGTACTGGAGTTGGCGGAAGACGTCCTCGCCTGCGAACTCCAGCGTGATTTCCTTGAAGCCTCCCAAGTCCGTAGGGCTGGCGTCCATCGTCTCGACTTTCCAGCCCTTGGATTCCGCGAACTTGCGGTACATTTCGTACAAGTCGCGGGCGAACAGCGCCGCTTCCTCGCCGCCGGTTCCCGCGCGGATTTCCATCACGCAGCGGGTGCGGTTGGCATCTTCGCCGCCAACGGTCAACTCCAACAGATCGTCCCAGATTTCCTCGCGGCGGCG
>CAYUFW010000286.1:0-10881 GCA_964443915.1 uncultured Pirellulaceae bacterium
ACTAATCTCTGCGAAAGTCCGCCCTTTGCTCTGGCGGCATGGCAGTCACGCCCGTGACAAGGAACTGTGAGCGTCAAGGGGTGGACACCAAGACCGGAGATACAGAGGGACGCCATGAAGAACCAAAGTGGGCGAGTTGCTGCGGTGGTCGTCGGGGTCTGCCTGTTGTCCGTCGCGGCACGGGCCGCGGAGCCGGTAGGCGCCGGCGAGAAGAAACTCAAATTCATCTTCATCACCACCTGCGTGGACGAGGACTTCTTCAAGCCGGTCAAGAAGGGCATGGCGGACGCCGCGCGGATGCTGGGCGTCGAGTCCGTCTTCATCGGCACTCCGGGCGTGGATGTGAAAGCCCAGGCGGAGATGGTGCGACAGGCCTTCCGCGACGGGTACGACGGAATCGCGTTGAATATCATCGACCCGGAGGCGTTCGACGAGGTCGTCCAGGAGGCCCGCGACCGCGGCGTGCCGTTGGTGGCCTTTAACGTCGACGACTATGCCACGCCCAACGCGCGGCTGAGTGCGGTTTGTCAGCGCTACTACGATGCCGGCCGGACCGTCGGCCGGCGGTGTGCCGAGACCATCCCGGCCGGCAGCCACATCCTGATGACGCAACACGCGTCGGGCGTGTCGGCGCTGGACGACCGTCTGCGCGGCGAGCAAGAAGAACTCGCGAAAAAGGGCATCACCTGGACGGCCGTCGTCACCGGAAACACGGCGGCGGAGTCGGCGGAGGTCATCACTCGCGAACTAAAGAAGAATCCCCAGATCAAGTTCGTGGTCTGCACGGGCCAAGCGGATACAGAGGGAGCGGGGCTGGCCATCGAAAGACACTTCCGCCAGCGCGGCGTCACGGCGGCCGGATTCGACCTGACGCCGGAGATCTTGCGCTTGATCAAGGCCGAGATCATTCGCTTCACCGTCGACCAGCAGCCGTACACCCAGGGCTTCTACCCCGTCGTGCAGCTGACGCTGTACAAACGCTACGGCATCATGCCCGCCAGCATGGACGCCGGCGCGGCCGTGATTACACGGGATCAAGTCGACAGCGTGCTGAAGCTGACCGAGCAGCAGTATCGGTGAGCCCCGACGCTCGCCGTCGGGAGATTCAGGATGGATGGCTGAGATGGGGATACCGTCAATTAGCCTCAAGCACTCGCCGACGAACGGCGAGGATTTAGGGTTGCGTTCTGTGAGTTGCGTCCGTGGCCAGTCTTCCTCAATGACTCGACGGCAAGCGTCGAGGATGCCGGCTGGCAGCAGCCGTTGTGCCGAACAGAATTCGGCTTCCAGGTTCCGCCGCCGGTTGTTGCCCATCCTGCTCCTTCTTGCGGCCTCGTGCGGCGCTGAGGCAGGCGAACCGCGCGTCTACCGCGACCGGGTCGCTCCGCACTGGTTTGCGAACCAGACCCGGTTTTGGTATCGCAACGAATTGAAGGACGGCGCGCGTGCATTCGTCTTGGTGGACGCCCAGACGGGTACGCGCCAGCCGGCTTTCGATCACGCCCGTGCGGCGGTGGAACTCAGCAAGTTGCTGGGCCGCGAGGTGACGGCGCAGCGGCTGCCAATCGAGCGGCTGGAATTCGAAGACATCGCCTCGGCCGTGGTGTTGTGCGGCCGCGAGCAGGCGTGGCGTCTGGATCTGAACACGTACGAACTTCGTCCGTGTCCCGACGCCGCGGCGGCGGAATCGCTGCCTGCCAGTCGCCAGCCACGTCCGACGCGGCGCACCGGCGCCGAAACTCGCGTCACGTTCGAGAATAAGACGCCGGGCGAGATTGTCGTCTACTGGATCGACATGGACGGCAGGCGGCGCCGCTACGCCGCGGTGGCGCCGGGCGCTCAGCACGATCAACACACGTATGCCGGCCACGTCTGGCTGGTGGCGGACCAGGCCGGTAACCCGCTGGGCGTGTTCGAGGCGGCGGAGGAAGAGTCCAGGGCCGTGGTCGAGGGCGGCGATGTGAAAACAGGGAAACAGGATTCGCTGCCGAAAGACGCGCGGCCGCGCCGCAGCCAGGACCGGCGCAGCGCCGCATCGCCCGACGGAAAATGGACCGCCATCCTCCAAAACGACAGCCTCCACCTGCGGGCCGCGGAGAACGGCGCGGAGTTCGCGCTTAGCCAAGACGGACGCGCCGACGACCGTTACGACGTGAGCGATCTGTGGTGGTCGCCCGACTCGCAGAAGCTGGTCGCCCTGCGCACGGAGCCGGCCCAGGAGCACAAGGTCTGCGTCGTCGAGTCGTCGCCCAAAGACCAGCTGCAGCCGAAACTGCGCTCGTACGACTACCTCAAGCCGGGCGACCGGATCGCCCATCCACGGCCGCAACTGTTCGACGTGTCCCGCCGCCGGCAGATCGCGGTCCGCGACGAGTTGTTCCCCAATCCCTGGAGCATCGAGGACGTCCGCTGGTCCGGGGACAGCTCGCGATTCACGTTCGTCTACAACCAGCGCGGGCATCAAGTGCTGCGCGTCGTGGCCGTCGACGCGGCGACGGGCGCGACGCGGGCGATCGTCGACGAGCGGAGCGATACCTTCATCTGCTATTCGGACAAGTTCTTTTGCCGCTGGCTGGGCGATGACGAACTGATCTGGATGTCCGAGCGGGACGGCTGGAACCACCTGTGGCTGTACGACGCGCGGTCTGGTCAGGTCAAGAATCAGATCACCGAAGGCCCTTGGGTCGTGCAGGACGTGACGCACGTGGACGAAGCTCGCCGCCAGATCTGGTTTCGAGCCGGCGGGGTGTACCGGGAGCAGGATCCCTACTTCACGCACTTCTGCCGTGTGAACTTCGACGGCAGCGGCATGACCGTGCTCACGGCCGGCGACGGCAACCATCGCGTGCGGTGGTCGCCCGACCTCGCCGAAACCGCCGACCGCAGGTCTCCCCAGCGATTCTGGGAGACCTGCGGTCGGGCCCGTGCTGCGGTCGGGAGACCGCAGCACAGCCGGAGTGTTACTTGCCCGCCTCGCGCGGTTGGCCCACGCGGGCAGTGCCTTTGCGATAGGCGTCGAATTGCTCGCTGTAGGCGGGAGGCGCGTTGCTTTGTACACCCAAGTTGCGCTCCGCGCGGCGCGGGTCCTGACGCACGTCGGTGCGCCGCGGGTCGCGGGCCGTGGGACGCAACCCGAGGCTGCGCAAGGCGTCGTCCAGTTCCTGTTTGGCCCGCTGATCCTCGCGCGCCGTCCGCTTGAGTTCCGACCAGCGGCGCACGAAGTCTTGCAGATCCTCCTTGGTCCAGCCCAGCTTCTTCAGCAGTTCTTCGTCGGGATTCGTCTGCTGGTCCTTCAGGTACTCCAGGACCAGGTCGGTGGCTTTGCGGGCGTAGTCCAGGTTGGGCTGCTCCCCGTCCGGGACATCACCGCTCAGATCGCCGCCCTGCAATTCGGCGGCACTGGGATTGCCGCCGCCCAGCGGCAACCCTTGGCCGCCCTGGGATGGGGCCGTGCCGGAAGGCGCCTGCGGCGGCGACGTGGAGGGACCGTTCTGAGTCGAATCGCCTTGTTCTCCCGCACCGGGCGCGCCGTCTATGGCGGGTTTCGCCTGGCTGCCGCTGCCGGGCTCGGACCCGGACGCGCCGGTTTGTCCCTCCGCCCGCTGCTTGTCGCCGGGCCGCTGCGCGAGATCGCCGCTGCCGGATTCTTGTGACTTGCCAGCGCCCTGGTCGGCGGAACTGGAATTGCCCGGGTTCTCCTGGCCTGGTTGGTTTCCGCCTTGGCCGCCGCCCTTCTTGCCGCCTCCGCTTCGGTCGCCGCCCGCGTCGCCCTGGGAGCCCGACGTCTTGCGGCTCATGCTGGGCGTTTGCGGCTCCTCGCTGGGCCGCGGTTCGCCACCGCCGGACGACGCTTGTTTCTGGCTATTGCCCTCCGGATTCTGCCCGCCGCCCGAACCACCTCGGCTCTCGTTCGCCTTTCCCGATCCGGATTGGCCGCCGTCGCTTTGGCCCGGTTCTGTTTTCTGGCCGCCGCCCGACGGGCTCTTCTTGGCCTGATTCTCTTGTTGCATCGCGCCCTGTTGCTCGCCGCCGGAACTGGGCGTTCCCTGCTGCGGCTGACCGCTGCCTTGATTCTTGTCCGGCTGTTGTTGCCCTGCAGCTTCTTTCGGTCCGGCGCCCTCTTGGCCGCCGGCGCCGGACGGGGATTCACCCGGTTTGGGCGATTCGGATTCTGTGCCCTTGCCCATCTGTCCCGCGCCGGGCGCCGGCTGGGGCTGGCCGCCCGATTGGGATATCGCCTGTTGGCCGGCGTCTGAGGCGGTCCCTTGCTGCGAGGCGTTTTCGGGGGTCGAACCCGAGGAAGACTTCTGTGCGCCTTGATCCGCCGCCTGGGAAGCGCTGCCCGCCGATCCGGCAGCGTCTTGTCCGGAACGTTCGCCGGACTGCTGCAGGTGGTCCATCGCCTTCTCGAAAGCTTCGCCGTCGTGAAGCGGTTCAGCCGATTGACCTGCCCCGCTTTCGGCGCCGGCGCTCGAATCCGCGCCGCTGGGACTGCCGCCCTGCGTCCCACTGCCGCCCGTTTGGCTGGACGCAGCGCCGCCGCCTTGGCCGCCGTCGCCGCTGCTGCTGGCCGAGTTGCCGTCGCCCGCCATATTGCCACCGGACGGCTGACTCTCCGAGCCGCCTTGATTGGAGGACGAATCCGTGTTCCCGCCGCTGCCGCCGGCTTGCGGCATCTGGCTGGAGTCGCCGGCTTGCGGAGCGCTGCTGGAGTCGCCCGCGGAGCCTCCGGACGGCTGCTTGGCGTCCGACCCCTGCTGCTGACTGCCGGCGTCCGGTGGCTGCTGGCTGGAGGCGGGCGACGGCGGGCCCTTGTCGGGCGGCGCGGCGTTCGGCTGACCGCCTTGGCCGTCGGGCTTGCGGCTGCCGCCGGACTTCGCTGCCGCGGGTTCCTGCTGCTGGTCACCGGGCCGGTCCTGTGCCGCGACCTCCGCCGGCCTGGTGACGACCAACGTGATCTCGCGGGATTTGACGACGTTTGGCTCCGGCGAGCCGGTTCCCGGCGCCGCGCGGTTGTCTTCGGCCACCGCCCAGCACTTGGCTTCCGAACCGGCTCGCAGGCCGAGTGTCCGCGGCGCGAAATCGAACGACATCATCTCCTGTCCCTGCCGGCCTGCCGGAGCCTGGAGCAGATCCCTCGCCAGCACCTGCCGGCCGCCGGCCGTGGCGCGCAAGCGGATCGCCGTCAGCCCGTAATCCGGATCGACCGCGCGGATCTCGATCTTTTGCCAGCCGTCTTCCGGGACTTCCACACGGTCTTGCGTCGGCGTCAGGATCTCGATCTCCGGGGGCAGATCGCGGAGCACGTCGATCCGGTGCAGCACCGGCTGAGGATTGCGCTGACCGTCGGCCGTCGAAAACCGCAACTGGTACGAACGGTACTTCGGCTCCAGACGCTGATCGTTCATCTCGCAGACGAACGCGCACGAAGCCTCCTGGCCGTTGAACTTCATTTCGATCCAGTGGGGCGACGAGGCCAGTGCTCCCTGCGTCCGGCTTCGGCTGGACGCGCGGACCGACTGCCCGGCAGCTTCCGGCGGCGGGTCGAATTCCAGGACAGCCGCCGCGATCGGCTGGTTCGCGCGGGCGCGCAGGGTGACTCGGGTGCCCTCCGCCGCCTTGATGTCGCCCTGCCGCTCGATCACCCGCTTGGGCAGCCCGGTGTATGCCGGATACTCGTACTCGATGGCTTCCACGAGGATCACGGGCGCGGGAACCACGCGCACTTGGTAGGCCGCCGTCCGCGCGTCGCCCGCCTCGATCCAGTACGTCAGGTCGCGCTGGACGCCCTGTTCGTCGGCGGGCAAGCGGCACTCGTGGCGCAGAAGTCCGGCGGCGGCCTGCATGGTCGCTGCTTGCAGACCCAGCTGTTCGTCTTGCGTCGCGTAACGGACCGTCACCGGCTCGCCGCGGCGCAGATCGTAGCAGTCGGCCGCGACGACAACGTGCTCGCCTTGATAAACCTCCACGTTTCCCGGCTGGACGTCCTCGATGCGCACGCGGCTGGGCTTGGCGATATCCGCCCAGGGCGCGAGGACCCGCGCGATGCTCTGGAACGGGCTTTTGGGGGCCAGGATCGTGTACGCGGCGCAAATGACCAGCACGCCGGACAGCAGATAGCCGATGCGGATCAATCGCGACCGGTCCACGGCGGTATCGATGGGGACGTGTTTCAAGTCCGTCGCAGCGCGGTGTTCGAGGGCTTGGTAGACCACCGCACGCACGCCGGCGCGGTCTGAGCGAAAGAGCAGGAAGTTGATCAGACTGTTCTTGAGCGTCGGGTCGCTGTGCTCAATCGTCCGGGCGGCAAAGAGCGGATTCACCCGGCCCAGCACCAAAGGCAGAACAACGCGGATCAGATACCAGCCGGAGCCGCTGGCCAGGAGAACCAATGCCGTCCAGCGTCCCCCCGCGCCCAACGGAACAACCCAGTGATCGAGAACCGTCACAACCAGCAAAAAACTCAGGACTCCGACTCCCAGAACCATCAGGGAACTGCACAGATCGAACAATTTGACCTGCGTGCCCGTCTTGTCGACCTGTTGATCGATAAAGCGGTCGTAACCGGCGCTATCGCCCGGCGCGATGGGTGTTCGCAATGATTTGGCTGTGGACGTGCTGGAGGACATGGGACTGCGTCTTGGGCAAATGCCTATTCGGTTTGATTCCAGCCATTTTCTTAATTATTGCTGCAACGGGAAACAAAGTCACGTATCAGAACAGACTCGGTGCGGGCGTGAAGCCAAGTTGACGCACGCGCTGACGGTCCGCCTCTGCTTCCTTCGTCTTCCCAATCGCATCGTAGACCAAGGCGCGATGATAGCGGATGACGGCGAGGCTCTTGCGTGATTTCTTGAGCTGGCGCTCGAATTCACGCCGGTCCGTGTACTGCCGCGACTGCTCGAACGCCTTGTGCTGCGTTTCCATTCCCGCGACGGCCAAGTTCAGATCGGCCTCGGCGGCCTTCAGGCCTCCGCGCCGGTAATGGATGTAGCCGCGTGTGTCCAGCATGGCCGGGTCCTGTCCAACGAGGTTGATCGCCTGGATGATGTTCTCCAACGCCTTGTCCAATTCAGGTTTCTTGGCGTCGTCCAGCGATTGCGCGTAAGCGAGTCCGTTCAGAAAGACCGCCCGCTGGTCAGCGGACGCCGACGAGTGGCGTTCCACCAGTTTTCTCCAATCCCGAATGGCCTCGGCGTGCCTTCCCAGATGCTGAAAAACCTCGCTGCGCTGAATCAGGGCCCAAAGCTGGTCGGGGGCCACGGCCAGCGCCCTGTCATAATCTTCCAGCGCTTTCTGAAACTGCTCGTCTTCGAGCATCCAATCGGCTCGGCAGACGTAGATCTCGGCACTTTCCCGCGTCCAACGAAGGGCGACATCTAGTCGAGCGAGAGCTTCCGGCTTTTTTCCGTCCAGCCACAGTTCCGTGGCCGCTGCCACGTGCCAGCGGGCAATCTCGGTGGGCAGGCCGAAGTACAGCACTGGTCCCAGCGTGATCAGAACCGCGATCAGAATCGCCACACGGCCGGCAAAACGGCCGCGCGGTGGCGAACTCGGGGATGCGGGTGAGCCGGTGGATCTGGCTGCTTCTTCTTGGTCCTGCGGAATAACCTCGCGACGATCGTATGCCATGAAAGTGGCTACCCTCCTAGGCTCGCTATCTTATGGAATTCAACAACCTCCAGATTCGACCGTGGCAGACCGGTGGGCTCACGCCCACCGTTCGCCGGGATCCGAGTCGAGTTAGTCGGACAAGTTCCTACTTCCACCGTAGCAGACCGGTGGGCTCACGCCCACCGTTCGCCGGGATCCGAGTCGAGTCAGTCCGACCACATGGAATTCTGACATTGACTCGCTGTGGCGGCAAACCTACTATCCCCCTCCCTGAGGTCCGTCGAGAACGAGGTGCGGTGATACCGAGTTTGCCGGTTGGGGGAGATTTCCCCGTTTTTCCTGATTCTACAGCGGTTCTGCAGCCGAAGGATTGATAGACGGAACCGTTGTGCGATCACGACCAGCAGATGTTCGACGGATAGGCCTTTTCTCGGAAACTGAGCTGCCATCGTGGTACGGCGCGGAGGGTCTTGGCACCGAGTGTCTCCCGGTGCGGTCACTTCTTTCGTGTGCCTACTGAAAGGACGCATTAGCCATGCGCAGAAGCCTTTGGCGAACGACGCTCGTTTTGGCGGTCGTTTTCTTGTTGGGTGTCGTTTCCTTGCCGGGATGCTCGACCAGCAGCGGCTTCAAGATGCCCGAGACCAATTGGTTCAGCTGGGGCAAGAAAAAGCCTGAGAATACGGCTCTGGCCTCCAAGCCTACCACCGGTCTGCCGGCTCCGCCTTCGACCTTGACTTCCCCCAACGCGGCGCCCAGTTATGCTCCGGGCAGCGCCGGAACGTCCGGCTATGCCAACAGCCAATACCGTGGCACAACCACCGGCGGCACCGTAGCGGGAACGCCCAGCAATGGAGCCCAGCCGGGTGCTGCAAACTACTATTCTAACGCAAGTTACGGCGGTGCATCCGGTGCTAATCGGGATGCTGGCGCGGCGAGCCAAGCGTACGGCGGCACAGGCTCGTCCCAAGGATTTTATTCGCCGGATTATCGTGGCAGTCCGGGCGCCGCTGGCGGAACCAGCGCTTACGCGAAGCAGTCCGCTCCGGCCGGGTATGGCCCCGGCGCTGGCGGCGATGCCTACGGCACCTACGGTCAGAGCGGGCGTGCAGCTGCCCCGGCCACCGCTGGCCAACCGTGGGGGCAGTCCGGGGCGGCGTCTCCGGCTCCCTATGCAGGTCCGGCTGGCACGAATTACGGTGGCGGAGCCGGGTACGGTAACGGTTCGAGTTCTTACGGGCAGGCTTCTAACCCGGCATCGGCGGGTGGGTATGATGCCTCCGGCGCCACGCGCAGCGCGACTGGCTACGCAGGCGGCGCAGGCAGTTACGGTGGAAGCACTTACGGTGGCAGCGTGTACGGCGACACCCAAACCGCTCCCCCCCAGGCACTGGGGCAGGAATCGTATTCGCCCGCCGTCGCGGCGGGCGCGTATCGGCCAGGCAGCACGGCCCGAAGCACCCAGTTTGGAACCAGCAACAACCTCAGTGTTCCCTCCGGCGAATCCATTCAGCCAGCGTCCTTTGCGGGTGCCGGCCAAGCTGGAGGCGGCAGTCCGCTGTCCGCTCCGAGCCCGATCAGCGGCAGTGCAGCCCCTCAGGGCGGCGAATCGTCCCCGACTCGGACGGCGACGGGCGGGGCGTATCCGAGCACTTATCGCTAGAATCGTGGGGATGAAATCTGACACGCGGGCCGTATGGCCCGCGTTTTTTTGTGGCGGTCGCTCAACGTAACTCGAAACGCCAGCGGGATGTCTGATGCGTCCGGTCGCCGGCACTTCGGCTTTGCCGCCATCCATACGGCACGGCCAACGCAGTAGGCCGTGCCACAGGTCGCCGGCAATTCGGTCTTGGCGTCATCCACGCGATCACCCGCGGTTCGCTTCCGGACCATTAACGTACGCGTCTCGAAAACCCTGTCTTCACCTGGACTGAGCCGTCCTATTGCGAACCACACGCTTATTTCTTAAACTTTCCACCTTGCCTTCCATCCGGAGTGCCAGCGTAGCTTCAATCGGCAGAGCACCGCATTCGTAAATCGAGCCATGACCTTTTCATGGCCCTGGAGAAAGAGCCATAAGTTCTTTCACAGAAAGGCATTGGAACTCATCACGCGATTTCTGCGACGCCTCAATTTGCCTTGAAAAATGGCATCATCGGGTGTCAGTGACACCCGTTTCTCAGACCGATCAACTCCTCCAAACTCCACAAAGACGTACCAAGGCCGGCGACGAGGACGTGGTCGAATTCTTCTGATGGGGTGGCCGGGTGGTGGTGGCTACTTCCGCACGGTAGGCGGCTTTTCCGCTAGCACTCGAAAACCGGGAATTTCGAACGGTTTTTCGGGATTCCTCGTTGACCGAAAATCACGTATCGCCACAATATGTAGTGGGTGAACTAGCTCTTGCCCACAAAATATTGTGTATTCAGGCCCCTTGTTCGGTTCGCACCCAAATCCCGTCCCGAGTTTCGGGCGGTGCCCCGCTCTCGCGAGTTCTTAGCCTCGGAACAGTTTCGAACTCGCCTCAAAGTCAGCCATCGTCGGTCGCTTGGTTGACTGGTGCCGGATCGGCATGTTCATGGGCCTGTTGCCGCCCGACCCCGGCAGACCCTTCTGGATTACCGTTATGGAGTTTCTTGGCAACGTTGTGAACCTGTTTCGTCACGGAGCGATTTTATGCCAACCAGAAAGTCACAGCTGACATCGACCACCAATTCACACAGAGTCAATCGGACCGTAGCCCAGTCCCCACCGCGGCAACCTTCGGACCAGAGCCAGCCATCGCAGAAAGCACGCCCGCAACTGACCCTCGGCAAACCTGACGCAAGGGGCGTCTGTGACGTTGACTTGCGGATAGGTCGCTTTGGCTATCACGACCGATTCAACCCGGAAGATGCGCAAAGCCGGCGGCGATTCATCACCAAGGTACGGACCGCCAAGCACAGGTGCAAGCCGAGCCAGTTGCGTGGCCTTGACAAACAGATCGTTGATGCGGCTCGTGCAGCAAACACGCAACCGCACCCCGACGCCGACCCGTCGAAGGCCCCAGAGGCGGCGCGGGCGCAGGAGCCAGCGGAATCCGATCCGGAGATCCTCGAAGCGGCGGAGGGATTCCTGAATAACCCCGACAAGTTCGACGAGCTTCGTAGCGATATCGAGACGGTCGGCATCGTTGGCGAAGCCGACCTCGCGACTACCGTCTACCTGATCGGCTCTAGTGCCGTTTCCAGTTTCTAACTTCCCTTCTTGACGACTGTAAGTGCTAGC
>CAYUFW010000287.1:0-10868 GCA_964443915.1 uncultured Pirellulaceae bacterium
CGTTTTGCCGGCAGAGCGCTTCGTTTTGTCGCCTTTCGCTCCGCGGAAGGGCGTTCTTTCGCGGAGCGAAAGACGACATTGTTCGTGGACGCGTTCTCACCCACCGATCATCACGGTGGGCAGCCCCGCGACGATCACCCCGCCGTGGGCCGTGTTGTCTCCCATCCGTGCCGCCGGAGGGCCGCCGATCAGCACCGTGGCGGACCCTTTGGCGATGGTGTCCGGCGGTCCGGTGCAAGTGGCCATGTCACCGACTCGCGCGGCAGGGAGGTTGCCAATCAGCACGGTGGGACAACCCGGCGGCAGGATCGGACCGCCGACGTGCGGCACGACGCCCGTGACCATGGGGCAGGTATGCATGTCCGACATTCGAGCTGCAGGCGGCATGGCGCGGTTCCTGTCAAATTGGGATCAGACGGTTCAAGTCTTCGCGTTCACCGGTGTTGGCTCCAAGCCGAGTGCCAATTCCCGGCCTTGTCGGAGAAACTCCCGGCAGCCTTCGTTGATGCGGCGGGGGTCTGCCCGCGCCGCTGCTAGCACCAGCGCGGCGGACAACGCCTGCGAGGTCAGTCCTTCGGGCGCGGGGGCTTCCGGCAGTTCGGGCGGCGCCAAGCTGCCGCCGCTCCAGAAGGCGCCCAAGGCCAGCCAGCTGGCCGGGCCGTTGAACTGGTTCTTTTCGGCCGCGGCTTCCGCGGCGCGGCGGTTCTCCTCCGTCGGTTCCGCCGCCCAGCACAAGGCGGCGTCGAAGGCCCGCTTCTCGCCGTCCGTCAGGTTCTCGCCCAGCACGCCCTGAACGCAGTAGCAGGCCCAACGGACGGCTTGGGGCTTCGGCAGCCAGCCGGCCACAAACCGCAACCCGTCCGGAAACAACTCCTTGGCGATCAGCTGGTCCAGGTACTCCTCGGGCGGCAAGCCGGGCTGCAGGAGTTGCCGGGCCTCGTCACTCAATTCCAGGTGCTGGCAGTACGCCTCGGCCGCCGGCCGGGGCGGCGCCGGGGCCGCCTCTGCGGCGGGCGCTGGTTCTGCGGCGGCAGGACTCGGTGCGGCGGCTTCCGGCTCCGCGCCGATGCCCTGCACCTGCACCGCGAACGTCGTCGCCCCGGCGGTCACCCGATCGCCCGAGCGGAGACCGGTTTCGTTCACCGGACTGCCGTTGACCAGGGTCGGGGACGAACCCAACGCGCGGAGCCGGCAGCCTTTGGGTCCGCACTCGACAGAAAAATGGACGTCGGACATGGCCGGATCCGCGGGCACGCAAAAGTCCGCCCACTCGGTCCGCCCCACCCGCGCAACTTGACCCCGGCGGACCAGGAACTGGACGCCTTGGCCGGGGCCTCCAACGGCTCGCAGAATCACATGCATGTTCTACGTCTCCGGGTTACGGGTGACGGGGCATCGGTGATCGGTGAACGGTGAACGGTTACAGCGCGCGGGGTTCGCGGAATGCTGATGTGGGCGCGGCGCGAACGCCGGTCTGCTTCTTGAAGTCGTGTTTCGCGGCTCATCTCGAATCTCAGATCTCAAATGCCAGATCTCAGATCCCAGATCCCAGATCCCAAATCTCCCAGATCCCAGATCTCAAATCCCAGATCTCAAATCCCAGATCTCAAATCCGACATCTCAAATCCCGCGTCCCGCAACCCCTCAGTTGATCTTGATGATGCCGCCTTTGAGCGTTAACGCGCCGTCGCCGGCCACCTCGGTCACGGGGCTCTTGGCATTCAGTTGCGCCATCGCCTCGATGGCGATCTGCATCGATTTGATGGTGATCTTCGCGGGTTCGAGCTTAATGCTGCTTTGGCCGACCTTGAGTTCAATCGACGTGCCGGCCTCGGTGACGTTCTTGCCAGTGGAAATCGTCACCGTCTGGTCGCCCTTGCTGATCGTCACCGACTGGTTGCCCTGGCTGATCGTCAAGCTATCGTTCCCCTTGTCGATCTTTTCGGTGCGATTGCCCTTCTGAATTGTCAGCGTCTCGTTGCCTTCCTTGATGGTCGTGGTGCGGTCCTTCCAGATTTCGATCGTCTGGCTGCCGTCTTCCGAGTTGCTGTTGCCGACGACCAGCTTTTGGTTGTTGTGGATCTCGATCGTTTGGTCGCCTTTGTCCTTCTTCTCGAAGCCCACTTTCAGCGTGTCGTTGTTCTCGACGACGCGGTCGAAGTTTTTTTCCGCGTGGAAGTAGACTTGCTCTTCTCCGATCTTGTCTTCAAACCGCAATTCGTTGAAGTTGTCGGCCGTACCCCGCTTGCTGCTGCGGCTCTTGAGTCCGCTCTGCGTCTGGTTGGCGGGCAGCGTGTAGGGCGGCATGTTGTCGGCGTTGTAGACGCGGCCGGTGATGATCGGCTGGTCGGGGTCGCCTTCCAGGAAATCGACGATCACTTCCTGGCCGATGCGGGGAATGTGCATGGCGCCCCACTGTTTGCCGGCCCAGACCTGCGAGACGCGGACCCAGCACGAGCTGTTCTCATCTTTCGCTCCGTAGCGGTCCCAGTGGAACTGGACCTTGACGCGGCCGTACTTGTCCGTCCAGATTTCCTCGCCGGCCTTGCCCACGACGGTGGCGGTCTGCGGTCCCTGCACGATTGGCTTGGGGGTGGTTTCGGGCGTCCGGTACTGCTGGCTGCTGGGGATCGCCGTGATCTCGCACGACGTCCAGTGATCCGCCGACCCCGGCTGCCTCGACTCGTACTCGGCAGCCTGCAACTGGTGTACGGACGAAACGATCAAGTACTCGCGGTTCTGATCTTCGCGGACGTCGAAGCCGGTGAGCGAGAACAGGTGCCCGACGGCCAAACCGATGGCGCTCCCCTCGCCGCGCACCAGTTCGTATTGGGCCTGCCGCTGTTCGATGCGGGTCTTCGCGTATTTCTGCCCCTCGGCCGTCTTGACGTACTTGCCGGGATAATCGTAGACCTCGTGTTTGCCCTGCGGGTGTCCGCGGGAGACCATGGATTTGACTTTCAAGTCCGCCTTCGGCGCCTCGAAGTCGAAGTCGTTCAAGGCATACGTGCCGGTCTGGACGTCCTGGTACACCGACCAGTCGTACAAGTGGTCCCGCTTGCGCGCCGCATGTTCCTGGGGCGGATAGTAGGGGACTTCCTCGTAGCCCGCCGCCGGGTCGTGCGAGCCGATCGAGTCGGACAGCACCAGGGTGTGCTTCCCGGCCTCGTGCTTGAAATAGTAGTAGATCCCCTCCTGCTCCAGCAGGCGGCTGACGAAGTCGAAGTCGGTCTCCCGATACTGAACGCAATACTCCCGCTGGGCGTAGCTTCCGCTGAGCCTAACTTCAAAATCCGAGAAGCCCAGGTCGCGGAAGACGGCCTGGACGATGTCCGGAACGGTCTGGAATTGAAACACCTTGCAGTCGGCCGTCCGTGTCAAGAACCACAGCCAGGGCCGCACGACGGCCTGGTACTTGGCAAACGAGCCATACGTTCCCGCCATGCGAAAGTGGCTGACCATGCCGTGAAAGTAGCGTTTCTCTGCCTCCGGCGGTTCCACGTGGACGCAGACCGGCTGAGCCAGCAACGACTTCAGATCAATGTTGGGATCTTCGCTGAGCAACTCCAAATGAAATTCGAACAGCCGCCCCAATTGCTCCCGCGCCGTCAGGCGATAGAAGAGCAACTTGTCGTCCCCAAGGGGGCACGTGAACCGGTAAATCCGGCCGGATTGAGTTGTGGCCATAGCGGAGAACTCCCCTGAGAGTCCGAGGGCATCACGCGCGCCCGCGGGCGTGCCCCGACGGACTGCAAATCCGTCCCAATCTGCGGCGGGAACAGCGGAAGGCCCTGAACGGCGGCGGATGACCGCATCCCATCTCCGTTCATTCTAGGCCGGACCGCGTTGACTGCCCACCCCGCCCATTTCGTCATGGATCACGACGCTTGCCGAAAGACCACGGCGCCGATCGACAGCGCCAGCAGCAGCGCAGTGACGGCGTAGCCCGCCACCGTCCAACGGCGGTAACGGCGGTAGTCTCGCAGAGCCTGCTCCGTCCACTCGACCAGTTCGTTCTCATCGACGATCTTGTCCAGCACCCCGCGCACGAACGCCTGCCGGTCGCTGCTGTCGCCGGTGGCGGCAAAGTAGCAGCCGCTGAACAAGGTCCGTTCGTCGTCCGACTGCCGCTGCGGATCGTACCCAAATCCCTGACACAAAACGTCGGCCAACCGCATGGCCACGTGGCAGCGGATCTTGCACAGCAAACCGTACAGGTGCGTGTTGCCGGGATGGCTGAGCGCCCCGCGTTCGCGGAACAGGGCGTAAATCCAGTCCTCGAAGGCGCCGCAGACGTGCGCGGTCAGTGCGGCCAGTTCTTCCCGGCTGGCGTAGCGGCGGACGTCGAACTTGTGGCCGAACCGCTGCCGGACCGCGCGATCGCGTCCCACCCGGCGGACGAGTTCCCGGAAGCCCTGCTCGGCCTCCATGCCGGTCACCATCGCAATCGTGGGCGCGCGCAGCTGCAGCGTTTGCTGCACGGTCGTCAAATCGCTCTTGATCGCCCGCTGTAATGGTTCCACTTCGGCCGGAGTCGCGTGCAGATAGGAAAACGGGATCAGCGTCAGGACACCGTTGACGCCGCACACCGGCTGCCGGGTACGGTGCAACAGCTGGCAGAGGTACTGCAGCCGCTCCAGCTGCTCGGCCGAATCGCGGCTGGAGAGCGCGACCGGCTCGGCCAGCCCCGTGCTCTGGGGTTGGACGCGGCGGGGACTGGGCGGGGCGGGGCGGACGCCTTCCGCCGGCGCGGCCGGTGCCGCTGGGGCAGTCGGCGCCGGCGGGGCGGCTCCCCGCGGGGCGACGAACTGGTCCAACATGATCGTGCCGCCGGCATCGGCCGAGGCCGCGGGCGCAGCGGCCGGAGCAGCGGCGGGCGGCGGGATGAAGGAACTCTCCGAGATCTCGGCCTCGGCCGGCACGGCGATCTCTCCCTCACCGGGCTGTCGAGCCTTCAACGTGACCAGGGCGCTGAGCCAGCCGACTTCGCTGCAAACCAGGAAAATCCCGTTGGGGTTGGCGTACCAGTGCAGGGCCGCCGGGCCCGGCGGCGACTGGAAGACGCGAAAACCGAGTCCCGACGCCTCCAACAAGGCCCGCTCCAGGGCTGGACCGGAGGAGCCCAGCACCAAGAACAGCGGGGCGCTGTTCAGTTCGATGCCATGTTCGCCCAACGCCTCCACGCCCGCCTTCCAAGCATAGTCGATGTCGGGAAATCGGGACCTTTCGCCCTCCAGCCAGAGCCGCAACCCACGATACACCACGACCGGAATGACGACGACCAAGGCCACGACGATCAGGATCCGCCACCAAGTCATCGCGTGGCGCCAGGGCACGCTGTTGGGGTCGATCAGGAAGATCAACCAAGCGGTCAGAACCATCAGCGCCAGGCCGCAGGCAGTCAGGGCCGCCACGCGGGCCGGCAACGACCAGCGGGCGGGAGCCGTCAGCCAACTCCAGCGGCCTGATTTCTTCGGAGCGGGGGCGGTATCGTTCATGTCGGGGACCGGTCAGCTGTCATAGGAACAACGTGAAGTAAACCACATTCCAGGCGACCAGCATGGCGGCCGCCAGCCAGGGCCAGACAACTTGCGATTTGCCCGGCAGCGGGGGCGCACCGGGAATCTCCGGCCCCAGCCGCCCCAGAGGTGGACGACCTTGCCCCAAGCGGATCGAGAGGGCGGCCTGCCGCGCCCACGTCTCCAGGTCCTCGGGCAAGTTGTGCGATTGGATCAGGAACCGGGAAACCTCCGGGTCGCGGTACAGGCCGCGGAAGCCGAGCACCGCACAAACGTAGTACACCTCCAGCGCGTCGCGGCGGGATAGGGCGGTGGACTCGACCGCCCGCAGGTAGAAACGCTCGTTGCACAAGCGGGAGTTGAACAACGCCACTTCCAGCACGTTGTTGCTCCACCAAACCTGTCCGTCCCAAGGCGTGTCGACCAGCACTTCGTCGACCCAGGAGACCAAGGCGTACTTGGCCGCGTCCCACTCGGGCTCCGCGCCCAGCAAGGCGTCGGCCTGGTCGATCAACGCCCGCAGGCGCAGCTGCTCCTCCTGGGGCGACACCGCTTCGTGGCGCGCGATGCGATCCAGCAGTTCCAAGGTGTACAGGAAAATCGGATCGACGGCGCGGGCGAGTTTAGGAGTCATTTTTCAATCGGCACCGCAAACAAGGCAAACTGCAACGTGACCGGCTTGCCGCGCGCGGAAACCACCAGCTTCCGTTCGCCCTGGAGCCGATCGCGATTCATAATCAACGAGTCCCGCAGCCGCAAGGCCAGTGTCTGCGTCTCTTGCACGTCCCGCCAGGCGGGCGAAGTCGCGGCCTGCTTGACTTCGTAATACAGCCAATTGGACCGCGCCGGCAAGGCCCGAATGGGGCGATCCGTCGGGGTCAATTCCAGCCCCGCAGCCCGCTGCGTGAACAGGTACTCCACTTGCCGGCTGCTGCCGAATTTCCAGTCCAATTGGCCGGGCGAGAGCAAATCCCGGCATTCCTGCGCCGGCATCTCGCCCTTGTCCACGCCGATGAACCACTGCCAGTCGGAATTGAACCACTGCGGTTCCAGCGAAACCTGCATCCCCAGGCCGACGCCCAGGAAGTACCGCTGCTGGAACGTGTAATCGCGGACCGCGTACAGCAGTTGCTCCAACCGCACCTTGATCAGTTTGAAAATCCGCGCCAGGTCGTCGTGATCGTAACGGGGGATCTCCGCCACCCGCCGTTCCGCTCCGAAGATCGACAGCTGGCCAATCAACCGGCAGAGTTCCGTGTAGGCCGTCAACGGATGGATCCCGTTGGCAAAAGCCAGCACGCCCAGCAGCGCGTAGGCTTCGTTCAGCCGCTCCAGCATCGCGATCCGATCCGCGTCGCCCGGATCGCGGGCATCGCGTGACAGGCCGCGATTGACCACTTGCTGGCTGAGGACCTCGATCTTCTGCCCCAGCATGTCGTAGATGGCCCGCACGATGTCGCGGCCCAAACCGGGCCAGGCGTCGATCGCCAGCAGCGGCGGGATGTAACTCTCGTCCAACTGGGGCGCGGCTTCGCCTTCGCTGGCCCGCTTGATTTGGGCGATCGGCAACACCTCGTACCCGGACAGGTCTTGCGTCGACAGCAACAGCCGGACGTTCAAACGCCGGAACTGAACCTCCTTGGCCTTGTTGCTGCGGTTCTCGTCGTCCACCTCCATGCGGGTTTCCACCCAGCGGGCATCCCCCGGCGTGCCGGGCTTGGTGACGTTCTCGCGGCCCAACTGCAGCCGCGGCACACCCACGTAGACCTGGACCACCGTTTCTTTGCTGAACGCGTCTTCCAGCCCGGCCTTGGCCGCCGCCGCCCGCAGGTCGCCTTTCACGTCCAGGCGGTCCAGCGCCTCGCCCGCGCTCAAATCCACCAGCGTTCCGTCGCGGAGCCGCGCTTGCAGCGTGCGGACCTCGAACTGGTTGTTCGCCAGGGCTTCGCGACTGAACTCCAGCGTCCGCAGCCCGTAGTTGTAGGGGTGGTTCCATTGCTCCGAAGTCTGCGTAGCCTCGTTTCGATGACGTTCCAGCGACTGAAGATGCTGCGGCAACAGAAACAGCCCCTCATACCAATGAACGTCGGGATTCCTCATGGCGATTCCTTTTCTGTCCGTTCTCTGACGTCGCTCGAAGGTCCAACAGCCACATCCGCGGCCGCTCTGCTCTCCTGACCCAGTTCTGCTCTCCTGACCCAGTTCTGCTCTCCTGACCCAGTCGTATCGCGGACGCTGAGTTGCGTCTGACGAGGCCCATACATCATAGCGGGTCACTGCCTGTACTGGCTATACGGCGGGAAGAAACAATCCGGAAAACCACTCAATCAGCGCACAATCGCTACATCGGGCAAGAATCGCTCGACCCTCGCATCCCCTACAACCGATACTACCACGAGGAGGAGGGCTCCCTGGCGCCGCGGGTCCGGATCGCGTCCCCGAGCCGGCTGGAGGTTTGTGTCCCCGAGTATGTCATAAATGAAGCTTGATTCTTGCCGGGGGAACGAGTCTCCAACCAGGCCCGAAACGGCTGACCGACGAGGCTTCATCGAAATCCGAGTGTCGAGGGAATTGAGGTTCGAGCGTTGGCCGAGTGTTCGCTCCGCTCATCCACTGCTGTTCTAGCGTTGCTGGCGGTCTTCGCACCGTGGCAGCCGTGGTCGCCCCGCGTGGCGTGCGCCCAAACCGCCGCCACGCCCGCGTCATCGTTCGCGGAGGGGCCGGCGATTGCCAACCAGTGGACCCCGGGCTGCGCGTGTGAGCCGTTTGGAGAGCGCGGCATCATCATTCATTCGCCCCTGGAAGCCTGCTTCCAGGGCGGGTACGCGCTGGTCCCGAACATTGAACTGCAGCCCGGAACGGACCCCTCGTCGCCTTGGCGGCCGACGCAGATCTCACGCGTCTGGGACGAGGACGGCCAGGCGGCGCCGGCCGGACAAGGGGAGGTGCTGCCCGAACCCATGGACGACGGATCGGGCGACTCGGTTTTCGCCGAGGTCCTGCGGCGGGAATGGTCGAGCCCGCTGGGCAGCCGACTCTTGAGCTGGCTGTGGGGGCGCGGGCAAGGTTATCGCGAGGCGGGAATTGGCGCCGAATACGTCGCCGTGGCGCCCATGGAAGTTGAAATCACACAACCGCTGAACACCTTCCGCGTGCGCATCGACAGCGTCCAGAACTTCAGCCCGCCCGATCGCGCGGAGTATCTGTGGGCTCGCGCCAATGACGTGGACCCGGCCGGCGGACGGGGGCCCGACGCGGAACGCTCCGTAGATTATCAGGATCTGCGGTTTCAACTCCAAACGGGCGGCGAGAAGTTCTCCGTCGCGACCGAAATCCCAATCCGTCTCGTCGACCCGGTCACGAACGGAAATACGGCCGGCATGGGAGACATGAGCCTGACCACCAAGACGGTGTTGTGCGACGGCGTGCGCTGGCAAATCACGCAACTCTTTCGCTCCTACTTCAACACGGGCGCACCGTCCAAAGGGCTGGGCAACGGCCATATCTCGCTGGAACCCGGCATGTTGGCCCGTTTCAAAATCGACGACCAGACGTACGTCCACAGCGAAATCACGTACTGGTTCCCCATCGCGGGCCACCCGGAACACTCGGGCCAAGTGCTGCGGTGGGGCGTGGGAGTCAGCCGGGTTTGGCGCGACTGGGATTCTCTGGCTTTGATCCCGACCTTCGAGATCGTGGGGCTGTCCGCCATGGACGGGATGGAGACGAAGGTCGTGCGCGTGGCTGGCGACGAGTTCGTTGCCACCGCCGGCGATATCGACAGCCGCTTCGCGCCGGTCGCGTTTTCCGGCCTGCGTGCCGTCGTCGACACCGGCGGCGACATGGGCGTGCTCGAATTCGGCTTCGCCGCCGGCATCAACCTCGGCGGCGACGGCTGGTACGACAACATGCTGCGGTTCGAGATCCGCCGCGACTTCTGAAGCGGTTGCGGGCAGGCGATTCAAGACGAGCAAGCAAGATCAGCCGGACGAGCTTCACGTGAACCGCGAGCGGACGAGAAGGCCATCCAAGAGCTATTTACAGGGAGACCTGCGGTCGAGCGGGGCGGCGGGGTCGGAGACCCGCGCCGAGCGCTCGGCGGCGGAGACGCTGTACCGCGTCTACGCGGCCGCGCGCGGGCACTTCGGGTACACCAGCGTCTGGTGGCCGGGATCGCCCGGCGAGCTGTCGGTGACGGCGATCCTGGTCCAGCAGTGCAACTGGTCCGTCGCCTGGGAGGCCGCGATCCGTTTGCGGGACGGGGGGCTGCTGGAACTGCCGCGCCTGGCCCGGACGAATGCGGCGACGGTCCTCGATCTGATCCGGCCCGTCACGTTCGCCGCACAGAAATCGGCGCGCCTGATCCGGATCGCGGGCACGCTGCTGAGCTGGGGTTGCCGCACAGTCGAGGATCTGTTACAGCAGGGCCCGACCAGTCACGTGCGCGACCAATTGCTGTCGCTGCCGGGCATCGGCGAGGAGACGGCGGACAGCATTCTGCTGTTCGCGTCGGACCGGCACGAGACGTTCGTCGTGGATGCCTACGCGCGGCGACTGTTCGAGCGGCTGCAGGTGTTCCCCCGCCGCGGTGTCGATTTCTGGCACGGCCCCTACGAGGCCTTGCGGCGTTTCTTCCTGGACCATGTCACCGGATTTCTCTCGTATTACGACGGTCTCTCCTTGGAGTCCGATGCGCCTCGGCCGGTCGCCCTGCTGCGGGACTTCCACGCTCAGATCGTCGAATTGGGCCGGCATCATTGCCGGAGGACGAATCCCCGCTGCGCCCAACGCGGCTGGCCCGGCTGGACCGACAAGGCCGGCCACTTCGTGTTCTGCGAGAGCCATTGCTCGAACAACCGCTGCGAATGCTGCCCGCTGCAGGAATTCTGCGCCGCCGGGACACAGCGGTGCGGCCGACCGGCAACTTGATCTGCCTGCCTCACGGCGGTAGTCTTGAGCGCGGTTGACGCCGTTCGAGAAGCAAGTGGCGTAAGCTTCCAGCTTGCGAAGCCACCGTCTATCGAAAGCTGGAAGCTTACGCCACGGAAAAACCGGACAGTGATTTCTCGAACGATGCTTACGGCCACGTAGAATCCCAACAGCAGGTGCATCATGTCAAAACGGACCTTGGTGATGGCGGCGCTGGCCGTGCTCGGCGGCTTGGCGGTGTGGTGCGTCGATGGTCGGGCGGCGGAGCCGGACGTAACCGGGATCCCGCTACGGGTCTTCGATGAACCAAGCGAGCGTGCGCAGGCCCAGGGTATGCTCGGGGCGTTCGTGGCCAAGTCCATGCAGCCGATCATCGCGCGGCGGGACCAGGAGTTGGCCGACCTGGCGTCGCCCGAACAG
>CAYUFW010000288.1:0-4750 GCA_964443915.1 uncultured Pirellulaceae bacterium
TCGACCCAACCCGGCAGCGTCGCCGCGTCCAGGAGGAAGGAGAACCGGCTGAAGATCGTGCGGGACCTCGGCCAAAGTCCCCTCCGTGCCCGCGAACGTGTCGCCGATGGCGGCGCCCGCGAAGGCCCGGCCAATCCCGATCTGCGGGAAGCGTCGCACAACCCGCACGGCATGGCATCTCACTCCTTGCCACGCCAGCATGTGAGTCCAAGTTTTCACCCGTGCTACTTTCCAGAGCCGAAATCCAGTATCTTTTGGGCATCGAGTCAAGGTTCCTCGCATGTCAAAAACCGGCAACCGGAGGCCGTGCCATGAGAACGATCGTCTGGATGTGCATTCTCTTCTTGCCCGTGGTTCTTGCTGTGGGCAAGGAGGAATCGTCCCGCCGACCTGACGACCAGCCTCAGCTTGACGGCTCCAACAGGCTGCCCAACACCAGTTTTGAACTGGACGAGAACGCGGACGAGCAACCCGACGCCTGGCGCAGCGGCGACTGGAAGACGGGCAGCAAGGTCGCTTGGGATCGGGAAGTTGCGCACAGCGGCAAGGCCAGCGTGCGCATCGAGTGCGAGACCGGCCAGCAGCGCGGATCCTTCTCGCTGCGTCCGATGGTCGGACCGGGGCCGTGGATCTTCGAGGCCTGGTACCGCACCGAGCGAATGCAGGCCGAAGCCAAGAAAGGCCCGGTCGCGCGCCTGATCGCGGTCGATGAGGAAGGAACCCAGTGTGCGGTGTTGCACGCCTACGGCGAGCCCACCGACGGGCAATGGCAGAAGGTTGCGTTGTCGTTCGAACTGCCCTCCGGCGCCAAGCACATCCATCTCGATCTGTTCAATTTCTTCGCCCAGGGCGTCGTGTGGTGGGACGACGTGACGTTCCGCTTCGACGTGGCCGAGGTGCAACGCCGCGAGGAGCAACGGCGATTGCAAGCGGAGCACGCCAAGCAGGCCGCTGAGACCATCGGCGACGTCGCCGCGGCGGTCGAGAGACTGCCCGAAACGGCAACCGAGCAGAAGCTGAAGAAGGCGGCGCTCAAGTGGGCGATCGAAGACGCGCAGGCGTCGCTCGATGCCGGGCTCGGCACTTCGGCCAAGGGCGTGCTCGTTGACGTGCAAGACCATCTGACGAAGGAAATCGGCAGCCGCGCCGAGCCGCCCCAGGCACTGCTGCCGCCGGTGACCGACTTTGACAACAATCCCTACGCCCAGGGCGCGTTGGGCCGAGCGCGTTCCGTGCTCAGGTCCCGAACGCTGTACAAGAAGGGCGACGAGGGCTACCGCCAGATCGACAACGCCTGGACTTTCAGCAGCCTGGGCAACAACGTCTACGCCGGCGTCTGGGCCTTGTGCTGTCCCGACAGCCCCCACGCGGCCGATCCCGATCTGCTGGTCCGCGTGCTGCGGCTGATGCAAGCCATCTTCCAGAACCACCGCGACGGAGACTTCAACCCAGGCCGTCAGGCGATCTACGGCAGCGACCCGAATATCAACCGGTTCTGTTTCGTGCCCACCTTCGAGGCCTACCTGCTGCTGGCCTCCACGTACCCGGACCTCGTGCTGCCCAGCAAGCGGGCCGAATGGCTCGCCTCGGCCCAGGTCGCCACCGAATTCCAGATCGAGACCTACGGCGTGCGGGCCAAGAACGAGCCGCCCGAATGTTACTACACCAACATGGACGTTCACTACATGCTGATGCTGGAACTGGCCGCGCGGATGTTCAACTCGCCCCGCTACCACGAAGAGGCCGAACGTTTCCTCAAGCTCACCGCGGACGCGCTCTACCCCGACGGGGCCTTCTCGTACCACGGCTTCCAGAACGAATGCTTCGTCTACCACCAGATCAACGTCGCCCACCTGGCTCGCTACTGGCAACTCACCGGCAGCGAATTGGCCCGAGACACGGTCGTCAAGAGCCGGCCCTATTATCCCTACAACGTCGAGCCCGGCGGCGTGCCCGAATACTACACCGACTGCTTCTGGAAACACTACTGGAGCGGCGCCTCGCCCATCGGACCGGAGATCGTGGCCGGGCTGACCGGCTGCCCACAGAACCGGCGCATTGCCAAGGACGAACTCCGCTGGGAACAACCCAACAGCTATTACGCCATCTACGCGGCGACGCTGTACCGGCCGGACATCCAGGATCAGCCGCTGCCGGACAAGTTTCTGATCTACGACCGCAACGTAGAAGGCCCGCGCGGCCGCTTCGGACGCTGGAGCTTCGCCGGCACCACGCGGTTCTTCGGCGCCGGCCAGCAGGGCAAGGACACGTTCGTCGGCGGCTTGGTCGTGGACGAACCGACCCGCCGCTACCCGCTGAACGCGGCCCTGCAAGTCGTCACCAACCAGTACCGCCTCGAACCGCGCCAGCCCAACGAGGGCAATTGCCGGCGGTGGCGCGAATGCCGCTACCTGTCGCAGGACGAACGCAACGCTGTCACCATCGCCGCGGGCTTCGCCACGCTCACCACTCGCTACCGCATCCAGAACGTGGCCTGGGGCGGCAAGTCGACGCTCACCGACTGGGCCGGCAACCAGCAGTGGATTCTGACACCGAACCGGCTCGTCGGCGTGCTGGAAATCGAGCCGCTGTCCGATCAGCAAGCGTATTCGATCCACGGCCGCATCCGCTTCGGACTCGAAAAGCAGGTCGAGCGCAAGGACGCCGCGTGCTTCCAATACGGCGCGCTGGTCTGCCGCCTGCACGAACACAACTACGCGGATGTGATCACGGAGAAGTCCGAGACGTTCTACATCGACAAGCCCGAGAAGTTCCGCAGCACGGAAATCGTGCTCCGCGACAAGGCCAGCCTCGAAACGGATGAGCAGAAACCGCTGACCTACGCCCAGGGCACGCGGCAATTCTTCACGGTCGAGGTGCTGCCGGACTGGAGCCAACCGGCGGACAGCGTGCGGCGGATCGCCACGCCCGAGGGACTCCGTGGGCTGGAGGTTCGTGCCGACGGTCGATGGCTGCTGCTGATCCACAACGCCACCGGCGCGGCCGTCACGTTCGAGACGTCACTACCGTGGGCCGGGGGCGAGTTGTCGCTGCACACCAGCGGCACCCACACCCCCGCGCCCAAGCCGTTTCGGGCGCCCGACGGCAACGTCAAACTCGACATCCCCGCCCACCGACATATCGTGCTAGAAAAGTCTCGCTGAATCGCCCTCACGAACGAAAGGAAAACTGTTGATGAAAGCGAAGTGGTTGTATTCTCGCGTCTTGGTCGTTTCGCTGGCGATTGCCGTTTGCCCTGCGGGTTTTTCCTTCGCCGGGGAAGCGAAACAAAGTCCGCAGGCATGGCAGGAGCGGGCAGTCGAGTACGCGCGGATCATGTCGCGCGTGAAATGGACGCCGGTCGCCGACGGAATCCCGAACCGGCGCGGCGGCTATTTCGAGGCCGGAACCGAGTACACCGGAGTTCCCTATTCGAGCGTCAAGACGGTGGGGCGGTGCATCGGCTTCGACATCTATCTAAAGACGTTCCTGGCCGCCGTCGAGAATCCCCGCAGCGTCCTGTACACCGAGAACCTGTCCGGCAAAGTCTCCAACGCCGCCCCCTACTACGGCAAGGTTTGCTCGACGTTCACCAGCTATGCCCTGCAGTGCGCTCTTCCGCATCGAAGCTCGCATCACGGCCCGGAGTTCCGCGACGGTGTCGTTCTCGTCGAGCCGCAGTCGGCTCAAGCCGCCGAGCCGGGCGATATTATCTACACGCCGCCTGCGACGGCCGGTGGCGGTTCGCACGTGGAAATCGTGACCGCGGTCGAAAGAAGCGGTGACAAGGTGACTGCCGTCCGAGTCGAGGACAGCTGGCCGCCAACCACCCGAACCCTCCTGCGCAAAACGGCCGACTTCGATGCCCATATTTCGTCGCGCGGCAGAAGACTGTATCGGATCACCGACTTCGACGCCTGGCACGGACACAACAAGGCGGAATCGTTCCTGTTTCCAAACTATGCCGAGGATTCCGCGACGCCTGCCATCAACCGTGTGCTGCTGCTCGACCGCGGCGACTGGGTCCCCTATTTCAAACACCAGGCCGTCAAGTTCAACGTCATGGACAGGGACTCCCAGGGCGTCCAATCCCTCGTCGTCAAGCGGGGCGAGGCGGTGGTCGAGCAGATCGCTTTGCCCGGCAAGGGCGTCGTCGAACGCTCGTTCTCCGACTGCGGCGACTACACGGCGCACTGCGTGATGCGCGACGGTTCCCTGAGTCCGGCGTGCGAGTTTTCCGTGTGCGATCTCGACTTCAGCCTGCCCGTCGAAGCGCCGGCGCGGAGCAAACCGTGGGAAATCAAGTTCACCGCCCGCAACCTGAGCGTCATGACGGTGCAGATCATGAACCCCAAGCCGCCTTACCACCGCTGCCACGTGTGGCTTGCCGAGCAAGACCGCCGCAGCGGGAAAGTGGCCGTTCCCGCTGGCCTGATTCGGGATGCGGGCCGGGTCCAGGTGTGGCTGATCGGCGAAAACAAATACGGCCGATTGACCAGGGAACAAGAGGTTGTCATCGCCGAATAGAGCCGGCTCGAACGTCTTGGAGAGGCAGGCCGTTCAGCCCGGCCGTTTCGTGCTGTAAGATACCGATATCGCGAAGTCCCCTCATGGCCATTCCGGGAGAAAGGATCATGAACAGGCAACGAGGTTGCGACGGGCTGCGTTGCATGGCCGGTGCTTCCCCTGGCGTCCCCACTCGGCGCCGGCTCTTGGGCGTGTCGGCCGCCGTCATGGCACCGCTGCAACT
>CAYUFW010000288.1:4808-10834 GCA_964443915.1 uncultured Pirellulaceae bacterium
CGTTGTCCCAACTGCTGTTGGGCCGTCCGGGGTTCCTGCACGCGGGCCCGTACGGACTCAACCGGCAGAATGCGATTTGCCGGAATGCCTGCCTTTTTGGGGAGGCGGCACATCACGAAACCACAGGCCGGCATCCTTTTCGGACGCCGGATCCGGTTGATGCTGGGGAGAACGCGACATGAGGACTACTATCCGCGCTGGCTGGGTCTGTGTGCTAGGGCTGATCGCGGACTCCGCGGCTGCGACCGAGCACCCGCCGCTCTTTCCGTTCCTGATCTCGTATGACGCCCCGGACAACGCGGTCAGCATGACGCACC
Source organism: uncultured Pirellulaceae bacterium (assembly GCA_964443915.1). Classification (GTDB taxonomy): domain Bacteria; phylum Planctomycetota; class Planctomycetia; order Pirellulales; family Pirellulaceae; genus Anammoximicrobium. The sequence continues at coordinate 5,126 of CAYUFW010000288.1, forward strand.
TGCTCGATGCGCCGGCGGGAAAACACGGCTTCACTCGCGTCGAGGGCGGGCACTTCGTCAACGACGCGGGGAGGCTGAGGCTCCACGCCACCAACCTGACCGGCCCGGCGAATTTCCCGACGCACGCGCAGGCGGACAAGCTGGCCGAGCGACTGGCGCGGTTCGGCATCAACTGCGTCCGGTTGCACTACTTCGACGCCGAGTACGGCAACTTCATGACGCCCAAAGAGACCGGCATCTTCGGCAAGGATGACAAGCTGCCCGGCGCGTTCTCCGCGGATCCCGCCGCGCCCATGCCTCCCTTGGCGCCCGCGGCCGTCGACCGCCAGGACTACCTGATCGCCGCGCTCAAGAAACGCGGCGTCTACGTGAACATCAACCTGCACGTGGCCCGATTCCCCAAAGGATCCAGCTTCATCGATCCGTTGATGATTGCCTCGGAAAAGGCCTACGCGCGGGAACTGCTGACCCGCGTCAACCCCTACACCGGCCTGTCCTACACGGCCGACCCTTGCGTAGCGGTCGTCGAGATCAACAACGAAAACGCGCTGATCAACAACTATCTCGGCGGGACGCTGGATCGGCTGGCCGGCCGTCTGGCCGATGAATTCCGCGGCCAATGGAATGCCTGGCTGAAGAAAAAGTACGCCTCCGGCGACGCGCTGAAAACGGCGTGGGCGTGGAAGCCCGTGCCCCTGGGCGAGGAACGGATTGCCGAGGGCGCGTTCGACGGGCCGGTGGCCTTCGACGGCCAGCGGTGGATTCTTGACAAGGGCAGCGCAGAAGTCTCGGCCGCCGCGTCTGGCGGGGCGTTCCGGGTGACGGTCACGCGCGATGGCAGCGAGATGTTTCCCAAGATTTACCGACGCGTGTCGCTGAAAGAGAATCAGCCGTACACGGTCTCCTTCCGCGTTCGGCAAGTGGCGGGCGGGGGCCCGCTCGATCTCGGTTTCGCCGTGGCGCAGACCCAGGGTGGCTGGCAGTCGCTGGGGCTGCTCGCGCCGTATCGCGCCGGCGAGGAATGGACCACCGTCCGCCACACCTTCCTGGCGGCCAAGACCACGGATCTCGCTGAGATCCAGTTCACGCGTTTCAAGACCGGCGAGTACGAGATCGACGACCTCTCCTTCAGACTCGGCGCGGTGAGCGCGTTCAACGATCCGGCGAGTCTGGAACTCGGCGCCGTGCCAGTCGTGAACAGCCGCGAGTTCGCACCCCCGCAGACCCGCCGCGACTTCTACCAGTTCCTGATCGACACCGAGCGGGCCTACTGGACCGGCATCGCCGGTTACCTCAAGGACGAGCTGAAGTTGAAGGCGCCGATCTCCGGGACGCAGGTCTGCGGTTACAGCCCGCCGATGCTGCAGGCCGAGCTGGACTACGTGGACAATCACGCCTACTGGTGCCACCCGAGCGTCCACGCCAAGTGGGAGATCCGCAACGCGGCGATGGTCAACTCGATGAACTGCATCCAAGCGCAGGCTGGCCAGCGCGTCGCTGGCAAGCCCTACACGGTCAGCGAGTACAACCACCCGTTCCCCAATCAGTACGGCGCGGAGGGCCAGCCGATGTTGCGGGCCTACGGGGCGCTGCAGGGCTGGGACGGCGTGTTTCAGTACACCTACAACCACAGCCCCGACTTCGAGCCGCGGCGCAACACCTATTTCTTCAGCATGATCGCGCGGACTGAGGTGCTGGCGCACTTCCCGGCCTGCGCGGCCATCTACCTCCGCGGCGACGTGCGCGAGGCCCACCGGACCGTGACCGGAGCAATTTCGCTGCCCGATTACTTCGACCGGCTCGTGCGCCAAGGTTCGGTCGCTGCCAGCATCGCGTCCGCTGGTCTCGACGGCCGGCTGGCGCTGGTCCACAAGACCGCGATGGACTTTTCCGGCACGCCCGGCACGGACGCGGCGTCCGTCGCGAAACCGGACGGCAAGATCGTGGCGAGCGATACCGGCGAACTGGTGTGGAACCGGGAGTTTCCCGACAGGGCCTACTGGACCGTCAACACCGCGAACACGAAGCTGTTCAGCGGCTTCCCCGAAGGCCGGGAGATTGCGATGGGCGGCGTGAAGCTGGCGCTCGGCGCGACCCGCCTGGGCTGGGCCACAGTCTCGCTCACCTCGCGGCGCGCGACGGGCTTCGGCGAGCGCGGCGCGGCGGCGACCGTCCTGCTGGCCGCCACGGGCGTGACGGAGAACCAAGGCACGGTGCTGGAGACCACGAGCCAGGGCTCGGTCGCATTGGCTGACCGGCTCAACTGGGGCGACGGCGGCGTGCTGGCCGAAGGCATCCCAGCGACTGTAACGCTGCCCTCCGACGCGGCGCGGACGGCGTGCTTCGTGCTGGACGAGCGCGGCGAGCGGAAGGGCGAGGTGCCGGTCGCCGAGGTCCCCGGCGGCTGCCGCATCGAGATCGGACCGCAGTACCGCACCGTGTGGTATGAGATCGCCGTGAGCGGCAGTCCGTCGCAGCAGGCAAGGGCAGAATGACGGAGATGAAACAAGGAAGGATGACGGAAGAAGAGACAGGGAACGGCCTCCGGGCCGACCGCGGACACGAAAAGGAAAGCCGATGAAGACGAAAATGACGGTACTTCTCACAGTCGGGGCGCTGGCGCTAGCGGCCGCGCTCCAACCGCTGCGGGCAGCCGACGCGCCGGGCGGCGGAACCGGAGACAGCGGCGCGGCGATGAGCGAGGCGTATGGGAAACGGTGGAGTCCGGCGGAGCAGGCCCGCATCGAGGCGGACATCCGTGCCAACCGGATGGCAGCGGCGGTGCTGCGGCTGCCGTCGGCCAAGCCGGGCACGGACGTGACGGTGGAGCAGCTCTCGCACGACTTCCTGTTCGGCGCCAACTGCTTCCTGTTCGGCGACCTGAAAACTCCGGAAAAGAACAAACGCTATGCGGAGACTTTCGGAACGTTGTTCAACGCCGTGACGGTGCCATTCTACTGGAAGACGCTGGAGCCGGAGCAGGGCAAACCGCGTTACACGGCGGACAGCCCGTACGAATACCGCCGGCCGCCGACCGATCCGGTGGTGGCCTACATGGAATCGCGGGGCGTCAACATCAACGGCCACGCGATCATCTACGGCATGCGGCGCTGGGCCCATCCGACGTGGATGCCGGAAGACCGCAAGGCGATGGAACCGCTCTTCGAGAAGCATGTCAAGGAACTGGCTGAACGTTACGCCGGCCGCGTGCAGCGCTGGGATGTGGTCAACGAATCCATCGACCAGGCCAACCGAGGCCTGATGCCCGACGACTATACCTTCAAGACCTTCGTCTGGGCCGACAAGTACTTTCCCCCCACCGTGCGATTCAACAGCAACGACAACAACATCTACGCCGACCTCAACATGCACCGCCGCTATGTGGAGATCGTGCGCAACCTGATCGACCGCGGCGCCCGGGTTGACTATCTGGGCGTCCAGATGCACATCTACAGCCCCAGCATGGCGACGGCCATCGCCAACGGCGCGGACATCCTGACGCCCGCGGTGAACCGCGAGGCCCTGGATTGCCTGAGCGGCGCCGAACGGCCGATCCACGTCAGCGAAGTGACGGTCTGCGCGCCGGATGCGACGGAGACGGGACTGGCCATCCAGGCGGAAATCACCCGCAATCTCTACCGTCTCTGGTTCAGTCACCCCTCCGTCATGGGCATCACGTGGTGGAACCTGGTGGACGGCGGCGCCGCCCCGGGCGAACCCGCGTTCTCCGGGCTGTACGACAAGGACATGAACCCGAAGCCGGCCTACGACGCCCTCGACCGGCTCATCAACGACCAGTGGAAAACGCGCCTGACCGTGAAAACCGAGGCGGGGAAACCTGTCGCATTCCGCGGCTTCAAAGGCCGCTACCGCGTGACCTACACGGACGCGTCCGGCGTCGCGCAAAGCGCGGAGTTCCATCTGGCCAAGGACGGCGACGGGCTGTGAGGAGGATGGACGACTTCGGCTTCACCGCTGACTGCGCGGCGCAGAGTAACCGCATGTTGAAGCCCACCTTCCAACGCGGGAGCACCGACATGAAGAAACTCCTGTTGACGATCTGCCTCCTGCTCGCTCCAGCGGCGGGCGCGGAAGAGTATTCTCCCCACTGGCTCGAGCGGGTCGAGCCGGAATCCGTGGGCATGGATGCGGCGGGCTTGAAGGACATCGACGCGGTCGTCGAGCAGACGATCGCCATCGGCCACACGCCCGGCGCGGTCGTCGCGATCGGCCGCGGCAACAAGCTCTGCTTTCTCAAGGGGTACGGCTATCGGCAGTTCTATCCCGAAAAAGAAAAAATCACCCTCGACACGCTGTTCGATCTCGCGTCCGTCACGAAAGTCGCCTGCACGGCGACGGCGCTTGCCGCGGTGGTCGATCAGGGCAAGGTTTCGCCGGACGATCCGGTCGTCCACTATTTCCCGGAATTCGGCGTCAACGGCAAGGACCGGATCACCGTCTGGCACTGCATGACGCATACCTCGGGAATCATGGACTACTACAACCAGACCCGAGGGACCAAGGAGGAACTCTGGAAGCTGCTGTGCGGCCTGGGACTGCGATATCCGGTCGGCGAGCGGTTCGATTACATGGACAACAACACCCTGATGCTCGGGCACATCGTCGAAAAAGTCTCCGGCCAGGACCTGCGGACGTTCACGATCGAAAATCTCTACCGGCCGTTGGGCATGCTCGACACGATGCACAATCCAGACGCCCTGCGCCGCCAACGCGCGGCGGCGACGGAAACGCGCGGCGACGTCTGGTTCAAGGGCGTCGTCAACGACTACCGCTCGTTCCATCTCGGGGGCGTCGCAGGGCATTGCGGGCTGTTTTCGACCGCGCCGGACCTGGCCATCCTGTCCGCCCTCTGGCTAGGCAAAGGAACCCTGGTCCAGCGAGATGGCACGAAGGTGACTCTTTTCAGCGAAGCGACGTTCGAAAAGATGATCGCCCCGCAAACCGTATCCGCCGGGCTCCGCGGGCTCGTCTGGGACAAACGGTCGGGGAGCAAGAATCGGCCCTGGAACATGACCCCGCGGGCGATCGGCCACGGCGGCTGGACGGGGACTTCCATCTGGATCGACCCGAGCCTCGACCTGTTCGTCGTGGTCCTGGGCAACCGCCGCCATCCGTTCGGGAAGACGCCGAACATCTATCCGACGGCCGCACGGGTGGGGGTGATCGCGGTCAACGCGGTCCGCCGGGAATCTTCGGGACCGCCGCAATCCACCTGCCAATCGCCCGCCGCTCTGAAGGGGACGAGAGTCGCCTTGATCGTCGACGAAGCGGAAATCGGCCGTTCCGGCGGCCTGCCTGCGCGGCTGAAGAACGACGGGATCGAAATCGCGGCGTTGTTCTATCCGGACGAAGCGAATGCGGAATCTGAAGGCATGACGTACCAGGTGGTTCCGAAACCGCTCAAGACGGACGATCAAACCGGTGCGCCGGTCTACGCTCTTACCCGGGACTGCCCGCGCGTGCTGCCCCCAGCGGTCCACGGCGCCGCGGCGATCGTCTTCGCCCCGACGGTTTCGAAGGATGCGTCGGACGAGTCGTTCTGGTTCCTGACTAACGTGCTCGGCCAGACGCTGCAATCGGCCTCCGACAACGGACTGAAGTACGCGGTCATCGACCGGCCGAACCCGCTGGAGAGGAGACGCGTCGAGCCGATGGACCTGATCGACAAGTACAAGCCGTTTGCGAGCT
>CAYUFW010000289.1:0-2209 GCA_964443915.1 uncultured Pirellulaceae bacterium
ACGGCCGACACGCCATTCTAGGCAGTCGGTGGCCCGGGTCAACGAGCAAGTTCCGGATAAGATCGCCCGCTTGCCGGGCGACCGGTTTCCCGACCGGCATCAGCGTTTCATTTCGCCGCATCGGGCGCCGGGCTTGAGACGACGCGGAGGAAGAGAGGAAGACTCGGATGGTAGACGTCAGCGGCATTGCTCGCAGGATCATCAGCAACGTTGAAAACGTCATCGTCGGCAAACGCCAGCAGCTGGCCCTGTCGCTCGTCTCGTGGTTCTGTGAGGGCCACATCCTGTTGGAGGACGTGCCGGGCGTGGCCAAGACGATGCTGGCTCGGGCGCTGGCGTGCAGCGTCGGCTGCAACTTCAAACGAATTCAATGCACCCCCGACTTGCTGCCGACCGACGTGACGGGGACGTCGATCTTCAATCAGAAGAGCACCGAGTTCGAGTTCCGTCCCGGTCCGATCTTCGCCCAGATCGTCCTGGCCGACGAGATCAACCGCACCACGCCGCGCACCCAGGCTGCGTTGCTGGAAGCGATGGCCGAGCGCCGCGTGACCGTGGACGGCGTGACCCGCGAACTGCAGCCGCCGTTCCTGGTGATCGCCACCCAGAATCCGATCGACCACGAAGGCACGTTCCCGTTGCCGGAAGCCCAACTGGACCGGTTCCTGATGCGCTTCAGCCTGGGGTATCCCAGCATGGACGAGGAACTGAAGATGCTCGCCATGCTCCAGCACGGACATCCGTTGGACCGTCTGCAGAGCGTCGTGTCCGCCGAGGAACTGATTGCGTGCCAGCAAGCCGTGCGCGAGATCGAAGTGCATGAAAAGGTGCGTCAGTACTTGATGCAGATCATCCACGACACGCGCGAGAACGAGGACCTGGCCCTGGGGGCCAGCCCCCGCGCCTCGATCGCCCTGTTCCGGACCTGCCAAGCCATGGCCGCCATCCGCGGCCGCAAATTCGTTCAACCGGACGACGTCAAACGTGTGGCCGCCCCCGTGCTGACGCATCGCCTGATCCTGCGTCCGGAAAGCCGTTTGCGGAAGATCACGGCGGAACACATCCTGAGCGAACTGATCGCGGAAATCGCCGTGCCCACGCTGGACGAGTGACGCCGTCCCGGATCTCGGAAGCCGCGCACTGAAAACGGGGATAGCTCCAGACAAATAGCGCGAAGGATCCAGAAGAACAGACTCGACAAGGAGTGAACCATCATGAAACGATTTCTCGTTGCGTTGTGCCTGACGGGATTGGCCGGCACGCTCGTGTTTCCGGCGTCCGCCCAGGAGCCGACTGCCTGGAAGGCCGGGGTGGCGGCGGTGAAGATCACGCCGGAAGGGCCGATCTGGATGGCCGGTTACGCGGGCCGCAAGAAACCGTCGGAGGGCGTGGCCGCGGACTTGTTCGCCAAGGCCCTCGCGGTCGAAGACCCCGCCGGAACGCGGCTGGTCATCGTGACGCTGGATCTGATCAGCGTGCCCCGGACGCTGCGCGATTGGCTGGAGGCCGCCGTGCAGGAGAAGCACGGGCTGAAAACCAGTTCGCTGCTGATGAACTGTTCGCACACGCATTGCGGTCCGGAGCTGCGCGCGTCGCGTCTGGCGGACGACGAGGCCAAGGCCCCGCACGCGCCCGCCGCGGAACGTTACGTGGCGGACTTGCAGCAGAAGCTGGTCGCGCTGGTGGGCGACGCCCTGCAGCGGCTGGCGCCGGCGCGGCTGGATTTCCAGCGGGCCCGCGCCGGATTCGCCATGAACCGGCGTCGGGTGACGCTGAAAGGATACAGCAACGCGCCGAATTTCGAGGGCCCCGTGGACCACGAAGTGCCCGTGCTCCGGGTGAGCGATCTGCAGGGGAAACTGACGGCCGTGCTGTTCGGTTACGCCTGCCACAACACGACGATGGGCGACTACCTGATCCGCGGCGATTATGCCGGCTATGCGCAACAGTACCTGGAAGAAGAGCACCCGGGCATGACGGCCCTGTTCATGATCGGTTGCGGCGCCGACCAGAACCCCTATCCGCGCGGCAAAGAGGAACTTGCCAAGTACCACGGCCGCACGCTGGCTCTGGCCGTCGAGGCCGCGCTGCAGACTCCGCCTCAGCCGCTCCGCGGTCCGCTCCGCGTGGCCTTCGAGGACGTGACGCTCGACTTCGCGCCCGTTCCGCCGCGCGAGGAACTGGAAAAGACGGCGGCTGCCGGCCGGGA
>CAYUFW010000289.1:2219-10832 GCA_964443915.1 uncultured Pirellulaceae bacterium
GCACGCGAAGCGACTGCTGAAGGAACTGCAAGAGACGGGCAAGATCCGCGCGACGTATCCTTGCCCAGTGCAAGTGGTCCGCTTTGGCCGCGATTTGACGATGGTGGTGATCGGCGGCGAGACGGTGGTGGATTACGCCCTGCGGCTGAAACGGGAACTGGCCGGGCCGAGCGTCTGGGTCGCCGGCTACACGAACGACGTGTTCACCTACCTGCCCTCGGCCCGCGTGCTCCGGGAGGGAGGCTACGAGGCGGGCGGGGCGACGGTGTGGGGCTCGCTGCCGGGCCCCTTCACCTCCGACGTCGAAGAACGGGTCGTGGGAAAAGTGCTGGAACTGGCCCGCCAGCCGATCGAATCGCAGCCGGCCGCAGTGGATTTGAACGTCGGCCAGGAGGCCACGGTCCAACTGGCCAACGGCCGAACGGCCACCGTCAAGCTGCTGGAAGTGAAGGAGCAGCGCGACAGCCTGCGGAACGCCTTGCGCCTGGTGCGGGTGACCGTCGAGGTCAACGGGCGCCCGGTCACGCTGGGCTCGGCGACGTACCATTTGCCCGTCACCGTGGGCGACGTGCAGATCGACTGCCCGATCACCAAAGGATACAACCAGGATGTCGACTATTGGGCATTGGACGCCGACGCCCGGCTGCGGCTGTGGCCGGCCGGTTACCCGCTGATCACGCCGGGCACCTTCTCCTACCCGGTCAACCAGCGTTGGTTCGCCAGTCACACGCTGATGGCGAACCAGATCGGCGACGGCGAGGACGTGAAGAAGAAGCCGATCTACTATCACTGGGGCCTGGACATCGGCGGCGCCGAGCGGATGGTCGATGTGTTGGCCGCGACCGATGGTCAAGTCGTCTCGGCGGCGGGCGAGTTGCTCCAGCCGGGCACGTACCCGGAGTTGGTCAAGTCACGGGGCGACGTGGTCTATCTGCGCGACGGCCGCGGCTGGTACTACCGCTACAGCCATCTCGATTCGATCGACGCGTCGGCCAAACTGGGCGCACAGGTCAAGATGGGCCAAAAGATCGGCGTGCTCGGCAAGCAGGGCGCCAGCGGCGGCTGGTCGCACTTGCACTTCGACATCGTCGCGCCGCAGCCCAGCGGGCGGTGGGGAATCCTGGAAGGCTACGCCCTGTTGTTCGAGGCCTATCACGACGCGCATCCGCTGGAAGTGCTCGAGGCGGTGGCCCGGCCCCACCAGTTGGCCGCCGTGGGCGAGCCGGTCACGCTGGACGGTTCCCGCTCCTGGAGCCGCCACGGCCCGGACCACATCGCGAGCTGCACGTGGACGCTGAGCGACTGCAAGACGGCGCGCGGGCCGACCGCCGAGCGGCGTTACGACAAACCGGGGTCGTACAGCGAGATCCTCAAGGTGGTCGACAAGGACGGGAACATCGACTACGACTTTGCCGTCGTGCGCGTGCACGATCCGGCCACCCCCGACCAGAAACCGCCGTCGATTCACGCCGCCTACTGGCCCACGTGGGACATCAAGGCCGGCGACGGACTCACCTTCAAAGTCCGCTCGTTCAGCGTGGCCCCGGACGAAGGCCAGGAGGAGTGGGACTTCGGCGACGGCACGCCGCCGGTCTGCGTCCAATCGGACGGGAACGCCAAGGCGCTGGCGCCGGACGGATACGCGATCACCCAGCACACCTACCAGGCCGCCGGGCATTACCTGGTCAAAGTCTCCCGCACCAACCGCCGCGGCGAGACCGCCACCGCCCGGCTGGATATTGTCGTCCGCCCATAGAAATCTGCCGCGTCGTTGGCCAATCGGAAAGCAGGCAGCATCACGTCGGCATCGTGCGATCCTCCGGCATGGGGACACCATGGAACCATTCCTAACCGCGATTATCCTGGGCGTTGTCGAGGGGATCACCGAGTTCCTGCCGGTTTCGTCGACCGGACACCTGCTGGTTGCCCAGCACTTGCTCGGAGCGCACTGCAGCGACGCGTTCAACGTCCTGATCCAGGTCGGTCCGATTGTCGCGGTCACCCTGGTATTCTGGCGGCGTGTCGCCGAGTTGCTGACCGGTTTCCGGGACCCCGCGTTGCGGGATGAACTCGTCAAGCTGACCGCCTGTTTCATCCTCACAGGCGCCGCAGGCTTTGTCGCGAAGCGACTCGGGCTGGAGCTTCCCGAGACGGTCCTGCCGATCGCCGTCGCGACGCTGGTTGGTGCCGTCGTGATTTTCTGGGTCGAGAGGCGGACCGCAGGAAAAGACCTCCGCGAGACGATCACCTGGCCGGCGGTCGTCGCGGTTGCCGCGGGGCAAATACTGGCCGCCGTCTTTCCGGGTACATCCCGCTCGGGCGCTGCCGTGATCGCCGGCCTGTGGCTGGGCCTGTCGCGGCCCGCGGCCGTCCGGTTTGCGTTCCTGGTGGGGATTCCCACGATGTTCGCCGCCGGAGCGTTTCAAACTCACGAAGCGGTGAAGGCAGGCCAGACCGCGGAACTTCTGACGCCGCACGCGATCACGGCGTTCGCCGCCGCCACCGCGACCGCCTGGCTCACTGTGATCTGGCTTCTGCGGTTCGTGCAGAGCCACACGTTTGTGCCTTTCGCATGGTACCGGATCGCCATGGGGGTGGTGCTGGCCGCGATGCTGGCAGCCGGGATGATCCGCTAGCATCGTTCGAGAAACAACGGTCCAGATTGTCGTCTTTCGCTCCGCGAGAGAACGCCCGTTCGTGGAGCGAAAGGCGACGCTCTTTTCTCGAACGGTCCCGTGGGACTGCAGGCATCGTGCAGGACGCCGTTCCAAGCCGCCCCCTTGATTTGCGCGCTGTTCGCGATTAGCCTCAGTGGTGCCGGTGGAAATCGGATTTCTCGCCGCCGTGCCCGTTGCCTCCCGTCGCTTTCCAGATACCCTAATCCAATGGTCGTTCCGCCATGACGCTTCCCGCGCTTCGCGCATCTGAGCACCTTCACGAGGTCAAGTACGAAATCCGCGGAGCGCTGGCCCGCCGCGCCGAGCAGTTGGAGCGCGAGGGGCACGAGATCATCAAGCTGAACATCGGCAACCCCGGCGCGTTCGGCTTCCGGATGCCGGAATCCATGCGGGTGGCGGTCGTCGAGAACCTGCACCAAGCCGATCCCTATTCGCACCAGAAGGGCATCTTTCCGGCCCGCGAGGCGGTGGTGATGCAGGCCCAGAACCGCGGCGTGATGGACGTGACCGCGGACGACGTGTTCATCGGCAACGGCGTCTCCGAACTGATCATGCTGGCGATGCGGGCGCTGCTCAACCCCGACGACGAAGTGCTGGTGCCCAGCCCCGACTACCCGCTGTGGACGGCGTCGGTGGTGATTCACGGGGCCCAGGCGGTGCATTATCCCTGCCGGCCGGAACGGGACTTCGTGCCCGATCCGGCGGAGGTGGAGTCGCTGGTCACCGACCGCACGCGAGCGGTCGTGGTGATCAACCCCAACAATCCCACGGGCGCCGTCTATCCGCGCCAGGTGCTCGCGGCGCTGGCCAGCGTGGCCGAGCGGCGGCACTTGGTGTTTTGTGCCGACGAGATCTACGACGAGATGCTGTACGATGGCGCAGAATTCGTACCGTCCGCCACGCTCGCGAAGCGGGCCTTGTGCCTCACGTTCGGTGGCTTGAGCAAGGTCTACCGGGCCTGCGGGCTCCGCGTGGGCTGGCTCATGTTCTCCGGCGAGCGGGAGCATGCGCGGGACTACGTCCAGGCGGTGGAGCTGCTCGCCTCGCTCCGGCTCTGCTCGAACGTGCCGGGACAGTACGCCGTGCAGACGGCCTTGGGGGGTCATCAGTCGATCCTCGACCTCACGCGGCCCGGCGGCCGGCTGCACGTGACGCGGGCCGCGATGCTCGACGCCGTGCAGCGGAGCCGCTGGCTGTCGGTGGCCCCGCCGCAGGGGGCGATGTATGCCTTCCTCCGCGTGCACGCCGAGCGGTTGCCCGGCGGTGTGGAGGCCTTCGACGACCAGGCATTCGCACTCGATCTTCTGGAACGGAAGCACGTGCTGGTGGCACCGGGATCGAGTTTCAATGTGCCCTACCGCGACCACTTCCGCGTCACGCTCCTGCCCGACGCGGAGCAGATGGCCGATGTGTTTGCCCGGATCGAATCGCTGCTAGAGGAATACGCCGCCGCGTGAGACGCCGAACAAAAGTGACTTCCGTAGCCGACCCGGAGACTGGTCACGAAGGTGTTGATGATCTGCTGCACGGAGTCGGTCCCGGATCAGCGTGGCGCCCGATGACGGATTTCGGACGATCTGCGATCGTGCCGCGACCGGGAGGCCTCGTAGCCCGCGCGGGTCAACGAGTAGGCGTGGTGGGGGTTCTCTTTGACGATCATGCCGTTTTCGATCAGGCGGCGCATGGCCGAAACGAAGCCCTCGGCCGTGACCTGGCAGTCGCGGAAATTGACGAACAGCATTTCGGCCGGTCCCACTTGATAGCGGCGAAACATGGACAGGATTCTCCACTCGGCGGCGGTCATCGTACGATCCCTCCCTTGCTTGAGAACGGCTGCATCCCAGGCCGCAAACGGAATCGACGAACCGCACGGGCGCAGTTCCCGCCAGCGTCTGACGCAACGTTCTGCGGTTGGCCCGCCGGGCGCGGCGCGAAGAGGACCGGACGGCGTTTCACGCACGCTCGCGACGAAAGATCACGGTGTCCAGCGAGCGGACTCGAACTACCCCCCATCATACCGCCAAGCGGAAATAAAGATAGGCCCCCTCCGACCCGCGCGGCGCATTCGGGAGCATTTTCTGATTTCCACGCAGGAGCACCGTGGGGGAAGTCTCCTTGGGAGATTGCATAAAATCAGACAGCCAAGAACGAACAAGAAAGGCGGAACGCAGGCTGTCGATCAAATGGTCCCGAGGGGAGGCCAGTTCGTTCTCAGAACCGCGTCAACCGTGCGTTGCCGGCTCGTTCTTGCGTTCCGCACGTCTCCCGGCAAATCAAGGCTCTTGCTTCAGCCGAACCTCCAGAATCGCCACGTCGCCAGCGGGGATCTCCCACTCGATCCGGTCGGCGATCTTGAGCCCTCGGTCCTGCCAGAGTTCGCTGGCCGACGCCACCTCGCCCAGTCGGACGCGAATGCTTCCGTGCCAGGCGGCGAACAAGTCGTTGTTGATCAGGCCCACCAGTATGCGTTTCGGGTCGCCGTCGTAGCAGCACGTGTGGACGTTCAGGCCGGGCGGATCGACTTGGATGGGGTTGAACGAGTCGAAGTAGCCGGCCAGCAGGGACTGGACGCCGCGGAGGACTTGGTAGGGCGGCTCCATGTTGACGATCTCGGGAACCGCGTACGTCAGGCTGTCGGTCATCCAGTAGTCGGCTGCCCCGACGACGACGCGTCCCTGGCCGGCCTGGTGGACGGTGACCAGCGGATGCCCCTGCTCGTTGACTGCCAGCACCCGCGCCCCGGCCGGCGACAGCACGGTGTAGCTGTAGGGCTGCTCCTGGAACGTCTCGCCGCAAGCGAGCACGTGCGACAAGCAGCCCTTCGCCTCGGGACCGAATCGAACCCCGGTCAACTCGGCCGGAAACGCCCTGGCGTGGCGGGCGTCGGTGACCAAGTCGCCGCCTGCCTGGACGTAAGCGGAAAGACGCTGGACCACATCGGGCGTCATTTCGACGTCGCCCAGGAGCATCACGGCCGAGTACTGCTTGAGCACCTCCGCAGGGCAGCGATTGGTGATCACGTCGAAAATGTCGCCGAACGGCGTAGGCGTGACGAAGCCGCGTTCGTTGCGCAGGTAGCTGGCGTCCTCGTAGCCCGGCCAGATCATGCGGAACACGCTGTCGATCAGGTAGTCGCCCTTTTCGTAAGGGAACTTGCCCCAGATCTTGTAGCGGTCGCCACGGTACAGATGCCGCGGCATGTTCCAGCCGTTGTAGAAATCGAGCATCAGGGCCACGGGCGTCGCCAGCACGCCGCGCTCGGGGTGCTTTTTGACCCACTCGTGCAGTTCCAAGTGCTGGCGTCCCAGGGGGCTCAACTCGGACACGCCTTCGGCCACCTCGTCGGCCGTGAACTGCGACGTCTCGGTGCCGAAAATGCTCTGCCCGTCGAGATAGCCGCAGAAGAACAGCCGTTTGTGAAGGCTTCGCGAGCAGCCCTTGTTGGGCCCGAAGCCGTAGCCGGTGTTGCCTGTCGTCTTGCGGTCCTGGTACATGTTGTACCCGAAACGGTTCCAGATCGACGAGGCTTGGTAGATCAGCCGTCCGTACTGCTTCCCGGCTCCGCGGAGGAAGGCGAACAGGAGCGTGTCGCTGGGCAGTCCCTGGGCCGTTTCCAGGCCCAAGAGGCGGGCGTTGCGCTCGCCGTAGTAGTGCGAGAAATTCAACGAGCCGGTGGCGTTCATATAGTTCATGCTGTCGCCGCAGACGTGCTCGTCCCACTTGACAAAGTCATCCCAGCCTTGCTTGCGGTTGGTGGCCGTGCCACGCGTCGCATAGCTGCCGATGTAGCGGCCATCCTGCTCGCCGTTGTCGTAGCCCAGGAAGCGGTCGCCGAAGACACGCAAGAGGATCTCGTGGTGCTCTGGGGCGATCTTGTGAGGATAGTTGGCGTCGAACGGCACGTAGCCCCAGATGTCGAACAGGTACAGGCCCCGGGCGCGGACATCCTCCAGCCGTTTCTCGAACTGCGCGAGTGCGGCCCGGTAGTCTTCGTCCGTCTGGAAGGATGGCCGCTGAGGACAGATGCCGATGTGCGGCCAGCAGACGTCGCCGAAGTCGTAGTGCGTGTGGAATTGATCGAGCGTCCGCTCCTCGATGCTCCGCGCGCCGGTCATGTGCAACACGTCGCCCAGCGTCTTGCGCGTGACCGGCTTGGGCTCGGTGCCGGCAAACAGCGGATGCTCCTCGGGCACGACCGGCCGGGTCCAGGGCCGAAAGGCCATGGCCCGCAGCGGTTCGGCCTTGTCGCTGACCTGCTTGAGCGCGCCAGCCATCGCCTGACGGGCGTCGGCGACCTTGTCGGCGTAGTCGTCCGGCGGAACGAGCGCGTCGCGGCGATCGAACACCGGGCCGACGATCGCGCCGGCAAACCGGTTGACCTGGTCCACCCCGACGTTCCCCTCGTCCAACTCCAGGCACAACGACACCACGTGGCCCGGGTCGAAGACATTGTTGCCTTCGAAGGAGATCGGCGCGGCCACTTCCTGGGGCTCGGCCGTTTTGTCGCGCGTGCGCCACAGGAGCAATTCGATCCCCTTGACATCGACCGCCCACAGCGACACCACATGACCCGATCCTTGCCCTTCGAAGCGGAATCGCAGGCGTCCGAACGGCTCCAGGTCCCACTGGCCCCGGTGTGCAAGCCGGACCGCGTCGCCGCCGAAAAGCTCGTCCGGCTTGGTATTGGCGAACTGGGCGGCCAGTCGCAATGTCGGCGGGTCCTGGGCCTTGTCAAGCGTGACCGCTGCGTCTTTGGGCTGCCCGAAAAGAGTTTCGGCCTGCCACGTCTCGGCCCGGTGGAGGAATTCGCCGTCGGGCACGGCGTATCGCGACCAGGGAACTGTGACCGGCGGGGCAGAAGAGACCGGCTCCAGTCGCACGGCAACGATGGCCGGCAGTGCATCCTGGAGCCGGATCCAGTGGACGCCCGGCGCCAGGGTCGTCGTGCCCTGGTACTCCCAAAGCGCGTCGCGGAGCAGGGAGCTGTCGGTCCGGTTCAGGGCGCACATGTTGTAGTCGTTCAAGTCGGCGCCATCGACGACGATATCGCACGGTTGCCGGCCCGGAGCGGCGTAGCGCAGGTAGACCCGGTAGGTCTGTTCTTGCGGGATGTCCACCCAGAACTCGGCCAACCCCTCGCCGAACAGGGTCACCGGCTCGCTGGCGTCGTCGCGGTCGATCTCCACATCGCCCGACAGCCGATCGATGGCCTCGGGCAGCAGGAGGATCCGCGACGGCTTCCGGGGCTCCGGCTTTCCGACGTGCAGCGGCACGAGCACCGGCGGCTGGAAGGTGCGCCGCGAGACGGCGGCACCGGTCCAGTTGGCCAGCGGCTTGTCGCCAGCGGTGAGCGAGGCGCGGATCACGCGGTAGTAGCCGCCCGCGGTGTTTTCCAGGCCGACGACGTAGGTGCCGTCGCCGATCACTTCGTCGGAGACGTCCACTTCCATCGACTGCTCGGCCCCTTCAGCCAGATCGTTCAACTGAAAGTTGCCGATGATCGCCGCCCGCCGGCCCGGCGGCTTCAGGTAGACCCAGCCTGCCGCATTGCCGCCGAACGATTTTTGGAGGACGAGTTGGAGCCTGGCAGCCCCCGTACGCTTGGGAGTCCGCACGGCCTTCTGGGCGACCTTCTTGGCCGGCACGTCGAACGCTCGGCCGCCCACAGCCAGCTTCCCTGCGGGGTCGTAGCGGACGCAGTCAGAGACGCGCACCTCGTCCATCTTGCCACTGTACCAGAAGTCCATGCCGACGTAGCAGCCAACCCAGATGCCGCGCGACCGCGTGCCCAGCAGGAAATCCTTGGCCATCGGCACGCGGCCTTTCAGCACGCCGTCCAGGAAAAAGCTCGACTGCCGACCGTCGTAGGTGACGGCCAAGTGGTGCCAGCGTCCGAAGCGGACCGGCCCGAGAGCAGTTCCCAGATGCTGATGCC
>CAYUFW010000290.1:0-10827 GCA_964443915.1 uncultured Pirellulaceae bacterium
TTGGCCGGCGCAGCCGCGTACAGCAACAGCTTGCAGGGCGCATTCGTCTTCGACGACCCGTTCTCGATCGCCGACAACGAGAGCATCCGCAGTCTCCGGCGTCTGGACGAAGTCCTGCTGCCGGTGGCGGAACTTGACTATTATCGGCCCGCCCTGAACCTGTCGCTGGCCGTCTGCTACAGCATCGGGGGGCTGCACGTTCTCCCGTACCATGTGTTGAACCTGGGAATTCACCTAGCCGCCTCCTTAGCGCTGTTCGGCCTGGTGCGGCGAACCCTGCTGCTTTGTCCGCGCGACCACTACCTCGGCAAGGCGCCAACGGCTTTGGCCCTCGTCGCAGCGCTGTTGTGGATGCTGCACCCGCTGCAGACCGAATCCGTGACCTACGTGGTCCAGCGTTGCGAGGCGATGTTCGGGCTGTTCAGCCTGCTGTCGTTGTACTGCGTCGTGCGAGGCGTCACATCGCCGCGTGCGTGGCGGTGGTATGGCGGTGCGGTGGCGGCGTGCGCGGTGGGCATGGGGAGCAAAGAAGCGATGGCGATAACGCCCCTGCTGGTCCTGCTGTACGACCGCATCTTCCTGGCCTCCTCCTTGCACGAAGCATTCCGGAAACGGTGGGGATTGTACGTCGCCCTCGCTCTGACGTGGTGTATTCTGGTGCCCATGCTGTTGGCGTCCGACTTGAGTCGCTCGCGGCGTGCGGCCGACCCGGTCACAATTTGGGAGTACGCCCGCACGCAACCGGGAGTGATCGTGCATTATCTTCGGCTGAGCGTCTGGCCGGACGCCCTGTGCCTGGACTACCAATGGCCGGTGGCCCAATCCGCCCGGGCCATCGTTCTCCCCGCCGTCCTCCTCGGCGTGGTCTTGTTGGCCGTGCTCAGGGCGCTTTGGCGCCGGCCGAAATGGGGCTTTCTGGGGGCCTCGTTTTTCTTGACTCTGGCACCCAGCTCGAGCATCATTCCCATTCCCGATTTGGCATTCGAGCATCGGATGTACCTTCCCTTGGCGCCGCTGGCCGTCGGGGCCGTGCTGGGCGCGTACGTCGCCGGCCGGAAGCTGATCAGCAGGCGTCCGTCTCTGCAGCCCGCGGCGAGCTTGGCGAGTGTGTGCCTGATCGCCGGGATTGCAGGTGTCCTGGGGATCCTGACCTATCTTCGGAACGACGACTACGGCAGCGAACTGCGGATCTGGCAAGACACGGTCGCCAAGGCTCCGCACAATTACCGGGCCCACAACAACCTGGGCCGGGCCCTGGCTCACGAGGACCGTTCGGCAGAGGCGATCATCCATTACCAGAGGGCCTTGGAGATCAACCCCGACTATGCGGAGACCAACTTCAATTTCGGTTTGCTTCTGGTCCAGTTGGGACGCTTCGGCGAGGCCATCCCGCGTTTGCAGCAAGTCCTGAAGATCCGTCCCCACGACATCGAAGCGCATTTGAATTTGGGCGTGGCCCTGGCCCATCAGGGTCAAGACGACGCGGCGATCGGGCACTACCGGAAGGTGCTGGAGATCGACCCGCGATTCGCGCCGGCCCACAACAATCTGGGCAACATCCTGCTACGTTTGGGCCGTTTCGACCAAGCCGCAGTTCACTACCAGGCGGCAGTGGACATCGACCCGAGCGACGCCGAGTACCAGCACAACCTCGGCGTCTGCCTGCAGGAGTTGAGCAAGGGCCAGAAGGCCGACGTGTCGAAGGCGGCGGAGAAGTGAGCGGCCGGAACGGTCCGCTCGAGCGGATGGTCACCGGCCCTACGGCTGCCGCTTGGGCTTGGGGATCTTGCCCTGGCCTTTGCGGCCGCGCCGGCGGCCGCGCTGCGGCGAATACGACTTGACCTTCACGTCGCTGATCTTCTCGCCGTACGCCTCCTGCAGTTGCACGATGCGGTCCCGCAAGGCGGCTGCCCGCTCGAACTCGAGCGCTTCGGCCGCGGCCAGCATTTCGGCTTCCAGCTCGTTGATGTACTCCTGCGTGACGTACTCCGCGTCGCTCGTGCGGCCGACGGCGGCGTTGGCTTGGCGGTGAGCGTCGACCTCGGCCTCGATGCCGGCGCGGATGTTCTTGCGGATCGTTTCCGGGGTGATCCCGTGCCGGCGGTTGTAATCCTCCTGCAGGCGGCGGCGGCGGCGCGTTTCGTCGATGGCGTTCTTCATCGCGTCGGTCACCTTGTCCGCGTACAGGATCACCTTGGCGTTCACGTTCCGGGCGGCTCGGCCGATGGTCTGGATCAGCGACGTTTCGCTCCGCAGAAAGCCCTCCTTGTCCGCATCCAGGATGGCCACCAGGGAGACTTCGGGAAGGTCCAGGCCTTCGCGGAGCAGGTTCACGCCGACCAGGGCGTCGAAGCGGCCCTCGCGCAGTTCCCGCAGCAACTCGACCCGCTCGAAGGCGTCCAGTTCGCTGTGCAGCCACTTGCAGGACACGTTCTGCTCGTTCAAGTAAGCCGACAAGTCCTCGGCCAGCCGCTTGGTCAGCACCGTCACCAGGACGCGCTCGCCGACTTGCGCCCGCTGGCGGATCTGCTCCAGCAGGTGCGGAACCTGGCCGCGGGCCGGAGCGACCTCCAATTCCGGGTCCAGCAGGCCGGTGGGCCGGATCACTTGTTCGATCACTTCGCCGCCAGTCTGCTTCAGTTCGTACGGTCCGGGCGTGGCCGAAACGAAGACGGCCTGGTGGACCATCCGTTCCCACTCGTCGAATCGCATGGGCCGGTTGTCCAGCGCGCTGGGCAGCCGGAAGCCGTGCTCGACCAGCGTCTGTTTCCGATTGCGGTCGCCCGCGTACATCGCTCCGATCTGCGGCACGCTGACGTGCGATTCATCGACGAACAGGAGGAAATCCTTGGGAAAGAAGTCGTACAGCGTGTCCGGCTTTTCCCCTTCGTTCCGGCCGGACAGGTGGCGGCTGTAGTTTTCGATGCCCGGACAGTGGCCGACTTCGGCCAGCATTTCCAGGTCGAACCGCGTGCGGGCGCTCAGCCGCTGGGCTTCCAGCAGTTTGCCTTCGTCCCGGAACGTCTGCAGCCGCTGGTCGAGTTCTTCGCGAATCGCCTCCAGGGCCTGGGCCATGCGTTCTTCGGGCATCACGAAGTGTTTGGCCGGGTAGATGAACATCTCGTCCTGCGCCAGGATCGTCTCGCCGCTGGTGGGATTGATGATCGACAACTGGTCGACTTCGTCGCCCCAGAATTCCACGCGGAAGGCGAATTCTTCGTACGCCGGCCAGACCTCGACGCAATCGCCGCGCACCCGGAACTTGCCGCGCTCGAAGCTGACGTCGTTGCGGTCGTATTGGATGTTCACCAGCTTGGTCAGCACCTCGTCGCGGTCGATCGTCAGTCCGCGGCGCAGGGCGACCATCATCTGGCGGTAATCTTCGGGCGAGCCCAAACCGTAGATGCTGGAGACGCTGGCCACGATGATCGCGTCGCGGCGGCTGACCAGCGCGCTGGTCGCGGCCAGCCGCAAGCGATCGATCTCCTCGTTGATCGAGGCGTCTTTTTCGATGTAGATGTCCCGCTGCGGGATGTACGCCTCGGGTTGGTAGTAGTCGTAGTAGCTGACAAAGTAGTGTACCGCGTTGCGCGGAAAGAACTCCTTGAATTCGGCGTACAACTGGGCGGCGAGCGTCTTGTTGTGCGAGATGACCATCGTCGGCCGTTGCACCTGCTGGATGACATTGGCCATCGTGAACGTCTTGCCGGACCCGGTGACGCCCATCAAGACCTGGTGCTTCTTGCCGCGGTTGAGGCCCTCGACGAGCGCCGCGATTGCTTGCGGCTGATCGCCGGACGGCTCGAAAGGAGCTTCTAATTGGAATTCCACGATGTCTGTCCTTTGGCGTCTTCGTCGCACTAAGGCCGGATTTCTTGCTCTTCGGCGGGAGTTTTGGAGTGCGGCGCCTTGTCGCCGCTTTGGCTCGATGGCGACGGAACGACCGCCGCTTCGTGTTCTGACGCCTTGCCACGTCTCCGGAACCCGATCCGCCGCACCCACCAGGCCGCCGTCCAAAGCGGTGACAAGGCACCGCACTCCAAGGCACCGCGCTCCAAGACAGGGTTGTGTTCGCTGCCGTCAAATCACGTCCCAGCTCCCCTCCGCCGAGAGCGTCACCTTGATGCGGCGAATCGCCGTGCTGAGGCCTGTTTGCGGCGAGACCTCGATCACGGCCCCGCAAATCCGCAGGTCGTCCGTGGCGACGTCAAACTCGGTGGGCCGAAAGGTGAGGGTGGTCATCAGGACGCGATCGATCCGGCGGCCGATGATGCTGGCGTGCGGCCCGGTCATGCCGACATCGCATTGAAAAGCGGTGCCGCCGGGCAGGATCTGTTCATCGGCGGTGGGGACGTGCGTGTGGGTCCCCAGGACGGCGGAAACGCGGCCGTCCAGATGCCGCCCCATGAGCTGTTTGTCGCTGGTTGCTTCGGCGTGGAAGTCCACGACCCGGACCTTGACCTCCTTGGGTATTTCGGCCAGCACCCGGTCGGCTGCCGTGAACGGGCAATCGACCGGCCGCATGTAGACTCGCCCCAACAGGCTGAACACGCCCACGGAGACTCCGTTGTTGGCCGACAAGACGGTCCACGGCCGGCCAGGCGACGTGGGAGGAAAATTGGCCGGTTTGACGATTTGCGGTTGCGTCTCCAGGGTCGAAAAAATCTCCTTGCGGCGGTAGATGTGGTCGCCGGCCGTCAGGCAGTCCACCCCGCTGTGAAGCAACTCTTGGAAGATCTCCGCCGTGATCCCCGATCCGTTGGCCGCGTTCTCGGCATTGGCGATGACGAAATTCAACTGCTCGCGTTCCCGCAGTTGAGCCAACGTTTGCCGGATGATCCGTCTGCCCGGCTTGCCGACAATGTCACCAATAAACAGGATTCGCATGCGACAGACTCACAGGGCGATCAGAATCCAGGGTCCGAGAAAGCGACGTCCCACGGACGAATCTGGACGGGTCTGGAGACCCATCCTACGGAAGAATATCGTAGCCGGATTTGGTTCGGCGAACAGATGCGGTTGAAAAATACGCCGTCTTGCGGGCCGCCACCCGCCCGGCCTACAATCCCACGGACAAGGACCGATCATGCCCGAGGGCGACACGATTTTTCGTACGGCGGCACGCCTGCGGCCGGTTCTGGCCGGCCGCACCATCGAGACGGCACGCGCCCGCGATCGGAATTTTCCCGCCGCTTCCTTGGTCGGCCGAACGTTTGCCGAAATCGAAGCACGCGGCAAACATCTGCTCATGCACCTGGACGACCACCGTGTGATCCACTCCCACTTGGGGATGCACGGTTCCTGGCATCTGTACCAGCCCGGCGAGCCGTGGCGGAAGGACCGGCGACAAGCCGCACTGGTAATCGAGGTTCCCCATTCCGTTTGCATCTGTTTCTCGCCCAAGGTCCTGCAGTTGCTCTCGCCCGATCAACTGCGGCGGTACGTCCACTTGACCCGGCTGGGGCCGGACTTGCTGGCCGAACAAGTCGACGAGGCAGAGGTGCTGCGCCGCTTCCGGGCGCACGATCCAACGCCCATCGGCGAAGCGGTGATGAACCAGTCGATCGTGGCGGGGATCGGCAACGTCTACAAGTCCGAGATCCTGTTCCTGACGCGGACCAATCCACTGACGCCGGTCGGCCACTTGTCGGACGAGCAGATCCTGAAAATCGCCCAAGCGGCCAGACGCTGGATGGCCAAAAACTTAACCGGTTATCCGCGCCGTACCAGGTCGGCGCTGGTCGGGCAGCGGTTGTGGGTCTACGGCCGTAGCGGCAAGCCGTGCTTCGAGTGCGGCCAGCGGATTCAGCTGCGGCGACAAGGAGATTTGGGACGGACAACCTACTGGTGCCCGCGTTGCCAGGCCGCAGACGCCGGACTGAAAACCGTGTAGTCCCCACCGTGCAGGAGAGCCACAAGGGACTGTCGGTGTGGTGGCTGGACGAGGGAATGGGGGCGGGACGATGAGGACAAGGGAATGGGGACAAGGGAATGAAGCGACCGAGAGTCTGTTCCCAGTCATTCCCTTGTCCCCATTCCCTTGTCCGCTTCCCTTGTCAATCCGTGCGCATCGCGAGGCCGCTGCCTCGGCTCTTGCACGCAATCCAAGACGCCGCTAGGCAGTCACTTCGCCTGAATCACCAGCCGCAGACGTTCGAGTTCGAGTTCGATTTTGACGTCCAGGCCGGTGAAGGCATCCGGGCCGATCGTCGCCCCCAGGTCTTCGCCTTCCGAGCCCAAGACTTGAACCGGCACGTCCCGCAGCACGACCTGGCCGAAGCGGAGAGCCGGCACGGTGCTGCGCCGCGCCGAGGGCGTGCGTCCGGGAGCCACGGGCAGCGGGGCAGCCGTTTCGGCCGCGGGCAATGCCAGGCCGGCGGCCTGGATCATCGACGTGGTCAGGATGGTCGGTCCACTCTCCGGCCGCCACGTGAACGTGACCGGCGTCGTTTCGTTCAGGATCGCCCCGACCCGGACCCGAGCGCTCTGCAAATAGACCGGCAGCCACGGCGTGAACACGAGCCGTTCGTATTCACTCAGGCGGCTTTGCTCAGCGCGGTAGTTCTCCAGCGGTCCCAAGCGGTGTCCCTCGCCCAATCTCTGCAGGGCCGCGTGGACCTCCAAATCCGCCCCCAGACGCCGGTATTCCTCGTCCATCTGTGCGACCGAGCGCCGGATCGCCAACAGCTTCAGGGTCAAACCGTTGCGAGCATTGGTGAATTGGATCAGACGCCTGCGGACGTCGGCCTGTGCGGCCAGTCGTTCGGGAGCGATGATTTGGGCTTCGAGCCGCTGAATCTGCTGCTCGATTGGCTTTCGCTCCGGGGCGTCCGTCGCGGTCGTCGACAAGGAGGCTTTCAATGCAGCAATCGTTTGCCGGTTCGTTTCCCAGTGCTGATAGTTCAGTTGGATGCTTTGATCGAGCGATTTTTGCAGTTGGATCACCTGGCGTTTGGCTTCCTCCAATGACGCCAGACAATCTCGCAACGTTCGCTCCGCGCGGCACAGCCACACCTTGCCGCCGGGGATATTCGAGACATCCTTGGCGCGGCGCAGCAACGTCTCCGCGGCCCGAACTGCCGGTTCGGCGGCCGGTGCGGACCGGATCGACACCAAGCAGAGCAGCACCAGCAAACTCCCGCGAAAAGGAGCGGGGTCTCCTTTTCTGTTGCTGTGCGGGTCTTGCGGGATGGAACGATTCTGTTGTTGAAAGTGCGGCAGCAAACCCATGTGCGACTCGGCCGAGGCGTCGTGAACGGAATCGGCGGCAGTGCATTCTAGCCGCCGGCACGGACGCGTCGATAATGGCGAGGGGAAATTCTCGGGGCGAGGGCAGTGGGAGGAGCGAATCATGTGGCGTTCCGTCTTCCTGGCGATGGGCGTGACCTTTTGCATTCTGGGCTTGGAATGTCTGGTCGTGGACGAGGCCGTGCTGGCCGACTCGTTTCTGGGATCCAGGGCTTCTGCGGCGATGGACTTCTACAACCCAACCGCCGCTTCTCAGCAAATCAAGACCGAGGAGTGGATGCCGTGGAGTTTCCTGGCGACAGGGGCGGTGATCATCCTGTACTCGATCACTCTTCCGAAACGGTTCCAGGCGGGCTGAGCGAAAAGGGGACAGGACCCTTTTGTGCGAAGCACCCTACGGGCCGTTCCGGCAAAAGGGTCCTGTCCCCTTTTTGCGAAAGGCCATTTGGACGGAGATTCCGAAAAGACGTCGCGATTCCTGGCGGCGAGCGACGGAGGCCAGCCGCGCGGGCAGGCAGGGGTGCACATCCGGGAGTCACGCACGGCCATTTGATGTGGAGGTGTGGTGATGCGGTGGATGTCGTTTCGCAAAGCGGCCCGTTTCGGCGGTGCCCCGCGTCGGCGGTGGTGGATCTACTTGTGCGGTTCCGCCTCCGCGCTGCTGACGGTTCTTCTGGTGGCAGACGTGGGACTGATCCTGGACCTTGTCCACAGCTCCCACGATGGCGGCCAGCCCCTGGACACTTGGAGCTTCGCCGCCTGGCTGGGGTGGGTGGATCAACCGTGGGGTTGGTTGGACCGCTACGAGTACTGTCTGCTGGCCCTGTTGGCGGCGCTGCTGATCTTGGCCACGGCTGAGTCGCTGCTGCTGCTGCTCTATTTTCGCCTGGCGGAACTGGCCGCCTGGGACACCGTCGGACAGCTGCAAATCGGCGTTTACGAACAGGTTCGCCGCTTGGGTGTGCCGGATTGGTTCGAGCGGGAGGGGCGGCAGTCGGAACAACAAGTGCTGGACGATTGCCAGGTCGTCCGCGAGGGCTTGGCGGCCTGGTGGACCAACATGCCCCGCAGTTTCGTGGTCGGCGCGTTGCTGCTTGCGCTGGCGGCCTGCATCGATTTCTTCCTGACGCTCCTGACGCTCCTGCTGGCGCTTTGTGTGTGGCGTTTGTTCGAGCGGCTGCAAGCACGGGCGGACACCGCCCACCGCGACGCCCGCGCGCGGTTGGCCATGCGTCAGGAAACCGTGCTGGATGCGTTTCGGACGGCCCGCATCGTCGAGGGGTTGACGGCGGTTCCCGCCAGTGACGAGCCCTTCCGCGTGGCCTGCGACCGCTATCGGCGGGACATGCGTCAAGGTGTCACGACCCGCGTCGCGGCACGGCCGTGGCTGCTGTGGCTGCTGGGATCCGGCACGGCGTTGTTACTGCTGGTTGTGGGCCTTTCTCCGCGTCCCACCTCGACCGGCTTGGGAGTGCTGGCCTTGGCCCTGGCTCGCGTGGCCCTGCCAATCATCCGTCTGCGGCGCGCGATCCCGCTGGCGGCGCGCGCCGACGAAGCGGCGGAACACGTTCTCGCGTACCTCGATCGAACGCCAGGCGTGGGACAGATTGCGGGTGCTCTGGAGATCCGCTGCATGGAGCGCGAGATCCGCTGGGAAGGCGTCGGCATCAACGATCACGCCGGACGGCCCCTGCTGACCGATTTGTCGCTGGCGATTCCCGCTGGATCGCAGACCGCGATCGTGGCTTCGGACTGCCATACGCCGCTAACCGTCGCCGGGTTGTTCTTGCGCTACCACGATCCCGCGGCGGGCCGCATCCTCGTCGACGGAACCGACCTGCGTTCGCTGACCATCCGTTCGCTACGGCAGCAAATCGCTTTCGCAGCCGCCGACGGAATGCTGTTCACGGGCTTGATCGCCGACAACATCCGCTGTGCTCGGCCCGACGTGTCCCAAGATCAGATTGACGACGCGGCCCGTCTCTGCCAAGTCCTCGAGGCGATCAAGGACCTCCGGGATGGGTTCGCCACGATGGTCGGCCCCGGCGGAACTAGTGTGCCGGCTACCGTCGCGTTTCGGATTGGTTTGGCCCGCGCCGCGATCGGCAACCCCTCCGTGTTGATCGTCCAGGAGCCTCAGGCCGCCGCTGATGAGACTGAGGCCCAGACGATCGACACGGCGTTGCAGCAGTTGCGCGGCGGGCGGACCCTGATCGTCATCCCCTCACGCCTGGCGACGCTCCGCGCCGTGGAACGCGTGTTCCTGATCCATCAGGGCCAGCTGCACGCCGAAGGCACGCACACCGAACTGCTGCAGTCCAACGCCTTGTACCGCCACCTAAACTACGTTCTGTTCACTCCGTTCCGTGAGATCACGCCTTGTGGACCGAACGATGTTCGTTGAATGCCCGGCGGTCGGGCCGGGACGTTTCGAGAGGAGTCCCCGCGGATGGGAAAATGGAAAGTCCGGAACGTGAACCTGAATGGGGCCTCCGCTGTTGTTGGTGCACGGGTTTCCTCTGGACCACACGATGTGGCGAGCGCAGATCGAGGAGCTGTCCCGTGGCGCCCGCGTCATGGCGCCCGATCTGCGGGGTTTCGGCGAAAGTGACGGGGGCGGCGACATCGTCTTGATGGAGGACTTTGCGGACGATTTGGCCGCGTTGCTGGACGTGCTGGGGGTCGCACAACCCGTCGTGTTCTGCGGCCTATCGATGGGCGGCTACATCGCTTGGCAGTTCTTTCTCCGCCACCGGGCGCGGCTGCGGGCACTAATCTTGTGTGATACGCGCGCGGCAGCCGATGCCCCGATGGCGGCGGAGACGCGGCTGACCAACGCCAGGCGCGTCCTCGAGGACGGCGTCGGGTTCTTAGCCGAGGGCATGCTGGACAAGCTCTTCGCCGCGGAAACCCGTCAGCAGCGTCCGGAGCTTGTCGAAGCCACCCGGCGCGTGATGCTGGCCGCATCGCCCCAGGGCGTCGCGGCCGCTTTGCGGGGCATGGCCGCTCGCCAGGGCGCATCCGACTTGCTGCCGCAAATCGACGTGCCCGCGCTGGTTGTCTGCGGACGCGACGACGCCATCTCGACCGTCGAGGAAATGCGAGGCATCGCCCAGCGGCTGCCGCAGGCACGATTCGTCGAGATCGCCGCAGCGGGACACATGTCTCCCGTCGAGCAGCCGCAGACCGTCAACTCGGCAGTTCACGACTTCCTCGCCACGCTCGGTGCTCCTGCCAACGCCCCACGTGCGTAATCGTGAGGCGTTGCAGGAAGGCCGCCAGGTCCCCGTCGTGCTCCGGCGACACGACCAGATGCCAGTGATTCGGCATGATGCAATAGCACAACAGCCGCATCGGGCCCCTCTCCCCTGCTTCCTGCAAGACGTTCTCGAACGCCTCGTAGTCGGCTGGTTTCCAGAAGATCTTCTCACGGGCGCCGCGGTGAACGACGCCACCAAGGATGTCGCCAGTGTGCGGTGGTGGCGAGAAGGGGAATGAGACCTCGCGGTCACTGTAGAGGCGAAGGCGTGGAAATCGGAAGACTCACGGAAGCCGACCTTCCGGCCCTGGCGGGATTGT